>JANYDO010000205.1 GCA_025363605.1 Candidatus Kapaibacterium sp.
CTTTTCTTTTAATGTTGATTTGCTGGAGCTTCTTTACTGCGGCTTCGATTACGAGATTAAGCTCACGCGAGTCAGCTTCAGTATCTATCCACTCTTCCACTTCATCAAGCCCAAGCTCCTCACATTCGACTTCAATCTCAACAGGTGAAACTTGTCTTCTCATATCAAACGCTCCTTTAACCTTTTACAGGGTTCGTGTCGAGACACGCCACATTCTGCGCAGTAAAAGAAATGCAGCGTTGCTCCGCACTCCTTCTGAACAGGATTTGCAGCCAGTTCATCGTACACCGCCTTTGTCTCCTCGGGCGAAAGTCGTTTCATCGAACCGCTTTTCTGCACCTTGTACAGAGCACCTGTGCGAGAGAACATGATTTTGCCTGCATTCGGGCTGTCTTTGTCGCTGAAGAGACGACGGCGCTGACCTTTGCGGATGCGCTCTTCTTGCTCCATCTCTTCGCGTTTTGCTTTTTGTTGTTGTTCTTCGGTCATAGTAGTACCTCTGTTTGGTTACGGTTTGTTATTTGGGGTTTCGGCTTGTACAGGGTTTTCAGATTATCCTTGATAAAATTCCGCCTTGCTTTCAGCCACATTTTGTAGGGGTGCAGCGAGCGCTGTCCAAAAGGGTAAGCAGCATCTATCAAGTTCAGAACCTCGTTTTCCGGTAGATGTCTATTTGCCAGATACACCTCTGACATGGTTTTGATTGCTGATTCGTACCAACTCATTCTTCTACCTCCAGTTCTTTTTCTGCTTTGGTAATCAATTCTTTGAGCCATTTGGGTATGGGCTGCTTTGCGTCAATCAACCAGCCTTCCGAATCGTACAAGCTGTCAAGGCTCCACCATAGTTCTTCCATCTCTCATGCTCCTTTGATTCTTGACATCTTGATTAAGAATGTTAATTGCTTCCGCTACATTGTGAACAATCGCCTTCTGCCCGCGCCACTTGTCATGCCACACAGCCTCGTCTGGCGTGAGTTTCTGACCGCTCTCCGGCTGCGAATCGTCCTTGATTTCCATTACCAGATTTCGCCCACGATAACCGACAAGGATGTCGGGGCAGCCATTCCCGACGCTGCTCAAAATCTGCACCGTAGCGCCACACTTGCGCAGCGCTGCGACGATGGCGTTTTGATTGCCGTCTATGCGTTTCGCTCCCATCAGAACGCCTCCTCGTAACTACCGTACTGCTGCGGTTCATACGCGCTGCTCGTGGGATTGATGTCATGGAACAACGTCAGTCCTTTCTCGTAAGCCATGCGCACGTTGCCGATAACCCCGTTGCGGTGTTTCAAAATCATCGCCTCCGCAAGCCCGTTTGAAGGGGTAAAAAGTTCGTCGTCAAAGGTCGGAATACCATAATATTCAGGACGGTGTATCCCAATGACCACATCCGCCTCCGCTTCGATTGCGCCACTCTCCATGAAAAAGCGCATTTCAGGACGCTTGCTGGGACTCCTCTCGGTCTCACGGGTCAACTGAGACAGCGCAACAACGGGAACATCCAACAGCTTCGCAGAGGTTTTCATTAGCTGTGTCATCTCCGTAACGTGTGTGCGCTCATCGGTGCGGTAATGCGTCTTTTGCAGCTTCTGGAGGTAATCGCAGAAAACTATCTCGCACCCGTATTCTTCCTTGTATCTCCGCGCTTTAGCGAAATACTCACTGCCATTCAGATTTGGCTTCTCGTCAATGTACACAGGCAAGCTCTGCATCTGTTTCAAGCCCTCAATGATTGCCTCACGCTGGTCGGCTGTGTGGTGTCTCAGAAAGTCGAAAGAATCTAGGTTCATTCCCGTCAGCAGCTTCAAAAGCCTTGTTCCAAGCGACTTCGCGCCCATCTCAATAGAAAAAATTGCAACAGGCTTTTTCTCAAGAATTATGTTGCACGCTATGGAAAGCATCAGTGCGCTCTTGCCGATAGAAGGTCGAGCGCCAACTACTATCAGGTCGCCTTTCTTGAAGCCGCCCAGCATATAATCAAGGTCGCGCAAGCCAGTAGGCAAGCCCGTGATGTGGCTTTTGGCATCCAACATCGAATCAACGTGGGAGAACACAGTTTCCGCAAGGCGAAGAGGCTTGTACAAACTTGGCGTGATAAGCCCTGCGCCGAGCTTCATTGC
>JANYDO010000225.1 GCA_025363605.1 Candidatus Kapaibacterium sp.
CGGATAGACTCGCTCGAACACCTCAAGAAACGTCTTACTGCGCCGCCGTGACACTTCGACACATTCATCACCCTCAATCTGTAGCATAAGCCCACAGTCGGCAGATATCCAACTTCGGCAATATGCCACATTGACAAGCGTAGAGCGGTGGCAGCGCACAAATGCAGTCGGTAGTTGCGAAGAAAAAAGCGAAAGATGCTCTTCCACATCTGCCAAAAGATGGAACACTACTGTTTCCACGCTGCACTGCCCCGAGCGGTAGTGCAGAAGAGTATTTTTGCCAAGTGCTTTGCACGTAATAATATCGGTCAAGGCAAGCACTAATGCGCCTGCTGCGGTCTTAAAGGAGAGCATAGCGTTTTCACTGCTACTCATGGCTTCTTTAACTATTGTGCTTTTCCTTTCCTCGCCTGGCATGGTGCCGCTTGTGCGCGGCGGTTGCGGGGGGGGGCAGACGCTTGCACACCAACATTCTGCAAGTTTTTGCTTTGCAGCATTTCCTCCAGTCCGCGCAACATATACTGCACGGTGAGGTTATTACGGGCTTGTTTGGTCATAGAGAGAACGAAAAAAAATGGTTGAACAAAAAAAACAGGCAGCAATTGCAAAAAGCAACTACAGGAGAGGTTCTTGCCGCCCACGACACGATGTTAAAAAAACATTGCACATTTTTATATTTTGTACGGGGCAAAGTTACGCAAAAAGAGAACCAAGATGCAAATCCAATGACCGAAAAAATGTTCGGTCGTTGGAATGAGCAAAAGTAATGACCGAACCCCCAAAAGTAATGACCGAGCAGTTTGCACAGAAGACAAAAAATGTTATGAGAAATGGGCGTCTCTCAAAATAATGACCGACAGCTATTGCACAGAATAAAAAAAACGTTAAGGAGGATGCTTAAAAAGAAACAACCGCAGAAGCTATCTATGGCTTCTGCGGTCGTTTCTATACTTCTCTACATTTCCCGTTAAATATCCAAATTCTTCACGTATTGCGCATTGCGCTCAATAAACTCGCGGCGTGGCTCGACCTGATCGCCCATGAGAGTTTCGAAGAGTTTGCTTGCCGTCGCAGCACTTTCGATGGATACCTGAAGAATGGTGCGGGTTTCGGTGTTCATGGTCGTTTGCCAGAGTTGTTCGGGGTTCATCTCGCCCAAGCCTTTGAAGCGTGAGATGAGAATACCCGATGTGTTGCCATTGGCAGCCGCGACCTCTTCACCGGAGATAATTTCTACATTTGCGCCGGATTCTTTTTTAATCCGACCGATGATTTCATCACGTTCCGCGTCGTTGTAGGCATAAAATTCTTTTTTGCCTTTTTTGAGTTTATAGAGCGGTGGCTGTGCGATGTAGATTTTACCTGCTTCGATAAGCGGGTGCATATAGTTGAAGAAGAACGTCAGAAGCAGCGTCCGAATGTGCGAACCGTCCACGTCAGCATCCGCCATCAGAATCACTTTGCCGTAGCGCAATTTGGTAATGTCGAAATCCTCACCAAAGCCTACGCCGAGCGCGGTGAAGATACAGCGTATTTCCTCGTTCTCCAGCACTTTGGGTAATCGAGCTTTCTGCACGTTCAGCACTTTACCACGAAGCGGCAAAATAGCTTGGAATCTGCGGTCGCGCCCTTGTTTCGCCGAGCCGCCTGCCGAATCACCTTCCACAATGAAAATTTCACAATCTTCCGGCGTACTAATGGAGCAATCCGCGAGTTTACCCGGCAGCGCACTTGATTCCAAGGCGCTTTTGCGGCGTACCATTTCGCGGGATTTTCGCGCCGCGATACGGGCTTCCGCCGCTAAAATTGCCTTGTCAATAATTTTCTTCCCAATGGGAGGATTCTGCTCCAAGAATGCCGTGAGCTGGTCGTTCACAATAGAGCGGACGGCGCTTTCGGTCTCGCCGTTGCCCAATTTTGTTTTCGTTTGCCCCTCGAACTGCGGCTCACCGACTTTGACCGAAATGGCTGCGGTCAAGCCCTCACGGAAGTCCTCTCCTGTCAACTGGATTTTATCACCCTTCACAAGGTTGTTTTTGGTCGCATATGCGTTCAATGTCCGCGTCAGCGCAGAACGAAAGCCGGAAACGTGCGTACCGCCTTCGATGGTGTTGATGTTGTTCACATACGAAAGCACGGTTTCGTTGTAGCTGTTGTTGTACTGAAAGCACACGTCCACCGGTGTTTCCGAGCCGTCGTCGCCTTTGAAGACCGACGCAAGCATTATCGGCTTCATCAGCGCAATTTTACCTTCGTCCACGTAGGTAACAAAGTCCACCAAGCCGCCCGGATAGTGATAAACATCGTCGCGTCCGTCGCGCTCGTCGCGGAGGCGAATGACAATTTGAGGATTCAGGAACGCCAGTTCGCGCAAGCGGTCAGCAACGCGGTCACTTTTGAATTCAAGCGTTTTGAAAATTTCTGGGTCGGGATAGAAACGCTGAAATGTGCCTGTTGATTTTGCCTCACCGATTTCACGCACGTTGCCTTGCGGCACACCACGCGAATAATCTTGACGATAGACTTTGCCGTCGCGGCGAATTTCCGTGTGCATATTGACAGAAAGCGCATTGACGCACGACACACCAACGCCGTGCAATCCACCCGAAACTTTGTACGCGCTTTTTTCAAATTTACCGCCCGCGTGCAGCGTGCACATAACGACTTCGAGCGTAGAGATTTTTTTGACGGGGTGCGGACCAACAGGGATACCGCGCCCGTCGTCCTGCACCGAGCAAGAGCCGTCGGCATGGAGCGAAATAGTGATATTGCGGGCGTATCCTGCGAGTGCTTCGTCAATGGAGTTATCCACCACTTCATTGATAAGGTGATGCAGCCCACGCTCGCTGATGTCGCCGATGTACATCGCGGGACGCTTACGGACTGCCTCTAAGCCTTCGAGGACTTTGATGGTGTCTTCGTTATAGCCACCATTGTCGTTTGCCTGTGCCACTGATTCCAGAGGCATTTCGAGAAGTTCTGTTTCTTGAGCCATAGTATTGAAATGAAAGAGGAAAAATGAAGTTCGTGATTTAATAGGTTTTTACTATTAGGACTTTCGCAAATCGCATCTGTCATACCGACGTAGGTCGGTATCCATGACGTGTACACGTTGCCGATAGATTCCGACCTGCGTCGGAATGACAGC
>JANYDO010000258.1 GCA_025363605.1 Candidatus Kapaibacterium sp.
TATTGTGGCGCAGTACGTGGATTTACCGGAACTTGCGCCGGAGCCGGTGCTTACTTGAAATTCTATGATTGCTGAATGCCGTTTAAATATTTGGATGCTCACCTTCACGCAAAGTCTCATTGAGGATTTGTCGGACGAGCAAGTATATATGCGTATTAGCACGACTAATCCGCCCCAATGGATACTGGGGCATTTGGCAGCCGAAGCTGACAAGGCGCTTACCACGCTCGGTGAAAGGCAGATTTTACCAGATGACTGGCATAGTGCATATTTGCAAGGTTCTTCGCCGGATGCTGTGCAAATGCGCCATACAAAGCACGAGCTGTGGCAAGCAAATGAAATTATTTATGCAGTGCTACGTACCGCCGCACTTGTTTTGCCCACAGAACGCCTTCAAGAGCCATCGCACAGCGATTTTTTGCGTGAACACCTGCCCACACGTGCTGATTGGCTAGGGCATATCCTCACGACGCACGTAGCAATGCACGCCGGACAGATTCAGTATTGGCGGCGTTTACAAGGCTTAGAGCGCGGGTTTGAGAGGTAATGTTTTCAAGAGACCATGACTACTATCATCAACATAGAGACCAGCAAATTACAGCTTTCCGACCTGCTCGAACTTGTGCGGGGCGGGAATGAGGTGATCGTGCAGGAAGGTACGACAACTGTGGCACGTGTTTTGCCACCGGAGAAAGTTATTTCACGTGAAGCGAAGCCGTTTATCTTCGATTTATCAGCTTCATCAGGAAAAATGATGATGAGTGATGATTTTGACGATGAACTTCCGATGGAGTTTTGGCTTGGAGACGACGCATGAACATCTTGCTTGATACTCAGTACGTTCATCTGGGCAGACAATGATTCTCAAAAACTCTCTCGAAATGCGAAAAACACTATTGAACAAGCCACAACAATGTACCTGAGCATCGTAAGTATTTGGGAAATTCAAATCAAATCTTCGCTGGGTAAACTTCCGCTTACGAAGCCACTGGCGAAACTTGTTCTCGACCAACAAGAACAAAACGGCGTTCAGATTTTGCCTATAACTCAAGATCACATCTACGCCCTAGCAGATTTACCGCCCATTCACCACGACCCGTTTGACCGAATGCTCATTGCCCAAGCACAGCATGAACACTTGACACTGGTAACGGCAGATGAAAATATCCCGAAGTATGCCGTGCAAACGGCGCGGTAATGAGGAATATACAATAAATAAATTGTGACTTATCCCGAAAACCTACTTTGTACATAAATGTCACTGAATCTTAAAAAACATCATTCAAACTTTAGTCCTAACAATAGCGGATTTGTTAGCGGATTAACGTTTATTCCCGGAGGGCTTGATGAAAAGATGCAAGCAGAAGTGAATAATTTGCTTGAAAAAATCAAGCATCATTTGGAAGCCGGGGAAAGCTATTATCGTCTGACCATGCTTCTGGCTCCGGAAGTTTTTGCTTGGCGGGCAAGCGTTCTTCGTTATATGCAAAATTATCACAAAGACATTCTTGCTGAAGCCGAGCAGCCACTACAATTCTTAAGAAAGATTCAAGAGCAAGACGAAGTAGCAAAAGAATTTTCTCTGCTTTTTGAGAATGCAATTCAACTGGAAAAAGATATAATTCAACAAATTGCTCTCAATCAACAGAAACCCGTTACGGATGTTATGAGTGAAGGTATTGCGGAAAAGATAACCGAAAATTATCAATTATATACTCGCCATATTACTTCGCAGTATCAACCGTTTCAATCATCCTTTTTCGAGCGTTTACTACACAGTTCTTTGGCTGTACAGGTCGGTTTTCATATAGTATATTTGGTATACAATCGGAACGTTTCTTTAGACAAGAACACACTTCAGCGACTTGTTTACTTTATCTGCGAACAGTTATCAATTCTTCTTGGTTGTGAACTTTTTGCGCTGAATATGGATGCACTAGTTTCCTACTATTCATTGCAAAACGACTGGGACGGCGACGGTGCAAATGCTCCGACAACAATAGCCTTAGAAGTTGCAATGGATTGGTTGAGTGCGACGAATCTCGGTACAATTGCCTTGAATGGTGGGCGTGTAAATACGTTTCCAACACGTAATGGCGGTATTCAAATTGATATTGACTGTTTGGAGAATCCTTTAGAAATTGAGATTTCTCCTGAAGGTGAATTAGAATTACTCCAATATAATCAGGATTTAGATCTCATTAGTCGTACTCCGTTACAGTATTTACTATTTTGAAACTAAAACCACAAAATGCCCAATATGTATACTATTTCTGGTGCTGATACACTGATTCGACGCATTCCACGAAAACCTGACCACTGGAAAATACTGAATGGAGTAAAATCAGCGACCAGTATGAATTTCAAGACAAAACGTGGTGAAGATGGTCTTTCTGTTGACATTCTCGCATTAACAACGTTGGATAAAGCCGTCCGCACACCGACGACGCATTTTGCGGCGTTATTGTCAGCAGAAATTCCAATGCGTTTGGGCTTCGAGTGCCGACATGACCCTATACACGATAACAAGGCTCATGCGCTTATTATCGGTGATATAACGGACTCTTCAGCAAAAAAACTTGCTGCCGCCTCTATCGGACACGATTTCCCAAACACCTTGTAAGTCGCATAAAAACTCAACATTCAAAACTCATCATTCACCATTTCCCAAAACAATGACCTCACGCGACATTCGACAGTCATTCCTCGACTTTTTTGCTTCCAAGCAGCACCGCATTGTGCCTTCGGCACCCGTTGTGCCGCATGGCGACCCGACTTTGCTTTTCACCAATGCGGGCATGAACCAGTTCAAAGATGTGTTTCTTGGGCAAGGCAAACGTGAGTATTCACGCGCTGCCGACACGCAGAAGTGCATCAGAGTTTCCGGCAAGCATAACGACCTTGAAGAAGTCGGTTACGATACCTATCACCACACCTTTTTCGAGATGTTGGGTAATTGGAGCTTTGGCGATTATTACAAAGCCGAAGCCATTCAATGGGCATGGGAACTGCTCGTGGACATCTGGAAACTTGACCCCAAGCGCCTTCACGCGACCGTTTATCGCACCGACAACGAAGCCTTCACGCTTTGGGAGCGCTTTTTGCCCAAAGACCGCATTCACTATTTCGATGAAAAAGACAACTTCTGGGAAATGGGCGAGACCGGTCCCTGCGGTCCTTGCAGCGAAGTCCATTACGACCGCACACCCGATTTTTCCGGTGGACCGCTCGTCAATGCTGGTGTGCCGGAAGTGATTGAAGTGTGGAATTTGGTCTTTATTCAATACAATCGCAAAGCCGATGGCTCGCTGGAAGAACTGCCCGCAAAGCACGTCGATACGGGCATGGGCTTCGAGCGCGTGTGCGCTGTTATCAATGGTAAAGATTCCAATTACGATACCGACGTGTTTTCGCCTGTCATTGACCGTATTGCCGAAATGAGCGGACGCAAATACGTAGGCGCTCTGGACGACAAAGATTCGATTGCTATGCGCGTCATGGCTGACCACATTCGCACGGTCAGCTTCAGCATTGCCGACGGTGCGCTGCCGAGCAATGAAGGGCGCGGCTACGTGCTGCGCCGAATTTTGCGCCGCGCTTCGCGTTATGCCCGCAATATCGGCTTCCGTGAGCCGGTGCTGTATAAATTTGTTCAAACGCTTGCCGACACGATGGGTGACATTTTTCCCGAAATCAAGGCGCAGCAAGCAACCGTCGAGCGCGTGATTAAGGCAGAAGAAGAAGGCTTCTTGCAAACGCTGGAGCGAGGTTTAGAGCGCTTTGAGGACATCGTGAGCCGCTTGCGCCCGAATGACCAAGGGCGTATTGCTGGAGCGGATGCGTTTTTGCTGTATGATACCTTCGGTTTCCCGCTCGACTTGACGCAACTTCTCGCCCGCGAGCGTGATTTGACCGTAGATGCAGCGGAATTTGTCGAACTCATGGAAGAGCAACGCGCCCGCTCGCGCAAAGCTCGCAAAAATGTTTTGCAAGAAGTCGAAACCTCGATTATCGCAGAACGAAGCGGCTTCACGGGTTATACCGAACTTGAGACGGAATCCAAAGCGTTGCATATCAAGGACAATCACATCGTTCTGGAGAAAACGCCGTTTTATGCTGAAATGGGCGGACAAACCGCCGACCACGGTACAATCACGATTGGCGGCGCGACGTATCAAGTGCTGGACGTACAGAA
>JANYDO010000266.1 GCA_025363605.1 Candidatus Kapaibacterium sp.
TGCAAATTGTTGCGCGGTTGATTGCCGGCGGCTTGCAGACGCGGGTGTATGTGGTGAATCTGGGCGGCTTCGATACGCACTGGTCGCAAGCAGAGCCATCGGATGTGACGACGGGCATTCACGCAAATTTGCTCAGTTATCTGGCGGAAGGGATGAAGACGTTTCAGCAAGATTTGAAGCTGCTTGGGCTGGAAAATAAGGTGCTGGGCATGACGATTTCGGAGTTTGGTCGCCGCCCCGCTACGTCGAGCCTTGGCACAGACCACGGCACTGCGGGACCAATGTTCCTCTTCGGTGCGCCTGTGAAGGGCGGGATTATTGGCAAAAACCCAAGTCTGACCGATCTTTTGACGGACGGTAATCTGAAAATGCAGTACGATTTCCGCCAACTCTACACGTCCGTTCTTTCGCAATGGTTTCAAGTGGGCACGCAGCATTTGAATACGGTGATGATGAAATCCTTCGAGCAGCTACCACTTCTGACAACAACCTCTGTACGCGATGAGCAATCTCAATCCGCAGCAACTTCCATGACGATTCGGAATTATCCTAATCCATGCGCCGGAGCAACGAGAATAGAATACCATCTGCCTCAAAGCGGCACGGTACGCCTCACGCTGCACGACACGCTTGGGCGAGAAATTGCGACCGTCACTCAGGGCTATCAAGCGCAGGGAGCGCAGTCGGTGGAGTTCGATGCGTCTGGACTGGCGCAAGGAGCATATTTTTATCGCTTGCATACAGAACAAGGCATGATTTCCGGGCAAATGAACGTTGTTCGGTAAAGACGTAAAAACTGCAAAGCCGCATTACAACTGGTGTTGTAATGCGGCTTTTTTGTTGTCAAAAACTTCTACGCCATCGTACCTTCACTTTCAAACTCCTCAATCTCCCTCAAAAGCACCATCGCTGCGGTCAGTGGCTCGCCGCCAATCTGCCGAATAAGCGCAGCAACCCAAGGGATATGGGTATTGCGGTGATTCACCATGCGCCAGAGCCATATCACGGGCGGCACAAAAGCCGCTCCCACAATACTTTGCGCAATAAGCCAGTTTGTATCGGCTGCGGCAAGGATATTTACGCCCCAGAACGCTTTGAAAATAACGACAATGTACGCCAAATAGAGCGGAAAAGAAAGCAGCGCAAACCGCGCAAAACCGAGCGCATGAGATTCTAAGGCAATAAGATTTTTCTGAAGTGCCGGAATCGGCGCGGCATAATCCACACGCGCGGCAAGAATCATTTGCTGAATACAGCCCACAAGCCCTACCACTGCAAAGAGACAAAGCGTCAGTGCCGAAGCCATAACACCCCATTCAGCGCCCGCTTCCAGAGCCATGTCCGACAAAAAACCGATGATGATAAACGCCAGCACCGCTTCGACCATGCGAACAGCCATAAAGCGCCGGAGAGCCGATTGTACGTTGCCAAGCGTCAGCGAGCGGACGGCGGCAGCATTGTATTGGAGCGCTCTGTCGAGCTTTTGGTCGTATTCGCCCCAAATGGTTTTGAAATCTTCCAGTTCCATGATGATTGGTTGGTTAAAGGTTGGAAAAATGTTTTTTGAGCATGATTTTTATACGCGAAATTTTCGTGGCGACGTTTGTTTCCGAGATCCCCAGCACCTCGGCGATTTCCTTATAGCTGTTGCCGTCCAGATAGAGCAGCATGAGCGCCTTGTTCATCTCGCCCAGATTCTGAATAAAACCGTGAAGTGCTTGAATATGCCGCTCACCTTCCGCGTCCTGCTCGCTCTCACGGTCGGCAATCATTTCCACAATTTGCCCTTCAAGCGTGCTGTGGTGCGGTCTTCGTTTTTCTTTGCGGTAGAAAGAAATAGCGGTATTGAGCGCAATTTTGTACATCCATGTTGAGAGCTTGTATGCGGGATTGTAGCGTGGAAACGCCTTCCAAAGCTGCATGATAATTTCCTGCTCCAAATCCTTGAAGTCATCCTTATTGGTGGTATAAGAATGACACGCTTTGTAAATGAGCTTTTTGTGGTCGCGGATGAGGGCGACAAATCTATCTTCCAGCGTTAGTAAATTCATGGTTGGGGAGAGCGAAAAAAATCATTGTTGAAAATCTTGGCGTAAGCCGCCCGTGTATCAAATCTGCCTTCACAATATGATTCGCCGAAGAAGCAAAAAAATCACACTCTGAGCGAGGAAATATTTCTCTCGCCTACAAACATTGCTTTATTTCTCCAAAAAAAGTATATTGCCGCTGTCTTTTTCAGGTTTATCGTGAGGTGTCCTCTCCCAGCCTCTCCTGAATAAAATGTTTGTGTCATAAAGCCAAGATAACGTTGTAATGCCAAGCCCAAAGCGTGATAATATCACGCACGCACAGCAAAGATAGTCTGCCTCTGTGGATATGCGACTCTCGGTATCCGTACTCCTTTCCAACACCATTCTTCTATGCCGATGCCGACTACCATAGCGACATTTCCGACAACAATCTCGTACTCCGTATGCCATGACCACATCACGGCAAGGATGCGCAGTGCCGGAATGAATGGTAGGAAAGTGAATGATAGAAACGCGAATGGTAGAAAAGCGAATAGTATGAAAACAAACGGCTTCCGCCGCAAGCCAGTATCTATGC
>JANYDO010000274.1 GCA_025363605.1 Candidatus Kapaibacterium sp.
GTCAAGGATAAGGTCGCCCGCTTCAGAGCTATTGAGCAGCGCCCTTTGCACGAGCGCTACAGGCTTCTGCGTTGGGTGAATGTACGTGCTGTTGTGTTCCGTCGAGATTTCCCAAACGTTGGTTTCGTTCTTGGGACCAAACCAGCGTTTTGAAACGGTCGGCATCCCTTTTCCGCCAACAATGCACGGCTCGTACTGACGATGGTAGTGCGCCCACGACATGGTAAACGTCTGTTTTACCCACACGAGCGGTATAGAATCAAATGACACACCGCTTGCACGGAACGCTTCTGTCAAGGTCACGTAGTATTTGGCTGCGTACCAAACGTAGTAGTGCGCATCAGTAATCAGGCTGTCCTTCGCATTTCGCAGCACCGCATTCAAGAATTTGGCGTAGTCGTCATCGGACATTTCATCTTTCCATGCAGTGCAATACACCTCGCTCCAGTCTTTGCCCGCTTTCTCAGCGCCACCGCGACCTTCGTTGTTGAATTCGGTATAGGCGATGTTGTACGGTGGGTCGGTGAACAGCATAGCAGCTTTTTTGCCTTGCATGAGCAGCGCTACGTCGCCACTATTCGTGGAATCACCGCACATAAGCCGGCTTGTCATACCGTTGAGCGTAAACTCGTACACATAACCCGTTTTGGTGATTGCCACGCTTTTTAGCTCCGGCACGGGCGTTTCGACAGGTTCTTGTGCAGCTTCGTCCGTTGCCATCAGCGCCGTCAGTTCATCGCTAGAGAAAAATTGCTCCATACTCACGCCTTCGGCTTCGAGAGCCTGCAACACTACGGGGTCGAAATCAATGCTCACCTGCGCAATGCGGTTATCAGCAAGAGCAAGCTCCTTCGCTTTACGGTCGGTGGTGATGTCCAAATCGGTACGCATCACCGCGACAAGCTCATTGCCCGTGGTTTTCACGACACGGACGTTGGAAATACCGCATTCCGCAGCATATTCCGCAGTGAGGTTTCCGGCGATGATAACACCGTTTTTGTCCAAAACGATTGACCTGCCAGCACCGTATTCGCGCAGCGAATTTGCCAGCATTGAGCGTCCGCGCTCGGTGTGGCGATTGGCGTTTTGTTCGTGTTGCTTCAGGTCGGCGATATTGAGCGTGTCTTTAGCCATTGGTTTCCACTGTTTCTGGTTTCGTATCAGTTGTTGCGGGTGCAGTAACGGTCTCAACTTTTTCGCCACGATAGACTGCATCTGCAATCTGAAGCGGGAATTTCTCAAAGACTTTTTTAACCATCTCTTTTGCGACATCCTCGTCCACGTCGTTGCATTTCACAACAGCGAGAGCAATGTCTTTATCCTTCACAGCATCACGGAAGGCAATTTGCAGAGACTTGGATTTGACTTTTTTCGTCTTGGGGCTGCCATCCGCCTTGTACAGCGGTTTGCCGTCGTCATCAAGAACTGGCTCTTCGCTGTCTTGCGTGAAGAGCGCGGTAACTGAGAATTCGAGGTTTTCGAGGAATTTCATGGTTGTAAAATGTTAAGTCGCTAAACTGTAATTGATTAAAAGTGTCCGTATTGCGTTCACGAGAGCTTGCGTACTTGCTGGGTCAGTGGCAGCGCCGGGCAAACTTTGCTTGAATTGTGCTGCGCCACCGAAGAACGAAATCTTAGAGCTCATGTCACCCAGTACAAATGCTCGTGTTTCACTTAACAACGACAGGTTATAAGCAGCGCCAAGTTGTGGGAACAAAAACACTCGGTTGCCACGTATTTGAATTTCCGGCGCATCGAATCCAAGCGTATTATTTGTACTCAACCCGACTTCTGCCCATAACGCACCGCCAACATTCAGCGTTCTTCCGATTTGTGGTAAAACTCTTAGGGTCGTACTATTCACATCCACCGTTGTTCCGATGGAGAGCGTATTCGTCGCTTCCCATGCCGTACCATTATGCCGAAGTGTGTTATTCAGTGTTCCAGTTGGCAAACCCATATTCGGTACATCCACACGAAACTGACCGCTTCCAACATTGACAACTGTCGTATTCGTACCGTTTATCAGCATGATTGCGCCCGTGGTGCTGTTGAATGAGGTCACACCTACTGCAATGCTGGGCGTTGTCCATTGCCCAAGTCCATTGAGGAACTGCGTAGCGATACCACTCAAAAGCGGCATTGCACCTGCATTTGCCAGCGAAGCCATTGCCAGCGAAACCGTGTTGCTCGTTACGCTCAGTCCATTGCCTGAGAAACCCGCCAGTGACGCACTACCTGCCGTTGCATCAACGCGGAATGTTCCACCACCGAGATTCGTAATTGTCGTATTCGTGCCGTTTACAAGATTGATTGCGCCGACTGTGCTGTTGAATGAGGTAACACCTCCACCCATTCCGCCCGGTATGTTGATTTCGTACCCA
>JANYDO010000331.1 GCA_025363605.1 Candidatus Kapaibacterium sp.
CCCTTTCCCCACCGCTCCAAAAACTTTCACCTGAAGCTGAACGACTACACCTCCGACATCAAGTTTGCATTAGGACTGAACGAACTCCGACCGAATGAATCTGCCTACATCGTCGAAGGAATAAAAGATTGTTTGATACTCTTGGCAAAAGGCTACAATGCTTTTACACTCGGCGGGGTACAGCACCGCTTATTGCCAAGCGTGGTAAAGCACTTACACGAAAACAGCAACACGCTCACCATCCTTTTTGATACCGACTTCGCTGGCATCAGCGCTGCACAAAAACTGAGTGCATCGCTAAGAAACATCATCAATCCAGCAAACACGAAAAACAATGTATTCGCCCCCTTGTCAAAGGGGGAACGGGGGATTGTTCAGCAAAGCGCTTCCATTCAACATTGTATTTGCGTTCTTCCCCGTTTAGAGCGTCAAGAAACAAAGGACGCACCAAAGCCCACACTCAATGACCTTGCCGATTACGTTTGCAAATACGGCTTTGATACTGAACTCAAAAACGCACTTCTCTCCCCTGCTCCACTCCGCAGCATCACGCTTACCAAATTTGGTACACAGATTCCTGCGTGGCAGCTTTCTATCCAATGCAAACTCATGGAAAATGCCGCACCACTCAAAGCACTCACCAACCTCTTAGATTCCGCTTCCCGTCTCGTTCTCCGCGCTCCGACAGGATGCGGAAAAACCTATACCGTTCTCCGCCACATTGCACCCGAACATCACAAAAAAACAGGTGGTGTGACGGTTCTTACTGTGCCGACCGTGGCAATGGCAGAACAAATTAAGAATGAATACAGTGACCTCAAGCCCATCGTCATCACAGGCAGTGAAAGCGACCTCCACCGCTTGTATGCCGATGCGCCACTTGATACGTGCGTTATCGTCAGTGTTTATGATTCTGCCGCGCGGCTCTTGGATGTCATTAGCGAACCCAATACGCTGCTCGTCGTGGACGAAATGCACAAGCTCGTCAGCGATTACGATTACCGTACTTCCGCCATGCGCACCATGCTCCGCCTTATCAAACAAGCACCGCGAACACTCTGTCTCAGTGCGACACCCGAACTCCTGTTCCACGAAGCACCGCTCAATTTTACCTATTGCGATGTGGATGTTCAGCAAAAGCGCCCGCTCCGCTTTCAGCAGCACGGGTACGACAAACGCGAAGAAGCCGTCGTTGCTAGTATTCTGCAAACATTGGAAGCAGAATGTACATCATCTGACAAAACAACTATCATGCTCCACGTCAACAGCAAAAAACTCCTCAAACGGACACACAAACTCCTCGTCAAACACGGCATTCCTCAAAACGCCATTGATATTATCACCACCGACACACTCGACACCTCGCCGGAATACAAGTCTGTCACCGAAACCAGCCGTTTCACACGCCGTGTGATTCTCACCACCAGCGTTTTGGATTGTGGTGTGAATATCCTCAACACGGGACGAGCGCATATCATCATGCTGGACGAAAAGAACGAGGACACGATTATCCAAGTCGCAAACCGTTTCCGTACAGCAAACGATATTGCTGTGCATCTCTTCTCTGCCACCAAAAAGCAGAACAACAAAGCTACGTCCCTGCCCCCCTTCAACGAGCAGCATCATACCGAACAGCATCACTTCCTACACACCCGCTTAACTGCCGAGATGGTTGCCGAAGCATTTAATGCGAGCGCAGGACGCAACCACACTGCCGACTGCGGCGTGGGACGCAAAAGCACCTCGCGGCTTGCCGACACAATGCTGCATTTTGACAGTAAAAACAATCGTTGGTCAACCGATGAATGTGCCATTATGCACCACCTTCAAACCCTAAGACTAACGATGAAAACCGATGGCGATGTTGCCAAAGCGCTGGAAGACTACGGATTTGTGCGGATAACCGATACATCTTCCCATTCAACACTCAACATTCAACACTCAACATTTAATGAGGTGCGTGAGGAAACAAAGCGTGAGACACTTCAAAACGAAGAAACCGTTTTGAACCTGCTCGAAATAAAGACAGCATACTTTCTTGCGGCATTAAACACTCTTTCTCGCTCCAAAGCACTCAAGGACGTGTTACCAAACATCTGTCCTGAGAGCTTACTTCCCATGATGAAACAACACCCGGAGACAACAGCCATTCTCACGAATCACGCTGCCCTGCTCCGCGAACAGCGCACAGAAACCCTCGTGCGTTACTACTCCGAAGCCCGCACCCTGGGCTT
>JANYDO010000373.1 GCA_025363605.1 Candidatus Kapaibacterium sp.
ATGGCAGCAGTTTTCCGTTTGTGACAGCAGCGGTATTGCTGAACCCGTAATATAATTTGTGTAATTTTTACACTCACAATACACAGGTATCACGATGAACTCTATCGCTCCATTCTTAGCATTACTGCTCTTGATTTCAAGCTGCGGTCGCCTTTCGGCACAAACTATCACGCCGCTGTACGTCAATTTTTTTACCCACAACGAAGAGCGCGATTACTGCACGGGGCGAACATCCGATATCTATTGCTATTTCCCTCCCACGCTTCCCGCCTCGCAACCATGCGGCTATCAAGACCAAACGGTCTTTCTGAAACTCCGCGGTGTCCTCAAAGAGCTTGCCGATACGGTTCGCGCGGGCGGCGCAAAATGGAATTGGGAGTCGGATTGGGTGTTTTTGGCGGGCGTTCGCTCGTTTGACAAAGGCGATGCAGCGACGGGCGGCAAAAATATCGTCCGATGGATTGCCGAGAACAACAACGGTGCGATTGAGATAGATGCTCACGCCCACGAAAGTACCTATAATTACGCCGATGTCGCTTATATGCTGGATTCGCTCGGTGGTAAGCCCTCGAAAGTGGTGGGCGGCTTTACGTGGAATTTTACGCAAGGGAATAACACCTATACGTGGATGGATTTTGACAACGGCATCAAAGGGTGGAAATATCCCAGTTTCACGTGGAAGCCTGATATTCTCTGGGGTGCGGCGGGCTATAATCGCCGACGAGGGCAAACCGACCACGCTTACGATGTGGAAACTCCCGGCATTTGGCAACCCAAAGACACTAGCGAGACAGGCTTCAAATCGCACGACCCCTCAAAACGCTTGATTTTGCTGGGCAATGGATACGGCAAAGCAAATGATTCCTCAAAAACTGCCGAACAAATTGCCGGAGAAATTATCGCCTTTGCCGATTCACTTCGGCAAGGCACAAAGCCGCCCACAGGACGTTTGTACTCGTATTCGATTGATTTGCATCAAAAATTTTGGGCTTGCCCCGGATATGTCGCCCGCACGGCAAGGGTAATCGAACTCTTGAAGCCCTACGTCCAGCAAGGACGCATAGTCTGGGCGACCAACACTGAAAAAGTTACTGCGTGGAAGGCGCAATACCAATCACAGCCAAATCTGTATCCTTTTGCGCAAAATATTGTTTCAGGTATAAGGAGTGAGAAGATTGCAGAGGGAATGCTAGGGCTGGCGATTGCGCCGAATCCCGCCAGCGACCAAGCCGTTGCATATTTCAACCTCGCTCGCCCAGAGCGTGTTTCGCTCAAACTCTACAATGTGCTTGGTCAGGAAGTAGCATTGTTGCTGGATGCCGAACTCGAAGCCGGCGAACACGCTATTCCGCTACCACTTGGTCACTGCCCGTCGTCCATTGTATTTGTGCGCATAAGCAGTGCTGCATTTTCCATAACAAAATCTATTCAGGTGCTCAGATGAAAACTGCAAAAAGAATTCTCCGCTTCTATACCGCATTCATCCTTGCTTTTGCCTTGCTTTCTTTTATCTTACTTGCTTTGACCGCAAGCGCACAAACATTGGTGAGCCAACGTGCGCCGGAAAAAAGCACCGCAGGCGACAAGTACGTCTATTTTAATTTCGTCGTGAATTGCCATGACTTTACCAACGTGGATGAATCGGTGCGGGTGCTGAATCGTCTGCGGGACATTTTCACGAAGTATGGTGTGAAGGCAGATTTTTACTTCATAGACCAACTTGTGCAGCGCATTTCGTGGAAATACCCAACGTTTTTTGCCGATCTCAAAGCTGCCGGAATGGGCGTTGGGATGCACCACCGCGCCCCACATCCGGTGGATTTTCGTTCCTCCACGCAGAGCGGTTTGGAGCGAATGCCGTGGGATAATTTGCTTGCGGAAGTGACAAAGTGGGAAACGCAGCGCTTGAACATCACGACACAGACAGCACCTTTGAGCAATGTGGGCGGTATCACGCTTCTGAAGCAGCTTTGGGGCGACACGCCGACGATTATGAGCGAAGGTGGCGGCGATGGCATTGACCGATTGCCAAACGCAATCATCACTGCCGCGAAAACACAAGGGATGCGGACGATTTTGGGCGGGCATCACGAAAGCGGCTCAGACAATGACTATCCGATAGTGTGGTCGCAAGGGATGGTGGCGCGGGTAGTGGATTCGAGCATCACGCGGTGGAGCCGCTCCGGTAAAAATACTGCCGGTAGCTGCGGCGGAACAGTCACGCAGGACACGCAAGTTTTCTGGTGGGAAGCCATCGGTACGAGCAACGAATCTCTCTATCTGCCCTACAAACGCATCGCCGACCAGATGCAAACCGTCAGCAAGTCCCGCCTGACCTACTACAACGCGATTTTGCACGAAACGGATTTTCATTACACCCTGCCGCCGTGGAGAGCGATTTATTTTTCAGACTCTTGTTCGGCGCAGACCCGCACTGCTCCTTTCGATACCACCCGCGCCAATGCTGAACGCTGGGGAGCAGAAACGCCGTGGATTGCGTATGCCCTTGCTACCACGGAGGAATCGATGTGGCGGAAATATGATTCTCTCGTCGCAACGGTTGCGCAGCACCCGAACATCCGCACAATGCGCGTGAAAGACCTTTTGGAGCGAGTTGTGGACGACCGCGAACGCGCAATCACGCGCGAGCATCTGAAGCAAATCGCCTCAACGATTTTGACGACTTCGCGCGATTGCCCGGTAGCAACGGGTATGCGAAAGCAACAAGCCGCTTTTCCGCCGCGCTTTTTTGTTCTGGGCACGTCGCCAAGCAACGATTTTTTCTCGCTTGCCGATGCTTTTTATGCGATGAATACTGCCCTTGCGACATTTGCCAAAACAGGCGCGTTACCTGCCTCGCTGAACCTCAAGGATATGAACGGTCCCGTAGATACCGTGCTGTCCACAACGGGTCTGCAAAGCGCACAAACGCTTGCATGGAGCGATGTACTTGCGGCGGTGAATACGCAAGATGCTTTGTTCGCAACACAAACTGCATCCAACAAATACAACGGGCGCATTCCGAACGCTCTCACACTCGCCGGAAAGACCGCGAACCCGCTTGAATACTTATATCTATTGGCAGCCGCATATCAATCCGTCGAAGCGAACGGCACTGCTCCAAGCAGCGTCAAAGCAGAAGCAATAACGTATTTATGCGCTTCGGGAAGCCGTACGGTGCTGAATACAGGAAGTAAGTGGACAGAAAAACCCGCACGGTTGCTTGCCGCAACGACAACCGACGTATCAGACAATACCAGCGCGATAAACATGGAAGCACACCTTGAGCCAATTTCCCCCAATCCCGCCACCGACCAAGCAACAGTGCGCTTTACGCTTACACAGCGCGAACACGTTACACTCAAGCTCTACAATGCACTTGGCGTGGAAGTCGCTTCGTTGCTTGATGCTGAGGTGCGTGCGGGTGAGCATAGTTTACCCGTCAGCCTCTCAGCGATTGCCCTCCCGCAAGGCGCGTATTTCCTGCGGTTGCAAACGCCAACATTTTCTCACACTCAGCCCGTACAGGTGCTACGATGAACTCTTGCGTCTTCTCACCACTCGCATTGATGCTGCTTTCATTAGGCAGTATGCTGATACATATTCCCGCTCAAGCACAAATGATGCCCCCCATGGGTGGTGCGGGACCTTGGAACAGTAACCTGATGATACGCTCAAGCACAGACGGTAATCTGTTCGGAGCAGAAACAACATTTATAGACTCATCCGGTGTACCGAGTTTACTCAAAGATGCCAAAGGTCGCCTTATTGCGGTGTTTCAGTGGTTTCCTGTGCCGCTCCGATCGCAGTATTGGGATAAAGTCGCCGTGAAAATTTCTTCCGATAGCGGCAAAACATGGTCGCCGACGCAACCGATTGTCGTAAGCGGCTTGCCAAGCACGTTCCAGCGTCCCTTCGACCCAACACTCACGCTGACGGAAGACGGGCGGATTCGCATTTTCTTTTCGTCGGGTCAGTCGGTGTCCATGATGCTCGATTCCAACATTGCGACGTATTCAGCTATTTCAAACGATGGTGTGAATTACACCTTTGAATCGGGCAGCCGCTTTAGCGTGAGCGGAAAGATTGTCATTGACCCGGCGGCGCTTCGCATTGGCAAAAAATGGTACTATACCGCCCCGAAAGGCGCACCGCAAGAAGGCGCGTACCATGCCACTTCCGACGACGGTGTAGTGTTTACCCGTCGTGGCGATATTTCCTCCGACAGCACCCACCAGTGGACAGGGAATCTGGCGGAATACGGCTCCGGTATGCGCTTTTACGGCGCAGGCGGTCAAGGATTGTGGTGGAGCTATTCGGCAGACGGCGCTTCGTGGACAAAGCCCACATCCCTAACGGTAAGCAGTAGCGGCGGAACAGCGATGCCACCATTTGTGAGAGGCGGCGATCCGGCGGTGTTGAAAATTGCTGACAATAATTATCTGCTTATGTATGTCGGTGCGCCTGTTGCTGCGACGGGCGTGGCGGATAATAAAGCAGACATATCTCCTCAATCGGCGCAATTATCGGTATTTCCCAATCCCACACGGGAACAAGCAACAGTGCGCTTTGTACTCGAAAAGCGTGAGCGCGTACGGCTTTCGCTCTACGATGTGCTGGGGCGCGAAATAGCACAGCTTCTTGATGCCGACATATCTTCTGGTGAACACATTTCAGCCTTTATCCTTCCCGCTTCATCTGCCCAACTGTATTTTCTGCGCCTCCAAACTCCAACATTTTCTCACACTAAACCAATACAGGTGCTGCGATGAGATTATTACTGACACTCTGCTCTACACTGTTTCTCGTGTCTAGCCTGTGTGCCCAAACTATGCCGCCGCCGGACACCACGCTCGGAAACACCGAAACTGCGGCGAAAACTGCCGCATGGGTACGCAATATTGCTTTGCCAACAGGTAAAGGTGGTGTCGGAGCGCTATCGGGCGTATCTGCTCAGGCAATCATTGCCGATACGTCTCGTAAATACGCGAACAGCACAAGTATGTCCGCATACTATGCAAGCGCCCTCTATCCAATGGATTTACAAAGTATTCGCAATAAAATTCTTCAGCGTGTCGTTCTCATGCGCAGGCTGGGCGTACTCGCTGCCCGCGACCCCGCGTTGTTCAGTTGGGGCGTGATAGAGCCGGTGAAAGGAACATACAATTTTACGCTCATGGATTCGGTCATCAAAATCGCCGGTGAGTATGGCATTCCTTTTGTCGGTACAGTTGTGCCTTTCAGTGATTGGGCGAGTGCTTGCAATGCCGACCAAACCATGCGGTGCGGTAACCTTTTCGGCAGTGACAACGGTGCGGATTATTTTTTCATCAATCAGGGTAAAATCGGGACTGTGTGCGATACGGCAGCATTTTATACCTTTGTACAAAAACTTGTAGAGCGCTACGATGGCGACGGAGTAGATGATATGCCCGCGCTTAAAGCTCCTATCAAGTATTGGGAGTTTTCTAATGAGCCGGACGGTATGTGTGGCGGCTACGGCGACGGCAGACAGACTTTTCCCTCCCCATACGCCCGCGACCAATCCATCATGTACCGCGCAGTGAAAGCTGCTTGTCCCACCTGCCAAGTAATGAACGGCGGCGCGATTGAATTTGAAACACCAACATTTTGGAATAGCGTCTTGGATACGCTCGTGCCGAGATTTGGGCATCTCGACATCGCCAATGTGCATGATAACGTCGGCAAAAGCGTTGCATCAAGCGATTGGGATTGGGGTAAAAACTTTTATCGGTATGTGAGCGCGTTTCAAAACAAAATCAATCAATATAAACTTCCCATGCCAGTTTGGATGACTGAATGGGGCTTCTATTCAGGTACGCCGACCGTTATGGATGGCGGGCGAACAGTGACGCTTCCCGCTCGCACGGAAGAGGAATACACCGCCATTCATACCAAATTCTACGCGTGGGGTAAAGCGAACAATCTCACGACATTTTTCTACGATTTTTCAGGTGGTGTGGGTGGTTGGGGTGCGGCACTTGTCCAGACAGGCCCGGGCGGTAATAAAGCAATGCTGCTCTACCACACGCTGCGCCTCTACGAATACAAGTTCCGCGATGCCGATTCTGCGCGGCAAATATCCTTTTCCACAAGCGGCAATCTTACGCTACCATCGGGTCATATCCGCTTCTACAAAAAAGGTATTGCCACCGATGTCGCATGGGGACTGACTGCGCTTCCTGCTATCATCACAGGACGCAAGACAGTAACGGATATGTACGGCAACGCGGATACGCTGGATGCCTCCGCTATCAAATTTCCGCTTGGCACGAATCCCGTTATTATCGAAAATGTTTCGGTGGCAAATGGTGTACAAGATGCCCAGCCCTTGCAGAGTATAAGCGTCTATCCAAATCCTGCAAGTAGCGTCATCACGGTTTCCGGAGAGTACTCCGCGGCGACACCACTTCGACTTATTATGGTGAATGTGCTTGGTGAAACGGTACTCACAGTTGATTGCGGTGCGGTTACGGGCGCATTTTCTCAGAATATTCCCGTTCAGAACCTCCCGCAAGGCTCGTATTTCCTTCGCCTTCGCACTCCTACATTGTTCCATAGTCAACTCGTACAGGTGACGCGATGAAACTTTTACTTACAACCATTTTTTGTCAAGGGGCACTGACATTGACGTTATGCTGTCTGCTGCTCGTTTCCAGCCTTGAGCTTCCGGCTCAAATATTGAAACTGACGAAAGTGAATGAATTTACGCTGGATGTGAGCAAAAGTGGGCATAAAACAGCAAGTTTTCCGCGTATATTTTTCCATCAGGGACGAAATAAAATATATGCTTTGTACGCAGGCATAAAAACAGCCGCTACCGGACGCTCACCGCAAGACCAGTCTATCGGCTGGTTGGAATACGACACCACCTTTACCTTCACGGGCAAAGCAGGTGTGCTTTCTGAACCCGCAACTGGCGGCGACATTGCAGTCGCTTTTGACGGTTCAAATTATTATCTGCTTATTGGCGCTCCGGGTGGCTATAATTTGTATAAATACAATGCAGACCTAGCGCTCACGCAAAAAACATTGGTGGCACTGAATAAATTTGATTCGCCGAATGATCAACTTCTTAATTATACCGATGGCAGACTATACCTCGCCACCATTTTGGGCGATTCAGCAACGATGAATAATCCCAATGTTCCTGTCTATCAGCGATGGTTTACCTATTCCACAAGCCTTGTGGCAGAGCGCGATACGACGATGAAAGGCGAACCATATATGGTGACCGGAGGCAGTATTATCGCCAGTGACAATATGCTTCAGGTCGTCACAGCCGATAAATTTTTGATGAGTAAATTGTATGTGTATCAATACACAAGTGCTTTTAAGTATCTCGGTAAAAAGCTCCTTGCCAGTGATGCGCAGTGGTCGCAGGGCTTGTTGTATGACAACGGCTATTATTACGTGGCGTATCACACAGGCGCAAGTGGTATGGGGAACGTTGCGGTGGGTATTTTTGATAAAAATTGGAATCCCGTGGCGACGCAGGCAGTAACGATTTACCCCAGTGCCCCCGGCAAAAGTGGCTACAATGCTCATCGCCCGTGGTTGATGAAACGAGGTAGCATCTTGTATGTGTCGTACGACCTTGCTTCTTACGATGCTACCGGGCAGGAAAACCCAGACTGGCAGGGCAAAGTGGTGCTGTACGAGGTAAGTTCGACACCGACAAGCGTTCATGAAACAAGCGAGAATGAGAATGCTGCGTTTGCTGTCACGCCCAATCCCGGAGCAGATTTTATCACTGCACGGTTCATATTGAATCGGCGTGAGCACGTTCGGCTGGCACTTTATGACATACTTGGGCATGAAGTCGCTCTATTACTTGATTCTGAAGTAGATGCCGGAGAGCATATTCTTCCGTTACCTGTTGCCCACTATCCGTTATCCATAGCTTTCCTGCGTCTGCAAACAAGCACATTTTCCCGAACCGAAGCAATTCGGCTGGTGCGATAAGTGCTCTGAGTAGTTCAATCGGGCTTGGAGAATAATAATGCCGAAAACGGCAGCATCACGACACAAGCCCATTTTTTTAATAGATGTACAATCAGGAGTAAAACTATGAAAACGTTTTTTTTAGCAAAAGCAATCATCAGAGCGAGTGTGCTTTGTTGCACACTCTTGGTGCTTGCCTCGGAGCAGACAAATGCTCAATCCGGTGATTTGGTGTTTATACCTGACGCGGGCTTGCGGCTCACGGATGCAAGCATCCCGGAAATAGGCTACGACGCGGCAACGGGGACGTACTATTTGTTTCACAGCGGCGAAGGAACTGTCAAGGGCGACGCTGTGGCGACATCGAAAGACGGATTAACATTTTCGGCACCCGTTCTGCAAACAAGTAAAGCCTTCGACCCGCGCCGTGTGCGCTTGCCCGACGGCAGGTGGCGTTCCTATTTTTGGGATAATCCCGGACGACCGCAGGGTTTGAAAAGCCGCATCTCTGCTGATGGGGTAAATTTTACCGAAGAAAGTGGCTTACGGTATGCTTTGCAAGCAAACGACAAAAGTTCGGCGGGAATTTACGAGCTTTTTGCAAATCCTGATGGAACAATGGTTCTGCTCTATTTAGGCGATTTGATGGGCTTGAATAATACGCGCCGCGCCGTATCACTCGACAGTGGAAAAACCTTTACTTTCGACCGCGGGAATATTCTCGGCGATGACTCGTTTGGTGGCGGAGCTAATAGTTATGTGGATATAACCACGATAGTGCTTCCCGACGGACGCAGGCGGCTTTTTTCCATGCGTCAAGGGCATACTATCTACACGCACACATCTTCGGACGGCGGTAAAACATGGACGCTTGACCCCGGCTATCGGCTGCGGGATTCTATCAGTTTCTCGCAATATTCGCCCAAATCGCAAAACGACCCTTCCGTTATTCGGCTTCCCGACGGGCGATATCGGCTCTATGTGGCATCATATCTGAACGATGGTCGGGGATGTTGTCATTGGGCGATTGTGAGCGCGACAACGGCTGCCGCGACCTCAGTGGCAGAGCTAGCCACAGACGAACTCAGCAAAGTGCAGAATAACCACAATAGATTTGCGGTATTCCCCAACCCGGCGTCGGAACGTACAATTGCAACGTTTACCCTTGCACAAGCAGGCAGAGTAAGCCTCAAACTCTTCGATGCTCTGGGACGCGAGGTAGAGAGCGTGTTTGAAGGTACGCTGGCAACGGGAACACATACATTTTCGCTATCGCCCGAAGGACGATATCCGAACACACTTTTTGTGCGACTACAGACCAATGAGGGGACAACGACAAAACTAATGGATATGCTGCACTAAAGCATATTCTTTTCTCAGACATGGATTTTCGCAAAACCGGCTATTCTAAAAATGCCGAATGGCAGTTATTTTATGGTGTATGTCAGCTTGATTCCGTGAGCAGAAATTCATGGGTAAATAGCTATATTCGCTAATTCCTACACTCTTGAATTCAAGACTTTATTCATAGAACTTTCACTCAATTATAGCAGGTACAATTATGAAATATATTCTCATGCTCCTCTTTGCCAGTGCGATTTCACTATTCGTGTGGTCATGCACAAAACATAACAGCGATGACGACAAACGAGAAGTGACCGCAGCTCTTCAGCACTATGATGCCCTCATACAGACCGTGAATGCTGATTCCATAGCGCTGCTCTATATGCCCAACGGTGAAATTATCGGCAATGGTAAGCCCGCAGCCATCGGACGTGATTCTATACGTGCTTTTCTATCCACGTTTCGCAACGTCCGCGTTCCTTCCAATGTCAGCACCGTCATCGAAATCAACATTACCGCCGATACAGCTGTTCAGCGCGGTTCGTATAAGCAAGTAGCTATCATTAGCGGACAGGATACTGTTCGAGTGAAGGGTGACTTTACGGCAACATGGCAACGTGACACTCAAGGGAAATGGCTTATTAGACGCATGGAAACGATATATTGACCAAATCTTTTATAACCTCAATCTGTATAGGTGTTATGATGCAGTTTTTGCGCTCCTCTTTCCTCTTAATGATGATTCTGCTCTTTGTCGAAAGCCGTACCAAAGCACAAATCCTAACCGAAACAACGACCGATTATCTGAACATTTACAAAATCTCGGGGCACGTAGCCGCTTACCAAGCCTGTATTCAAGCGGGTGCAAAAGTCATTAACTTTACGGCGGATACAAGTTTTGCAACCGTGTGGGTGCCGCAAAATTATTCCACGCAAGCAGTGAAGCGGGCGATGATTGCTATTCACGGCACAAAAGGCTCTGCATATGCGGCAATGAATGATGAGTTTGCGAACGCCCAAACCAATAATTACGCTATTATCGGCATACAATGGTGGCAGCAGGGAGCAACTGCCTCAGCAGACGGAACTTATTTCAATGAAGATAAAATCTATCGACTTATTGATACAACGCTAAAACATCTTAAGGCAAAGTACGGTGCGGATTTGAGCCGTGTCGGATATTCGGGTTTCTCTCGCGGTTCGGCATCAAGTTTTCTCGTAATGTTTTATGACCGGTACCTCAAAACCAACTATTTCGCGCTTTCAATCTCTGCCTCCGGCGGTATCCCAACTCCTCCGAACGCACCAAAACCGCCTCTGGGCGAAGTCTTTCAAAAGCGCTATGGTGCGCAGCCCTTTCTCGGCACGAGTTTTTTTTATTATTGTGGTATGCAGGACGAAGAATGGGGGACAGCCATGTGCGACCAAATCAGCTATGCTGACAGCTTAATAAAAGCAAACGGTGGTCAGACTGTGCGCCGTATCGCCGATCCGAACGGGCTGCATGGCGGATACCGTACGAGCATAGGTTATCAGGCATCGGCGGTGCAGTGGTTTTTGGATTTGACCAGTACACCCACGCCGCCCGCATTGCGATTGCCCGCCGACAAATCAGCAAATATGCCGCTTACGACCAATCTACAATGGTCAACCAATGCAACGGCTTCACTCTACGATGTGCAGGTATCGTCTAATTCGGGCTTTACCACAACGTTTCTACGGGATTCGCTGATTTCAGCTAATCTGACAAGCAAACAATTAAGCGGTTTGGCTATGGGAACAACATACTACTGGCGTGTGCGCTCAAGAAACAATACAGGTGCAAGTGCGTGGTCGGAAACGCGAAGCCTCACAACGCAAGGAATGACAAGCGTTGCACAGAATGAAGATGGAGGCGTGAAGGATGGAGGCTTGCACGTATCGCCAAATCCTGCATCAGACGGTGTTCGTGTACAATTTATACTTACGCAATCGGAACGGGTTTCATTAAAACTATACAATGTGCTTGGTCAGGAAATTGCTTCCTTGCTTGATGCAGAGATGAGTGCGGGCGAACACGAACTTGAGTTTAGTGCTCAATGTGCAGCCTTCAAAACTGCATTTCTACGTCTTCAAACCCGCTCCCACACGTCTTCGCAGATGCTCACCGTGATTCGGTAGGATATGGGATTATGACTTTTTGGCATAGAAAATCGTGACGTTTTGGTCTGTAACGAGTGAGGTTTTATGCGGTTTTTAATAGTGTAAGGCTCGAAGAACCTTTTAATTATGCTATCAATTACTTCCTCAAACCTCACTCGGAGAAATGCTATGAAAACGCTCGTATTTGCCCTTACCGTGCTTCTTTGCACAACCTGTGTGTCCTTGTCTGCAACTGCACAAACACGACTTAGCACAACGGGAACTACTCGCCCCACAACAACAAGCACAGTCCGCTCCACAACCGGGACACTGCCATCCACAACCGGTAGTCTCCGCTCCACAACCGGAACACTACCCACAACCACAGGTACAGTGCGTTCCACAACAGGCACGTTGCCTTCTTCAACGGGCGGAACGGTCTCCACGAGTGGCTCAATGGGTGGAACAGCCTCAACAACGACTTTCACCGGAACACCGCTCTACATCACGTTCAACTCGCACAACGAAGAAGATGATTATTCCAGTACGTCGCGGGACAGCTACCAAAATTCATCGGTCTTCACGACCATTCGCTCTCTTATCAAAACAATTGCCGATAATATGCGCAATGGCGGTGCAAAGTGGGACTGGCAGTCGGACTGGCGGTTTTTGAAAGGAACAAGTTCGCTAGACCCACAGGACGCTTCCACGAATTACAAAACTATCGTTCGGTGGCTTGCCGAAGACAATGCGGGCGCAATTGAGGTAACACCTCATGCTCACGAGAACGACTATAATTATGCTGACGTTGCATATTTGTTCAACCAACTTGGCGTAACGCCTGCTCCTGTTGTCGGCGGCTTCACCTACAACGCTGCGCAAGGCACGGGCGGTGGTGCATATACCGGCTACACGTGGGATTCGCTTGCACACGGCTTGCAAGGCAGAGCATATCCCGCAACGACGTGGACACCGCAAATTCTCTGGGGCGGCGCATCAGTCAATGCGCGAACAGGCATGACCGACCACGGCAACGACCTTCACGCTCTGGGCATTTGGAAGCCCACAAGCCCAAGTAATTTTTTCACCAACGCTCCCGCGAACTCGCTTATTCTCTTGGGCAACGGCTATGAGAACCTTCTGACCGATACCACAAGTGCCGCAACAATCATTGCCAATGTCCTTGCCACACTTGATTCGGTAAGCCGCTATCCGGCTGGAGCGATGTATTCATGCGCTATCAGCATTCATCAAAAATATTTTACCTCGGCGGGATATGCCGATAAAATTTCGCAGATTATCTCTGCACTACGCTCATACGCTGCTTCGGGACAAATTGTCTGGGCTACGCATACAGAGAAAGCTGCGCTCTGGGGCAGCCGATATAGCTCCGCGCCAAACTACGCGCCATATTACGAAGGCTACACACCGCCAACATCGTCGTCTTCATCCTCAACACCGCCTTCATCGTCCAGCGCATCGTCCATCACCGTCCGCACGTACCCGAATCCGGCTTCCAGCACGCTGAATGTCGCTATAAGCGGCGTACCAAGTTCTGCAAGCTCCGTGCGAGTTCGGATTTTGACAACGCTTGGTTCGGAAGTAGCGTCGCAAACAGTAAGCATAGGCACACCAAGCATAACCTTTGATGTTTCTTCGCTGACCAATGGTTCGTACATCGTAGAAGTCAGCGCCGGTACTGCTCTTAGCCGCACGACGATTGTTGTGAGTCATTAAGGAAATGAGGAGGGTATGACTTTTGGGTAGAGAAAGTCGTGACGTTTTGGATTGTAACGACTGAAGAGAATCGTGGTTGTTATGAGTAGCAGCACACTCTACTTCTACACGACTTTTTCTACTGCATTTTTTTTGGAGATGTCATCATGAAAACCACATCAAATCTTGGCTTTATTCTTGCTTTTGTTGTCATGTTGTTTGCCATGCTTGTCATGACGGCACTTGTGGCATCGGTGTAACGCATTCACCTCTACGCTGAGACTGTACCGAAATACAATTCTTTTTCACTGTCTGCATATTTTTGGAGAACACAAATGAAAACGCTCATTCAGCACTCGCCACGCACCTTGCGTGCTCTTGCTTTTTCGCTTTCGCTCTTTTGTGCTTCCACAGCCTTTGCTTCCGGTTTTAGTAGTTGCTCCGGCGCTCGTGTTTACGCCGACACCGACCCCAATGCCGCTTTCCGCGCTTATCGCACCTTTGCGCTTGTGGACGAGCAGCACCGCGTTCCGAAGCAAAGCCGTCATAATGTGGAAATTATGGAAACCAATATCGAACAATCACTCGAACAAGAAATGCAACGCCGCGGCTATATCATTGATGAAGCCTTGCCCGACTTGCTTGTGAAATACTCCATTGCGATGGACACCGATACGAAATTGGTCTCGCAGCCTGTCTATCGCTCGCGTCCTGTTGTGGCGGTCGGTGGCGTTTGGCGACCACGATATTACGTTACGCAAGCACCCGTAGTCATTGGCTCACGAACCCGCGCAGTAAGCCACAAAGAGGGTGTTTTAGTCATTGATGTCATCGAACGGGCTACGGGCAAAGTGATTTGGCACGGCTGGTCGGAAGAACCTATTCAGAACAAAGCCGAGCTTGCGGCGGCACTTTCCGACAATGTACACGACATTATGAACGCCTATCCCGTTCCAAGACGATAGAAGACAAATAATTTTGCGTAAAAAGGCAGATGAGCAATCGCTTGTCTGCCTTTTTCGTTTTGCTTGCGTTAAGAATGTTAAAAGTTGGATTGGAACTGTTTCATATACTCCTGTTTGCATCAGGTCTGGAGAAGATTCCGACTTCTTGTCAAAAATGTTAAATATGACAGCAAGACTTGAAACAAAGCGGCATATAGCGTATATTCTCCTTGTGACAGGAATGACTTTTGGGTACAGAACATCGTGACCATTAGCACCGTAACTCCCGCATACAGACGCTGTTCTTGATAGATGACGACGACAGAATACATTCGCACAAACAAATTTTCAACATCGCAATAGTTTCATATCTCATGTTCACATTTTTTTACGAGGCGCTGCCATGAAAACCATGAAAACCATGATGTCGCAATTCCGACTTTGCTTTCTAGCCGCATGGTTACTGATGAGCGGAGAATGTGCATTTGCGCAGCCCACGCAGGACACTCTCTACATCAATTTCAATACGCACTGCGAAGAAAGCGATAAAGACCCGGCGGGCATAACGCTCAACTACACCACGAACCAAACGCAATACACGCAATACCGTGCCTACGTGAAGCAAATTGCGGATATGATTCGCACCAAAGGCGCAAAATGGAACTATCAGTCCGACTGGAATTTCCTGCTCGCAGCGCAGCAATTCGACAAGGGCGATGCTTCAACAAATAGCAAAAACCTACTCCGCTGGATGGCGGAGGACAACGGCGGGCAAATTCAACTCGACCCCCATGCTCACCAAACACAGTATAATTACGCCGATGTTGCTTACCTGCTCGACCAACTTTCGCCCGCAATTAAATCTTCAAAGAATGCGGGTGGCTTCACGTGGAATGGTCCGATGGGCGGACAAACACTCATGGGTATGACCACCGCAGGCTACACATGGGATTCGCTGGCAAAGGGACTGAAGGGACGTAAATATCCGACCTATACGTGGAAAGCAGAAGTTCTTTTGGGCGGTGCAAGCTACGACTACGCTCGTATGCAGACTGCCCACGGCGCAGACCTCAACCACGCCGGCGCATGGAGACCGCGCGACACCTCAAGTACCGGCTATATGAATCATACCTGCACAGCAGCACTGGCAAATCTGGGTGTAGGAGGCGATGCGATTGTGGATTCCACCAAACCAATTGCAACGGTCGTGACAGAAATAATGGCAAATGTCCGCGCCACCATCGCAGCAATGAAGGCAAACAAAGGAAAGTTTTTTGTGATGCAGATTCAGACGAATCAACGTGATTTTTCACGGTCAGGCTATTTGGACAAAATT
>JANYDO010000343.1 GCA_025363605.1 Candidatus Kapaibacterium sp.
TGCCGCTCATCACGGTTTCTACACGGTTCAGCGTAAATGGTGCTTCTAATTGAAGCATCTGCGAGAAAAACTGTTCTGGACTGAGCATACTTTTTTCATGCAAGGTAACTCTTTTCCAACTGAAATCATTTAGAACCAAAATTTTACCACTCCACATTCACATTCACAAACATCTGTCGCCCGACCAGCGTCGGTAGCGAACGCAAGTTGATGGCATCCAGCATATTATTCACACCAATCGTCGCACGAAGCGAGGAAATACCGAGGGGGCGAGCATTTTTCTCAAACGTCATGGTCTTGCTGACGGCGGCGTTCAGATTCCAATACGCCGGAATAGATTCTGCGTCGGAGTCCCAGACTTTACGCGCCGGATTGCCGATGACGATGCCGTTTTGGTCAAGCGCTTCATTGCCCATGGTGCCGATATATTGAGCGCGAATGTTTGCTGAAAGCCCAAGAAAGTCGTTGTCATATTGCACACGCATCGTGCCGGAGTGCGGCGGACGCGCCCACAAGCCACGATAATCCGCCCGTTTGAGCGCCGTAAATGCTCCTGTTGCGGGGTCGGTCGTTCCGGCAAGCCCTTGCGCAATCGCTTCCAGCACTTCTACGTCCATTGCTTCAAGGTATTGATACCCGAAGGAAGCACTGATTTTTTGCCACGGCGTGAGCGGAATATCACCCCGAAGCGTAGCTTCCAAGCCTTGCGTGTAGGCACGGGCGACATTACGATAAGAATAAATATCGCGGTTATCAACCCGTCCGACGTTATAGACTTCGATGAGATTATTGAGCGTATTGCGAAAGAGCCGTGCATCCAGATTCCATGAGCCCAGCGAGACATCTCCAAGGTCAAGCGTTCCCATAGACCACATCACGCCAACATCAAATGCTTGCGAGCGCTCCGGCTCAAGGGTGTTGCCCAAACGATATGCGCCGATGAGGTCGTAGCCCGCACCGGAAAGGCGATTGGAAAATTGCACAAAAAGTTGGCGGAAATCGGGTGCTTTGAAGCCCGTACCGCCGGAAGCGCGTATCTGCAAGGCATCGGAGGGTTTGTAGAGCAACGAAAAACGAGGATTGAAACTGTTACCGAAGGCGCTTGTAGCGTCATAGCGGGCGGAAAGCGCATACGAAAGCCAGTCGAGCGGATTGCCTTCCCATTGCGCAAAGCCAACACCCGTGCGGTAGAGCGGCTGAGAAGGGTAGCGTGAACCACTTGCATCGTCATACTGAAATTCACCGCCGAGCGTGAAGCGATTACGGTCATTCCAAAGAACATCGTATTGAACCATTGTTCGGGAAATGCGGCGGAGCAGGTTGTCTGTACTGCCCGCACTTCCTTGTGCCACGTCGAAATTATAGGTTTCATCGTAAAGCGAAATGTACGTTTGCGCAGAAAGACGTGCTTTGCCATGCGTCCATTCCATTGCGAGAGTAGCCGAAGCGTCGTGCTGCTCGACAGTGCCTTTATTGGAAGCCACTTGCCCAAAAAACGATTCAATAAAAACGCCTTCGCTGGAAGTGCCGAAGAGACGCACATTAGCAGAGAAATTGAGGTTTGATGCGGGATACCATTTCAAGCGGGCTTGCGCCGTGCGGTCGGTATAGCCGGAGTAGGGAACGGTGAGCGTATCGCCACCGGCTTCTTTGCTCATGATTTGCGTCCGCGAAAAGGGCTGGGTGTTTTTAATATTGCCAAAAATGGCAAGGTCAAAGGAATCGCCGCCATAGGAAATTTCCGCTTGCCCTTCGAGTGCGCCACGCTGAATGATTTGCGAATATGCCCTAAGCGAAAGACCGGACGAGGGTTTGCGGGTGATGATGTTGATAACACCAGCGAGCGCTTCGCTTCCGTAAAGACTCGACATGGGACCTTTGACCACTTCCACTTGCTGCACATTCCCAACGGAAACGCGCGACAAATCAAGCACCCCCGCCACACGCCCAATCATCGGTTGCCCGTCAATCAGAATCAAGGTGTAGTCGGGGTTCAAGCCCATAATTTGCACACCGTTGCGAACGTTGTTCGTGATGAGCATTCCCGTTTGCTCTTGGAGCATATTGCCCAAATTTACCATGCCCGTCGTTTTCGTCACAGCTTGGTCAATAATTTCTACGCGAACAGGCGAATTTTTTAGCAAGACTTCGTTCCGTGCGCCTGTGATGACGACACGTTCAGCATTATAGGTTTTTGTGCGCGAAGTATCCGTTTTTTTGTGTGCTGGGATATTCGGTGTTCGCGGTAGATTGTGTGTGGAATCGTTTTCGCTGCGAAACGTCGCGGCGTGAAGTGCGCCGAAAGCGCCAACAAAAAGAGCGAGCAGGGCAGCGCTCATGATGATGTGGGAAAGATGTCGTACTCTCATTTTGCAAAAAACGGATGGTGTTTACGGGATACAATACTTCGTCCCCTTGGGTTTTATGTCTCATTACGTTGTCTCATTCTCAGCGCTTGCTGAAGATGCCGACAATAATAACTACAAGAATAGACCGAATTGGTTACAAATATTGACGAAGAATTGTTTATACGATGTTTGGATATACATAGTTGTAAGTACGCAAATCTACAAAAAATTTAATATGTAAGAACATTCTTTCACGTGTTTTCGTATTTTTGCGGATGAGTACCACACTTTTCTCAAGGAATTTTCTACAAATGAGCACACACAACTTTTGGCGACACATTAAAACAACACATTTTTGCACGTTGTGGTGTATCTGTCTTCTTTTTTCATCATCATGCTCACCTGCAGCACCGGAACTACCCTACGAAGAACAAATTGTTATTCG
>JANYDO010000382.1 GCA_025363605.1 Candidatus Kapaibacterium sp.
GTAATTCCCTCGGGTGGGAAAAAGGGCGACCACGAAGCAAACGAAAACGCTGCCCGGTCATCTACAAGACCAAAAAAGCTGCAACATGAACCGAAATCATTCACCGAATTTGCCAATACACCTCACCCCATTTGATGCGGAGCGGGTGGATTTTGTCTAAACTTCAAATGCTAATAAAACCAACATTTCAGATTGGTGGGCGCGTGATCTGCGGCGGAAGTCGTAAACTAACGATGCAACAAGGGCTTCGGGCAAACCAGAAGCAATGAGGAACGTTTACTTTCGCAGTTTTCTTTTTCGCAGTCGCGCTAAAATTAGCAAATTGCCGTCTTGCTATCAATTCTTACGCACGAAGTTGTGATTTTTTTTCGCTCATGCTTCTTAAACGCTGAATCTGTCATGGCTCACGCAACCAAACGCCTTTTCATTTTTTCCGCTCCAAGCGGCGCTGGCAAAACCACCATTGCCAAGCACCTGCTTGCACAGTATGATTTTATGCGCTTTTCCATATCCGCCACCACGCGCCCCAGACGCGAGCAAGAAACGCACGGAAAAGATTATTATTTCCTCAGCGTGGCGGAGTTTGAACGAGCTATCCAGCGCGGCGAACTTGCTGAGTACGAACAGATTTTTGGTAATTACTACGGCACACTCAAAAGCGAAATTGATAATGCCCTTCGGGATGGAAAAAGTCTGGTGTTCGATATTGACGTAAAAGGCGCACTAAGCCTGCAACGCGCTTACCCGGACGATGCACTGCTCATTTTTGTCGCACCGCCCAGCATGGAAATCCTTGCGCGTCGCCTCACCGAGCGCAACACCGAGTCTGCCGAACAGCTCAAATTGCGCCTCGCACGTGCCGAAATGGAACTCTCACAGGAAGATAAATTCGATGAGGTGATTGTTAATGATGATTTAGAGCGAGCTTTTGCCGAAGCCCGTCTGCTTGTCGAACGGTATGCAATCGCTGCGGCTACCGTCTCTGCGACAACCGCCTAATCCATCTCTTTCCTTGCCTTAGAATTGCGTACATTTGCACTCCAAAATTTGCGCCTCAAATAAGCCTAAAAAACGATTACTCAACTTCTCATATTTTCAATGAGCCTTCAAACCCAACTCCAACGCCTCAAAGCACTTGGCTTCAAAAAAGCTCTGCAAATGAAATGGGAAAATTTTCTCTGGACAAAACTGTTTTCCTTCGGTGAATTTTTCGGATTGAGCATCCTTCCGGCACACTTCTACAGCCCCGTGCCGGATACGCGTATCTTGCGCAAAACGATGAAACGCTGGAATGCACCGTCAGCACTTGCCGGAGTGAACATTTCCCTTCCAGCACAAGAAGCATTTCTGCAACATTTCCACTTATATAATGCCGAGTGCGCAGCACTTCCCGACTACGAATCCGTTACGCAGCAAGGCTTGGGCGAGGGCTATTCGGTGGTGGACGCACACACGCTGTACCTGATGCTACGCCACGTCAAGCCCAAGCGCGTGATGGAAGTCGGCTCCGGCGTTTCGACGCTGTTTGCGCTGGAAGCCTTAGCAAAAAATGGTGGTGAGGGGGCAGACAAGCCGACTGTTACCTGCATTGAACCATACCCGCGTCGCGGCTTGCTGAAGCTGGCAGATGCCGGAAGAGTGCATCTTATCCAAGATTTCGTGCAGGATGTTCCCGTCAAAACCTTTCAAGAACTTGGTGACGGCGACGTGCTGTTTATTGATTCCAGCCACGTGCTGAAACTCGACAGCGACGTGCAATATCTTTACCTCGAAGTGTTGCCGCAGCTTCAAAAGGGCGTGGTCATTCACATTCACGACATTTTCTTTCCCTACGCCACACCGGAGCCGGAGACGTGGATTTTCCGGCAGCATCAGTTCTGGAACGAATCGCCGCTTGTACAAGCGTTTTTGGCATTCAATCCTGCTTTTGAAATTCTCTACTGCGGAAGTTATCTTCATCACAACGCTCCCCAAACCTTACAGCAAGCCATTCCGATCTATGACCCCAAAACCACCTTTGCCGGTTCGCTTTGGCTCAGAAAGGTACTCTAAATCATGGTGAGCGCACTGTTTGAGAGGATTGGTCGGGGTGTTCTCGGCTTTGTTGGCGAAGTCGGCAAACTCGTCATGCTGCTGGGCGCAATTCTCCGCTACACACCGCGCATTGTGAGAGACAGAAAACTCGTCTTGGAGCAAATGTCCATCGTTGGCGCGGATTCACTGCCGCTTGTTATCTTGATTGGTGCGTTTACCGGTGCGATTGCTGCTTTGCAAGCCACCAACCTCTTTGCCAAATTTAACCTTATCGGCATTGCGCGTCCTTTTATCGGTGGTTCAATTGCAACCGTCGTTTTCACCGAGCTTACGCCTGTGCTTACTGCGCTTGTCATTGCGGGACGTGTGGGCGGTGCAATGACCGCACAACTTGGCACGATGCAGGTTTCCGAGCAGATAGACGCATTGGAAATGATGGCGATTGATAAAAACCGCTATTTGTCCATGCCCCGCGTCATTGCTGCCCTGACGATGATGCCCGTGCTGGCGGTTTTTTCCAATATCGTCGCTATCGCAGGTGCATATATCCTTACGAGTCTCAAGTTTGATTTTTCCGTCCAGATGTTTTTTGATTCTATTCAGCGCTTTTTTAGCATCGGAGAGATAGCAACGGGAATGTTCAAATCGGCAGTTTTTGGCGGCGTAACGGCGCTTATTGGTTGCCATGTCGGGTACTTGACCGAAGGCGGTGCGGAAGGTGTTGGCAAAAGTACGGTACGTTCCTTCACGCTGGCAGCAGCATCTATCCTGCTTATTGATGCACTGTTTGGGGCATTGCTCTAATTCAATTCATTATCCACTCACGACTATGATTGAATACCGCAGAACCGACTCCGCTAACACTGATTTCCAAAACCTTGTTGTGCTACTCGACAAGTACCTCAGCGTTATCAATGGCGAGAAGGATTCTTTTTTTGCTGCGTTCAATACCATTGATGCTCTTCAGAATGTTATTGTCGTATTTGACCAAGAAAAACCCGTTGGATGTGGCGCATTCAAGCCCTATTCCGACGACAGCACCGAAATCAAGCGTATGTTTGTAGCGGAAGAATATCGGGGACGGGGCATTGCGCAAGGCATACTAGCGGCATTGGAAGCATGGGCTTCTGAACTGGGGTTTTCTAGCTGCATCTTGGAAACAAGTAAAAGCATGCTTCCCGCCGTGCGCCTCTACCAAAAATATGGCTACACAGTCATACCTAACTATGGACAATACCGCGAGATTGAAACAAGCGTGTGTATGGAAAAACGTCTTCGTTAAATTTGCCGGAAGCTCCCACAAAATCTACTCCTCTGCGACCTTCTTCGCCGCATGGCGCTCACGCAGCACATCTATAACGCTCTCCAAAGAAATCCCCTTCGCAGCAAGCAATACCGTGAAATGAAACAGCAAATCGGCAGCTTCGCCCTTGAAAAGGTCATCGTTGCTGTCTTTTGCTTCTATCACCAGTTCCACCGCTTCTTCCCCGACTTTTTGCGCTACTTTGTTCATACCGCGAGCAAGTAGTTTGCTTGTGTACGAATCCGGCGAAGGGCTTGCCTTACGGTCAAGAATAATACGTTCCAGTTCGTGCAGAAATGAGGTTTCCATAGCACTGTTTTTTTCGTCAAAGCACGTATCCGCGCCTGTGTGGCAAGTTACTCCTTCGGGATGCGCTTTGATAAGAAGTGTGTCTTTATCGCAGTCGGCGAGAATTTCCACGACACGCAGGAAATTTCCCGATGTCTCACCTTTTGTCCAGAGACGTGATTTAGAGCGACTGAAGAAGGTAACAATGCCTTCGCGCTCTGTTTTTTCGAGCGCTTCGGCGTTCATATAGCCCAGCATAAGAACGGTGTGCGTCGTTGCGTCTTGAACAATAGCGGGAATTAAGCCGTTTTGTTTGTCGAAATTGAGGGTAATTAACATTCGTGCAACGTTCAAAAAACAGGAATAAAAAATTTACCGCTTCGAGGCGGCTTTGGTAATACGATTCATTAGTGCAACATTTTTTTGCACTTCTTCATCGCAGAGAATAATCACTGTGCGGCATTTTTCGGCATCAGCATTGCGTAATGTAGCATACAGTGATTGCTCGGAAAGCTCATCAATGCTTGCTCCGTCTACGTATTCACGTCGGGCGAGAATCTGTGCCGGAGGATAAGTGAGTGCTAAATGCTGCGCTTCCGCCAGCGACGAAGCCAAGAACACATCAGCATTCGGCGCATAATGCCGATACTTCATGCCGGGCGATTGTGGTGCAGCATTCTCACTCGCATTTTCATTTGCATACACAAATGGCGCAAAACCTTGCTTCACAGCAATACCATCAAGCTGCTCTTTAGTAATACTACCCGGACGCAAAATGGTCAACTCAGGTGTAAGGATATTCACCACCGTAGATTCTATGCCGACCGAACACGCTCCGCCATCTATTACGGCAGCGATACGCCCTTCGAGGTCGCTCATCACGTGCTCAGCGGTCGTCGGGCTGGGATAACCCGAGCGGTTCGCCGATGGCGCTACGAGCGGTTCGCCGACTGCACGAATAAGGGCTTGCGCAAGCGGGTGTGCGGGGAAGCGCACCGCTACTGTTTCCAGACCTGCCGTTACAGCATTCAGTACAGAAGAGTGCTTCGGAAGCAAGATTGTGAGCGCTCCCGGACAAAATGCCTCGTACAGTGCATCAAAAAGCCTTTGTTGTGATTTCTCAAGAGGCTCAGAAACACGCTCCACATCAGCTTTCTCGGCGCAATGCACAATCAGCGGGTTATCAGACGGGCGACCCTTCGCTACAAAGATACGCCGCACAGCACTTTCGTCAAAGACTCGTGCGCCCAAGCCATAGACGGTTTCCGTCGGGAAAGCGACGAGTTCGCCGGAACGAAGGAGTTGTGCGGCTTCTGCAATATGCTGTTGACTGGATGAAAAAAGTCGTGTCATTGTGTGATACATTACGCCAAACGTTCATACGCCGGAAGCGTGAGAAAATCTACATACTCCGGCGAAGTAGCGAGGCGGTCAAAGATTTCTCGCGCCTCCCCAAAGCGTCCTTGTGCGAAAAGCGCATCACCAAATGCCTGCTTGATAGTTTCCATTTCTTCGGCGATTATTTGGCGAACAAGTTCTACTGTCACTTTGCGACCGTCGTCCAAAATACCTTTCGCATGATGAATCCACTGCCAGACCTGCGTCCGCGAGA
>JANYDO010000384.1 GCA_025363605.1 Candidatus Kapaibacterium sp.
ACAAAGGGGGCGACGAGCGCAGCGAGTGGGGGATTTGTCGAAAGGCGCATAAAATCTAAATCCCCCGTTCCCCCTTTATCAAGGGGGCGAATGAGTAAGACTCGATACATCATGCAGTTACGCTTAACTTAATGACATTGGTTTTTAAGCTGCTTGTGAAATTTTGTCGTGTACCAAGGAACGCGACACACAAAAGTCGTACAATCCTGCGTAATTTACGCACAAAGCCGCTCAAAATCACGCCAAAAATCAGGATATGATTTTGCAACACACGATGGGTTCTCAATCTCCACACCCGGCACGCACAAGCCTGCCAGAGCAAAACTCATTGCCATTCGATGGTCATCAAAGGTTGGAATGGATGCGCCGTGCAGCGTTGGAACGGGTTCGACGACGAGAGCATTCCCTTCCACAAATGCCCGTCCGCCCAAACGCCCGATGTTTTCTATCACAGCGGCAATGCGGTCAGATTCTTTATACCGCAAATGTTCAATATTGCGAAATGTTGAGCGTCCTTCGGCAAACATCGCCACGACGGCGACGGTCGGGACAATATCGGGGCAGGAATTCATATCGCAATCTACACCGCGCAAATGCTTGCTTCCGATAAGCATTAGTCCTCGCTCTAGCCACACAGCGGCGGCTCCAAAGTTTTGCAGGATTTCGACAATAGCGCGGTCGCCCTGTGGAGAATCCGGGGTAAGATTGGTAATAGTCACTGTACTGCCGGTGATGGCAGCCGCAGCCAACGGGTACGAAGCCGAAGAATAATCACCCTCCACCGTATAATCGGGCATGGTGTAGGTTTGATTTCCCGGCACGGAATAACTTTTTACCGTGCCGTCATTCGTCAACTCTTCTACTTTTACGCCCGCTGCCCGCATCTGCGCAATGGTCATATCAGAATAGGACTTGGAAGCAATGTCGCCCGCAACATCAATGCGCATACCGTGTTCTAAAAGCGGAGCAATGAGCAAAAGCGCCGAAAGAAATTGCGACGATTTCGATGCGTCCACGCGAACAGTGTTCATGCCATGCGCACCCGAAATGGGCTTGGTAACGAGGATGGGCAAAAAGCCGTGTTCGTGCCGAAGACTTGCACCTAATGTGGTAAGCGGCTCAATAAGCTCTTGCATCGGACGCTGGCGCATTCGCTCAGAACCGTCAATTTCGATGGAGCCGTGTTCTGCAATAGGCTGCACAGCGGCTACTGCTGTGAGCAGACGTGCGCTTGTGCCGGAATGGTGAATGTTGATTTTTACCGCATCGTGAGGCATTGTGCGCTTTCCCGCAAATGTCACCATTTCAATCGCCCCCTCATTTTCGTTCACACTTACAGGATACCCCATGCGCCGAAGCGCTTCCAGCGTCAGGGTCGTGTCGTCGCTGCGAAGAGGATCACGCACAATGGAAGGTGTGCCGGAGGCGTTCGCTGCAAAGGCTGCTATAATCAGCGCACGGTGCGTCAGGCTCTTCGATGTTGGTACTGCCAGAGAGCCGTTTATTTTTGCGGATGTGATGAGACGTTTTTCCATTCGTTCCTGATGTCTTGGATTGGGTTTGTATTGTATGACTTTCGCAAACAAGTCTCTTTGAATGAACAGACAAGAGTGTCTGTTCCACCAAAATCAGAGAGTAAAAGTCCTACTATTGTATGGTTTCGGGTACGTCATTTCTCCGCAGTGATACTTGTCCAGACACGGCGTACTTCCTCAATCGGTACATCCACGCCCGTAAAGAGACGGAATTGATGTGCTGCTTGGCGGATGAACATTTCGTCGCCCGTAATCGTTATGCAGCCTTCGTACTGAGCGGTCTGGATGAATTTTGTGCGAATGGGATTGTACACAACATCCAGCACAATCATACCGCGCCGGAAAAGCTCACTACCGTAAGGCATCTCGTCCACGTGCGGAGCCATACCGACGGATGTGGTCTGGATAATGCCACCAATATCTAACGTACCGAAATCGGATTCGGTAACGGCTTTTACACGAAACTTGCTCGTGATTGCTGCCACACGAGCACGATTGCGACCGATAACGTAGATTTTCTTAACACCTAAGCGATTGAGCGCCGCAATCGTGCTTTGAGTCGTCGCACCCGTTCCGACGACAAGAACGCCAAATTGCAAATCGCTTTGATGCGGGCGCAGAATATCTTCTAATGCCAACACATCAGTATTAAAGCCCTTCCAGCGCCCATTTAGCGGGATGGCGGTATTGCACACTCCCGAAAGCCTCGCTTCCTCCGACACATCATCAAGCAATTTGAAAATGGTGTCTTTATGAGGAATCGTGATGCTTAGCCCCGAAAGGCTATCCCGCCAATCCTCCCAAAACTGCGTTGCTTCAGGCGTTGGGAAATTCAGATACAAGAACGAATTACTATTGGGAAGAAGTTTATAGAGCGCGTTGTGCAGATATTTACCCTTGCTCTGGCGCGTAGGATAGCCCAATAGCCCGTAAATACTGGTCTGGATACTTTTTTCAGGCAAGAAATAGACATTTTTCGCTTCGCCGAGCGTGATTTGTCCCGAAGCCGTTGGAGCTTCACCGTCCAAAGCTACATATGTCCACGCATTGCCTCGTACCGAACCAAGAATACGCGACGGCTCGCCAAGTTCGCCCATTGCATGAATGACAACATTCAAAAAACGAGACTTCGCATATTCAATGAGGTTTACTGCCACAAGCGCGTCGGTGGGGCTATCTGCGGTGAAAATAAGTTTATAGACATCTGCGTAAATACTGGTCATGTCGTCCAATTTGTCGCGCAGTTCATCGAACGTCGCGCCGGTCGTGATGATATGATGCGAGAGAATAATTTTCGTGGGTAAGCCAATCGGCAAATACGGCAAAAGCTCATCAGCAACGGCGTGTTCCACATCCAGCCACTCAACGCCTGCCAACATTGCATCGTTATAGATTGCCAAACGTTCTTCGTCCGAACCAATAAAATAGCCACCTTCTTCGCGGGAACGGCAGGTAACGAGGAGCGGTTTTTTCGGTGCGTGCTCGCGTATGAATTCCCAGTCCATCTGCTCAATCTCTTCCACCGGAATCATATCCACGCGAAGCTCGATAATATCAGCTTCGGCGGCACGTTTCAGCATCGGGACAATATCCGTCGCGTACTGCGGCATCACCGACGCGCACATTTGCGGTGGTACAGCGCCCACAAGACTGGCATCAAGAGCGTGTTCAAATGCTTCGCGTTCGACGGGGTGCGACAGGACGTATTCAGTGGGAGAGCGCATCAAGACAAAGCGTGGTGCGCCTTCGCGGGATTTTTTGTCCATCACGAGGGAGTGCCAAACGGCATCGCGCGAAAAACGGTGCGAATAATCGTTTTTGAGGTGATACCGCTCCAAAAGCGTATCAAAGCGCTTCACAGATTCTTCAGGATAACCCAAAAGGTCGGCAGAAAGCCGCACTGCCACTCGCATACCCGACGCAACGCCGAAACCGTGCGCGATTTGATAGTTACTCAATGCCTCAAAAGCGTGTCCTGCTGTATGCCCAAAGTTCAAAATTGCCCGCACACCTGCTTCCTTCTCGTCTTGCTGCACAATGCCCATTTTGAGTTGTGCCGAACGAGCGATAACATGGCTCAGTACGCTACGACTCCGCGATTTAATCGCCATTTCGTTTGCTTCCAAATACGTCCATAAGTCCGGGTCGAGCGAGACCGCATATTTGATAACTTCTGCCATGCCGTTGTAAAACTCAATGTCGGACAAGGTTTCCAGCGTGGTAATGTCGGCAAAAACAGCTTCGGGTTGGTAGAACGCGCCGATAAGATTTTTTCCAGCACTATGATTGATGCCCGTTTTACCGCCAATGCAGCTATCCACTTGTGCCAAAAGCGTCGTGGGCAAATGCACGAGCGGTACGCCGCGGTGGAATGTTGCGGCAAGATACCCAGCCAAATCACCGACCACACCGCCACCAACGGCAATAATAACCGTATCGCGTCCCAGCATTGCAGCAAACAAGCGGTCTTCAAGTTCGTCTTTCACAGCGCGAGATTTGCTTGCTTCGCCGGCTTCAAAGGCAAATACACCCGCAAAACGAGGATGAACGCCGAAAAGCGTTTCTAAGCGACTTTGATAGCGTTCGGCAACATTGGTGTCGGTGATAATCGCAACGTTGTGTTTAGGGAAGCGCTCCAGAACAAATTCGGCAGCCTCGCCCCAAATATCAGCACCGCAAATGTAAGGAATGGTGCGCTCGGCGGCGGGCAATGTAAGAGAAAGAGTCGTTGTGAGGGACATGAGTAGAAGAAGAATGAAAAGGAGTCAAACTATCCGAGTGGCGTAGTTATGGGGTTCCAAGAGAAAAATTTGCACAAGCGAAATTTTTTGATTACATTTTCAAAAGTATCTGTACTTAAAGTACCTGTACTTGTACTCTCAAATATACACAAAGTTTTCGCAGATGAAAGACCGAATCAACATTTTCCACAAAAAAG
>JANYDO010000495.1 GCA_025363605.1 Candidatus Kapaibacterium sp.
TGACTACCAAAAGAACTTCGTCGCGCTATGTCGCGCCACGCCCTGCGCTCAAAGCAGCGCAGACCGCGACCGCTCAGGCTGCGACGAAATGCCTTATATCCCCATGCCTGAAGGCAGGGGCTTTACGGCATCTCTGGTAAGTGCCAATAAACGACTAAAGGCTTCATTTGCCGAAGCAAGGGCAGCAAGGGCGCTGTCACTCTTGCTCGCGCCACCATCACCATCGGCTGTATTTTGCGAAGCGTTGGCATGGGCGTTAGCGCGGGCAAGCATCAATGCTCGCTTGTACTGCGGGATATATTCTTGCACAGCATTCCTCAGACGCGCCAATAAGACACGTTCTTCTGCTGAGTGCGCATAGCGGTCGTAATTTTGCTGCAGCGCCGAGAGCGAAACCAACAATTCCTGAGCCGACGTGCTCATTGATTCACTGCTTTGTACTTTTCCACCATCACGACCATCGTAGCGGCTACTATCTGCAGCGCTGTATAACGTTCCGTGCAGCGTAATGAGTGTGCGTTGGAGGTTGTTGACATTGTGCAAGCCGGGCAGCCAATAATCATCAAATTTTTTGGTTTCGATAGACGTAGGTGGCTGCTCCACCGTATTCACCTCCGAGAGCAAGCCCCTGAGCCATGCGTAGCAGAACAAGGATGATCGTGGCGGAGATACCGATTTGCTCGTAGGTGGGCAAAATCCCAACTAGCGCAGTAGAAAAACCCATCACAAGCATCGTCATCATAAACGTGTATTTGCGACCGACAATATCGCCCAAACGCCCAAAAACGAGCGCTCCAAAAGGACGCACGACAAATCCCGCTCCCAGAGCAGCAAAAGCCGAAAGCAACTGCGCAAAACCATCGCCTTTGGGGAAAAACAGATTGCTAAAAAAGACCGACAGTCCCGCATAGAGGTAAAAATCGTACCATTCAAATAATGTTCCGACCGAAGATGCCAGAATGACGTAGCGAAGATGGCGCTTTTCAGCAGCAGTCGTAAGATTGTTCTGTTCGCCAAAATGAGGAGGATGGTGCAACGATACGACACTATCGGTATTCTTCATACAGCCTTCACTTACAAAAATATCAACGTATCAAGAACGAGCGGTCATGAACTTCAAGCGAGAGTAGTTGTGTGCGGGCATAATACTGATGCCCGCACACACTGCTCCTCTCCGATTGTATAAGCAAGCGTTACTTTGTATAAGCATTTTTTTCGCTCGCGGTTACACTGCTTTGCCTTCTTCGCGAAGGTGCTCCATCTCATCCCAGAGCTTTTTATCTTTAGTATCGCGTATCAGAATTGAGCCGATGACAAAGGTAATACCGGCCACAATCATCGGGTACCACAAGCCTGCGAAAGCGTTGCCCGTATTGATAACCATGAATGCTCCGATAGTTGGCAACAACCCGCCAAATACACCATTGCCGATGTGATATGGCAGTGACATAGACGTATAGCGAATCTTGGTAGGAAAAAGTTCAACAAGGAACGCGGCAATCGGTCCATAGACCATCGTCACAAACAACACTTGAATCACTACCCAAAAGACTAACATGGCTGTATCAGGTTTAGGAAGCAGTTTTGCTTCTGTCATAGCAACCGCTACGATGGGCGAAAAACCGCCTTCCGGTGCTTCGGCAATTGCTTTTTGCGCCGACACAATATCTTTGCGAGCGCTAATCGCTTTGTCCGGCTTGAGCATGAAGCTAAAAAAGCCTTGTGTCTCCGCTGTGGCTGTGGCTGCGACAGGTGAAAGCAACTGAATTTTTTTATTCAAAACGGCGGTTGTCGAGTCTTTCACCGATTTGATATATTCCGGTGTGTAGCCGGCAGCGCCGATCATGTTTTGGTAAATCGGGATGTAGGAAACCACCGCAATAGCACAACCCGCCATAATAATCCACTTACGACCAATACGGTCAGACAGCCAACCGAATAAAATAAAAAATGGTGTACCAATCAATAGTGCTATGGAAATTACTTGTGTTGCCGTCACGTATTCAACTTTGAGAATCGTTTGCAGGTAATAGTACGCATAGAACTGCCCCGTGTACCAAACCACACCTTGACCGGCTGTTGCACCAAAAAGTGCCAGAAGAACGAATTTCAGATTGAACCAGTTACCGAAACTCTCGGAAATCGGGTTTTTCGAGGCTTTGCCGGAGGCTTTTAACCGAGCAAACATCGGCGATTCTTGCATACGAATACGGATAAAATACGAAATAACCACCAGTGCAATCGAAATCAAAAATGGTATCCGCCATCCCCATTCTTTGAAACTCGCTTCGCCCATGTATTGTCTGGTGATGAGTATCACACCCAGCGAAACGAAGAGACCAAGCGTTGCCGTGGTTTGAATGAAACTGGTGTAATAGCCACGTTTGTCGTCTGGGCAATGCTCTGCAATATAGGTTGCAGCGCCACCGTATTCGCCACCCAGCGCCAAGCCTTGCAGCAAGCGAAGTGTGAGCAGTAGAATCGGAGCCAAAGCACCGACCTGAGCGAACCCCGGCAAGAGACCAATCGCAAAGGTGGAGCCACCCATCAAAAGAAGAGTCAGTAAAAACGTAAATTTGCGACCGACAATATCGCCCAAACGCCCGAAGATAATCGCTCCAAACGGACGTACAACAAAGCCTGTGGCAAATGTTGCTAATGTGGCAATCGTCGCAAATGCCTCGTTATCCTTGGGGAAAAAATAGGTACTAATCACCGTCGCCAATGAACCGAAAATGTAAAAATCGTACCACTCAATCAGCGTTCCAGCCGATGATGCACCAATAACGCTCCAGATATTATACGATTTGGTGTAGTCTGCATCGTGTGGATGCGAAGGAGCTCCGGCAGTTGAAGTAGCCATAGAGAATAATAAAATGGGTTGGGATAAAAAGAATGTTGGTTTTGCTGCTGTAACATTATCTACTACCGCACAGTGTTTACAAGTACACCTGCGCTTGCATGACAAATTCGGTTCTGGTTTCCTTAAAGTTCCGCTGAAGGTCATACACCGGACGACCGCGATAGTGGAAATTCAACCGAGCATTATGCCCCTCCAAGAACCAGTTGAAGCCAGCTTCCGGCAAGAGATACGCTTGGTTCAAGGCTTCAAAACTACCAATGGTCGCCGCTAGATATGGCTGAATGCGCGTGTTGCTGAAAATGCCGTCGGGCAAGAGTTTCACTCGCCCCGGAAAAACATAACCAACCTCTGCATAGCCGCCATGACCCGTGCCTACGAGCGGATAGGCATTGCCACCGCCATTGAACGAGTTTGGCTCAGTAGTGGGTCGAACACTCGTCACAGGGTTCATAATGCCGATATTCCGAATGTAGTTCGGTCCCATTGCGTAGTTGTAATACGCTGCATACACCGTGAGCGCGTCGGGGTCTTTGCCCGCTTGCAACGGCAAATCCATGAAAAAGTCTGCCGATAGGACACGATAATCGGTGTTCGTAGTGTCGTAGCGACGTGTTTGGGTATTGTACTTGTTTGTCCACATTCCGTTTGGCTGCAGTTGAAAGCCCACACCGACATTCAGCACTTTTTTCGTTCCGACGTATGTACCGACAGTGAAGGGCAATGTACGGTTTTCCTTATCCCAGAACTCATACGCAATGTACCCCTTCAGTTCGCCCGTGAGTTGGTTCGGAGAGAAATTGCTGGCGGCGCGCGTGGTGTCGCGGGCGAGATTGGTAAAGGCGTTGTTAATGCCGAAGCGGAACGGCATATCGAACGCAAAGGTGTAATCAAAGCCCAACGCCTTGCCCTTGACGTATGTGCCAATCATGCGCACAAATTGGTCGGTAGCGTCAATGGTAGGCCAGCAGAGAACCGGAGAATCATTTGCCATGTAGTTGAGTGTACTCGACATGGTCATGCGCGAAAGTCCATTCCAGTAGTGCATCCCGAAGCCCCAGAACAAGCCGTCATCGGTGGGCGTGTTGCCTCCGGCGACGCGGAGTTCGCCGTAAATATCATGGAAAAAGATTTGTGGTTTTTTGGCACTGGCAGTAGGGTCAACGGTCGTACCGGGAGCGCCAACGCCGCCGGTGGACTCAGTTTGGTTGTTGATGCCCATATGCATAACGACTAAGAAATCTTTATCAATCTGAGTATGCAAAAGAAAACGGGAGCGGCGGATACCAATATCGAAGGAAGTGGGAGCGGCGGCTTCTTGGATATAGGAATTAGGATTGGTCTGCAAATAGCGGAACCAGATTTGATGCCATGTCAAGAAGCGAATGTAGCGGGTTTTGTCATCATTCAGGTTGATGCGAATACCTGTGCCGTAGAGGTCACTGCCCTGTGCAAAGAGAGGCTGCCACGAAGACAGCAAACAACTTCCCAGCAGAACCAAAAAGAGGAAACGGAATTTCATCATGGTACCGAAGAAAAAGTAAAAAAGGGAGGGATTATATTTTTTGAACATCACAACATCGAACATCACAAACTACCGAACATCACAAACTATCGAACGTTACAAACTACCGAACATCACAAACTATCGAACGTTACACAACTGAACACATCACCAACCAAGCCTCATCAACTGAACGCCTCTCGAACTTTACAACTGCATTGCCTTATCTCCTTGTTGGGCAATTTGCTTCTGAACACTATTGCTTTCAAGCATTATGCTTTTTTCATTGCACCAATTTATTCTTTTTTTGAATCTGATGTGCAGCACTTCGGACAAACAGTAAAAAAATTGGATGAAGCGGTGGATTTTTGCGATGAATCGCATTGCATATCGCGGCGTTATTTCTCAATACTGCATAAAAGAATTTCCCATTCGCCCCAAGATTCTGCCGTTTCGCCCCAAACTTCTTGTAGTCTCTCCCACGCGAACGTATTTTCAGCCATTGTAATTGTGCTGTTTCCTTTTATATCGGAGTTTTTCTATGAAAAAATTTGTGAGCAAATCTCACCTCTCGCTGTGGTGTCTGCTGGGATTGCTGAGTGCTTCCGCTGGGTATGCTCAGACCACGACTTTACCCAACGATCCTCGAACGCAAGAATTTTCCTTGTTTGGCGTGGGCGTGTACGGCGGCGTGGATTACCGACCCATCACGATGGATGCGCCGAACTTTCGGGGCGTTAACGCTTTTCCCACCTGTTGTCCGCAAAAGTATGGTACGCAAACCACGCTGAACTGGCTTGCCGGAATATCCCTTGATTATACGCTCACAAGCTGGCTGCTACTGGATTTCAGAGAGTATTTGTTTTCAACAAGCGTAGGTTTTACCCAACAAGAAAATATTCTTGTCGGTGTCAATGGTATTGGGCAAGCCATACCCATTCGCCACACACTAAACCTGAGTATGCTCAATCTTGGGTTAGAGCCGTCGCTGAAGGTGCGCTTGCTGCCTATTCCTATCACAACGACCTACGCACCGTCGCTCTACTTGCAAATTGGCATAAACACCACTTTTTCTGCTTCAAGTAAGTATCTGTACGAAGAAAGTATTGCTCAGGACTCTCCCGTGCGGTTTCTGGGTTCTAACGGGCAAACAGCCACCACGCGCAACCAATCTAGCGGATCGATTCCCAGCCTGAATCAACTGCAATTTGCGCTTTTTGCGGGCTTGGATTCGGAAATTTATTTGGAACGCGAATACCCTGCACACTGGATTCTTGCACCCTTTGCGCGGTATTATGTTCCACTGACCGCAATTACCGCACAAAATGAACTCTCGTGGGGCAATGCCCTGCAAGGCGGCGTGGCGCTGCGTTACCGTTTTATCACACCGAAAAATTAAGGAGAATAGTCATGCAAGCACATCAAAACATTCTTTTCACAATATTCGTGATCATTTGCACAGGACTTGTGCAGCATCGGAGCGTTGCACAAACGCTGGAGGTAACGGCGGCTAATTTCGGAACGGTTTCTATTGGAGATGTAAGCGATGTCGGCTTTCTCATCATTCGCAATACAAGCACGGATAGCGTTACCCTTCGCAGATTGACGCTTTTGGATGCTCGTCAGAATTTTGACATAATCGGTATTATCGATGATAGTACAACATTCCTTCCTTTAAGTCCGAATCAATCCATTCGACTCCCTTGCCGATTCTTCCCAAGAGACATCGGCGCACTACAAGTACCCCTTACCATTTCCTTCACACGTGGCTCTGCGCAGCAATCACAAGTTGTACAGAATGCTCTTGTTGGTAGATGTACACCATTAAAACTCGTTCCACCCAAAGTTGATACGGTGCTTGTGGGTTATAAAACAGTAAAAACGGCACTTCTTCTCAATCGCTGGATAAATCCGGTCAAGGTTAGCAGGTTGCAGCTTGTATCACCTCGCGGTGAGATAGCATTCTCAGACCTTCTCGACCCAAAGATACTTGCTCGCGGAGATACAGTGCCTATATCAATCATTATCAACCCACAGCAAACGGGAAGTATTGACGGAACATTGCTTGTGTATTCAGAACTGCAAGATACTCTTTCGGTAAAAATTCAAGTGTACGCTAGGTTAAGAAGGGCGGATGATATTGTGATTCGCCCCGGCATACGCGCTGTTCCCGATTCTGCTGCTCCGGGCGACACTATACGACTTGAAATCTATCTTTCGTCAGAAAGCAGTTCAAATGAGGCAATACTTAGAGCCAGCCAACCGACCTTTTCTGGAATATTTTCATTAAATGGCAATTTGGCGCAATTACTCTCAACAGGCGATGTACGACCTATTGGACAAACGCTAAATAACGGTAGAGGAGTATATAACGGTGGGAGAAGATATTTTCAAATGCCACTCCAGCGCTGGGATGACAGAAGCAGTATTCTTTATAGAATTCCCATGCAAGCAATGGCAGGCGATACAGACCTCACCGAAATCCAGTTATCGCAATTCCAATGGGGAAACCAAGCGTCGTCTTCATCGCCAAATAGCAATATTTTCATTTTGCCGCCCCTTAGCGGTTTGCTCAGAATAAAAACCTGCACTGCTGGCGGCAAGCGACTTTTCACAGCAGCAAAAACAACAACCTTCGCTCTACAAAGCGCTTTTCCCAATCCTGCCGATACGCATTTCGAGGTGGCATACACCGTGAACGAAAAGCAAAACCTTTCCCTTTCGCTCTACAACGCACGAGGAAATCTTGTCCGCAGCATCAAAAGTGCCCTGCACGAAGCGGGCGAATACTCCGAGCGACTGGAAACGGGCTTTCTGGCAACAGGCACATATTTCCTGCGTTTGTCGGGCGAAACGACCATACAGCAAAGGGTCGTGAATGTGATAAAGTGAAAATGTGACAAAATAAATTCGTAGATTTGTAGGATACCACTATCCTCAAACCTTGATACCATCATGCTCACAGTCTCTTCCCTTTCCATTCACTTCGGCGGAACGTACCTTTTCGACGATGTTTCGTTTATGATTGCCCCCAAAGACCGCGTTGGTCTGGTCGGTAAAAACGGCGCGGGCAAGTCCACATTGCTCAAAATTCTCGCCGGCTTGCAGGAAGCCGAAGGCGGCGCACTGCATAAATCCTCAGGCTTGACCGTCGGCTATTTGCCGCAGGACGGCATCACGCAGGCAGGACGCACCGTGTATGACGAAACCGCCTCTGCTTTTGCGGATATTCTTGGTCTGGAAGACCGCATACACGCTATTTCCGACGAACTGGAAAGCCGCACCGACCACGAGAGCGAAGAATACGAAAAACTGCTGCACGAACTATCGGACGCAAACGACCGTTTTGCGCTCTCCGACGGCTGGAACATTCGCGGGCAGATAGAGCGCATCCTGACGGGACTGGGCTTTGAGCAAAGCGCCCTCACGAAAATGACCGAAGAACTGTCCGGCGGCTGGCAAATGCGTATTGAGTTGGCAAAGATTCTCCTTCGCAAGCCTGATTATATCTTGCTGGACGAGCCGACAAACCACCTTGATATTGAATCTCTCACGTGGCTGGAAGATTTCTTGAAAAACTACGACGGTGCTGTGGTGATGATTTCTCACGACCGCTCGTTTTTGGATGCCATTACCAATAGAACGCTTGAAATCACGCTTGGCAAAGTGCATGACTACCCCGCCGCCTACTCGCGCTATGTGCAGATGCGGGCAGAACGCCGCGAACAGCAAATGTCCGCCTACAAGAACCAACAAAAGCAAATCGCCGACACCGAAAAATTCATTGAGCGCTTCCGCTACAAAGCCACCAAATCCGTACAGGTGCAGTCCCGCATCAAGCAACTGGACAAAGTAGATCGCATCGAAATTGAAGAAGAAGACACCGCTTCTGTCCATTTCCGTTTTCCCGATGCGCCGCGCTCCGGACGTATGGTCTTCGAGGCGGAAGGCGTTGTCAAAAGTTTTGGCGAAAAGACCGTGCTGCGCGGCATTGACTTTGCGGTCGAACGTGGCGAAAAGATTGCTTTCGTGGGCAAAAACGGCGAAGGCAAAACGACGTTTTCCAAAATGCTCGTTGGGCAGGATGACGTAAGCAGCGGCAATATCACGCTTGGACATAACGTCAGCATCGGCTACTACGCGCAGCACCAAGCAGAAATGCTCGACCCCAATGCCACCGTGCTGGACATCATTGACCGCGCCGCCACAGGCGAGATGCGCACGAAAATACGCGATTTGCTCGGCGCGTTTCTTTTTAGCGGCGATTCGGTGTATAAAAAAGTGCGTGTGCTTTCCGGCGGCGAAAAATCACGCCTTGCGATGGCAAAACTCCTTTTGGAACCTGTGAACGCCCTCGTACTGGACGAGCCGACGAACCACTTGGATATGCGCTCCAAAGACGTGCTCAAGCAAGCGCTCATGGACTACGACGGCGCTCTCATTGTGGTCTCGCACGACCGCGACTTTTTACAAGGACTGACGGGCAAAGTGGTGGAGTTTCGCGGCGGCAATATCAAAGAATTTGCCGGGGACATCTACGAGTTCTTGCGCTTGAAAAACATGGATTCTCTGCGCCAACTGGAAGCCACAAAAAAAACATCCTCCGATGAAAAACGTGCCGCAAACGCAGAAGAGAACCAAACAACTAAGCCGACCAGCCAAGCAGCGCCCATTGCAGAAGCCCCGACTGCACCGGTAGTCAAGACGGCGGCTACGACGACTGCACCGACAAGTAACGGCACGACCGCACCCACACTTGACCGCGAGGAGCGCAAACGTCTTCAGCGCGAAGAACGCAAGCTGGCAAAGCAAATCGAGGACTGCGAAGCACAGATTTCCACGTTAGAAAAAGAAATTGCCACAACAGAAACCGCAATGCAGTCTGAGGATTTTTACGCCGCACCGAATGTGCAGACCGTTCTGACCGCGCACGACGCAAAGCGCAAAGAACTCGACGCGAAAGTTGAGGAATGGAGCGCTCTTTCGGCAGAGCGCGAGGAA
>JANYDO010000497.1 GCA_025363605.1 Candidatus Kapaibacterium sp.
TGACTACCAAAAGAACTTCGTCGCGCTATGTCGCGCCACGCCCTGCGCTCAAAGCAGCGCAGACCGCGACCGCTCAGGCTGCGACGAAATGCCTTATATCCCCATGCCTGAAGGCAGGGGCTTTACGGCATCTCTGGTAAATACCGACGCATCCCTTGGATGACTCAAAAGCCGCTCAGATTATGTATGTGAGCGGCTTTTTTATTATCTTTGCTCCCCAAGCACTCTCCCATTCAACATCACAAGGACAATACCAGATGAACCGCACCCTACATTGTCTTTTCGCTCTACTTTTTTGCACCGCCACGATGTATGCACAAAGCGCTCCTGCGCCCATAACAACGCTCGTTCTTGTGCGCCATGCGGAAAAATCTACCGCACCCAAATCCGACGACCCCGAACTTTCACCCGAAGGAATACAACGCGCCGAAAAACTGGCTCAGATGCTTAGTGCAACGCCCTTTGCGTCGGTATATGCCACACCATACAAACGCACTATGAGCACCGCTCTACCGCTTGCAAAAGCACAAAATATTGCCGTGCAGAACTACGCTGCCAAGCCAAACGCCGCCTTTCTGGATTCGCTCTTGCAAAAACACGCAGGCGGAACGGTGCTTGTGGTCGGACATTCCAACACCATTCCTGTGCTCGTGAATATGCTCGTGGGCAGCGAAAAATATCCGCAACTGGACGATGCTGACTACAACAATATCTTCATCGTCTCCCTCACAAAGCGCGGTAATGCTAGCGTTACACGCTTGACGTTAAAAATGTAAGGGAATAATGTAAGGGAATAACGTGCTTTACTACTATTCCATAACCAGAGAGTTTACACAAATCCCGCCGCATCCACATCAATCGTAATACGCACGGCGCTGGAAGGATGCTTTTGGTTGTAGAGTTGGTGCGCGTGCAAGAGTGCGCTTCGCATGATGCGTCCTGATGGGTCGTGTTCGCGGTGGTTTTTGATGACGACGATACGCCTGTACTGCCCGCGCAGGCGTGGAATGGACGGCGGAGCAGGTCCCATGCGCGTAAACGCCTTGTGGTCGTGCGGAATGAAGTAGGCAAAGTGCTGCGCTTGCGCATTGACAAGCTGTTCGTCTTTGCCGGAAAACTCAATCATCACAAAACGCGAAAATGGCGGATAGACGGCATCGCGGCGGAATTGCAGTTCGTCGTTGTAGAAGAGTTCGTAGCTGCCGAGCGTTGCCGCCACGATAGTTTGGTGCTTTGGGTGCGCGGTCTGGATAATCACTTCGCCGTGGAACTCGCTGCTGCGTCCCGCCCGCCCTGCCACTTGTGTCAGAAGTTGAAATGTGCGCTCGGCAGCACGGAAATCCGGCAGGTACATTTGCATATCGGCATTTATCACGCCCACCAGCGTCACCCGCGCAAAATCTAGCCCCTTCGCTACCATCTGCGTTCCAAGCAAAATATCAATTTCGCCTTGCGCAAACCGCGTGAGCATCTGCACGTGCGAACCTTTTTTCGTGGTCGTGTCCAAGTCCATACGCTGAATGACGACTTCCCGTTTTGCTTCGCTGCCGATTCTTGCAGCGTAGATTTCAAGCGCTTTGGAGAGTTCTTCTTGCAAATCCTCCTCGATGCGCTGTGTGCCGGAACCGATTTCTTTGATACTGAGCGAACCGCAATTTGTGCAGACTTTTTCCGCTTCGTGGCTGTGTCCGCAGTAGTGGCAGCGGAGTTGGCTGCGGAATTTGTGATACGTGAGCGCTACCGAACAGTTCGGACACATAGGAATATAGCCGCAGTCCAAGCACTCAAAGCGCGAAGCAAAGCCGCGCCGATTCTGGAATAAAATTACGCCTTCCCGTTTCTGCACCCGCTCTATGATTGCCTTCAAGAGGTCTTCCGAAAAAATACCATTCATTTTGCTTTGCTTGCGGCGCAGACGCACGTCCACGACCTGAATACTTGGCATTCTTGCACCATCGGCACGTCCCGTGATTTCGAGAAGGTGATATTTACCCGAACGCGCATTGAACATACTTTCCAGCGAAGGCGTTGCCGAACCCAGCACCACGACAGCGTTTTCAAGTGTACCACGCACGATGGCGCAATCACGTCCATTGTAGCGCGGCGCAGGGTCATCTTGTTTGTAGGACGGCTCGTGTTCCTCATCCACGATGATAATGCCCAAATTCTGCAACGGTGCAAAAATTGCTGACCGTGCGCCGATGATAATGCGAATTTTGCCCTGCCGTGCCAGTCGCCATGCGTCGTAGCGCTCGCCAACGGACTTGTGACTATGGAGTACACCGATTTCTTCTCCAAAAACAGCACGAAAGCGCTCAATAAGCTGTGGCGTGAGCGCAATCTCCGGCACAAGCACCAGTGCAGTCTTCCCGGCAGCAAGCGTTTCACGAATAGCCCGCAGATAAATCAGTGTTTTGCCACTTCCGGTCACGCCGTGCAGCAGAAATGGCTTAAATTTCTGGGTATGAATTGCTTCCACGATTTTGTCAACAGCGTGATCTTGTTCCGGCGTCAGCGTTGCGGCGGCTTCACCTTTCGAGACCAATGCTGATGTAACCTCCGCGCTCTGCGGCTTCTCCAAGCGTGGTGCTTCTACGTGAAATTCCACGACGTAGCCTTTTTCCACAAGAGCTTTCAAGACTGCTTCGGAGACTGTGCCGGAGAGAGCACCGGCACTGCTTTTGAGTGCTTCTTTTGCGGTGAGTGGCGCAGCATCAGGATTGGCATAGTGCAAATACAACGTACCAAGCACTGCCGCTTGCTTGGGAGCCGTTCGGTCAAGGTCGTCCATGAGCGAACGAAGAAAACCTTCATCATGCAAAAGCGGCGCAAGGCGCACCGCACGGACAGTCTTGGCGTGAACTTCGCGTGTCATCGTGCGGTGGCGTTCGATAAAACCTTCCTGCTCTAGTGCTTCCAGCTGCGCCAGAATCGTACTGCTCCCCACGACGTGTTCCAAGTAGCCCACGCTCACATCGCCGTCATGCTTGAGTAATTCCAGCAAGAGCGCGGCTCGGCGGGGTGCGCGGCGTTCCATCTGCGCCAGTTGCTCTTCGGTCGGATATTGCACCGCACTGACCCGCACAACGCTCTCCGGCGACATTCCTTGCGGAAGCATCGTGCGGAGCGTCTCTCCAAGCGAAGCCATGTAATAATCTGCCATCCATCGTGCAAACGCCAGCATCTGCGGGCTAAAGACGGTTTCGGTATCTAAAATTTCCAGTACATCTTTCGCATCACTGATTGGTGGGATATTCGCAGTCTCAACTATTACGCCTGTCAGAATACGCTTTCCAAAGGGAACAAGCGCCCGACAGCCAATCAGATGCGTCATATCGGCGGATTGGTCGGTGAACGATAAGATTTCATCCGGAACGGTATAGGTAAAAAGCCGTGGGGTGGGGAGCGGAAGAGCTATGTGGACAGATTGGGGCATAATAGTTGGGTGCGGTGACGACAAATATCAATGCCTACTCTGCTTTTACGTTGTGGACAAAAGCAAAGCAGGCATTTCGTTGTTGGTGTCTCGGTAGAGCGTAGGGCGAATGTACAAATTTCTACAAATTCTCTTGGTCTTTGGCTACCAATTCACGCGCCATGCGCACAGCGCCATAGAGTGGTACTGCCTTTGGTTCGACCACTTTCAAGCCATCCTGCTTGGCAAGACCTTTTTTGACCATTTTTGCCAAAATAGTGTCAGCTTCCATGATGCCGCCCACACACGCAACGGGTACTTTCTTGCCCTTGAAGTACTTGCCATAGAGCGTGGTGACGTTTGCCATAAGGTTTGCCGCAGCGCGTTCAATAATTTCCAAGCAGACTTCGTCGCCGTTGGTAGCACATTCCATCACAAACGGCGTAACAGTGGAATAGTCAAAAGCGCGTTCATTGTAAGCCGCGACAAATGTGCGGGGAAGCTCAGGGTTGATGGTCGGGAAAAACCTTATCATCATGTCGGCAAAAGCAGTCCATTTGCCGCGTCCGTCGAAGGCACGTGCCATAGCAGTCAGACCTTCGCGCCCAATCCATGCGCCGCTTCCTTCGTCAGAAAGCTCAATGCCCCAGCCGCCGCAGCGCACAAAATCACCTTTCGGCGTTTTGGCAATCGCAATCGTGCCTGTGCCGACAATCAGCACGATACCGTGTTCGCCCTCGAAAGCAGCATCCAGCGCAATGGCAGCGTCGCTTGTAACGAGAAGTTTGTCAATGTCAATTTTTCGCTCGCGCTTTGCAAGCAAGGAAATAAGCTGCTGTGAGCGTAGTTGCTCCTCTTTTAGCCATGTTCCTGCCAAGCCAATGAGTACAGCATCCAGTTCGCGGTTCGGCAGTTTTGCGAGCGTGATAAGCTCACTAATCAAGTTCAAAATGCGTTCTGCCGATTCGACTACGCCGACCGTGCCGACCCGTGCGGTGCTTGTTTCGGTCTGCGCCAGTTCTTTTGCACCTTTGTAGAGAATGCCTCGCGTCCGCGAGCCGCCACCGTCAATCCCGATAATAATTGGTTCATAGACTTTGCCCATACTGCTCCACACAAAATTTAAGATAGTAGAAAGTTGTTGTTTACGAGCCTTGCGGCGGACTCCAGTTGGCGCGTTTCCAGCGCACAAGCTGAATGTCCACTTTACCGATGATGACTTTCATCTTCGCGCGAATCGGAATTCGTGCGTCGTCATCACTGAACCACCCCTCGAAGTCTTTTTCCAGACCGTATATGCCTTTCCACTTTGCTTCGCCCTTGAAATAAACTGTTCTGACGGGGTATTTGACATTATTCAGCGTGAGGTTTTCGCGCTGAACGTCGCGGAAATTGATGAGCGTGCGCGAGGTGTCGCTGTTGATTGCTGTCGGGACGCTCACAAACCGTCCGCTTTTGACAAATTCTCTGGCAAAGAAAAACAGCGACAAACCGTCATTCCAACGCTTGGGCGACAGAATATCGAATTCTTTTGTCTTTGTTGTTTTGATGCCTTCTTCGATATGAATTTTGCCTTGCTGCGGCAGAAAGTCGTAGCGAGTATATTCCCAACCGGCTTTTGCCTTGCTGCTCGAAAGAAATTGGTGCGAGTATTGCACCGAAGCGTCCATCCATGTTTCAAAAACAGAGTGAAATTCTACAAATGGGATGCCCGGTGCGGTATCAATATCCGCTTTTGCTTTGACAATATTGTTGCCGTGCAGGGTATCGGCACGCTCGACGGTCATTTTGATTGTTCCCAGCAAAATACCCAAGTACGACACTTCATATTCCAGCACCTCGCCTGTTTGAACCATTTGTGCCAGAGAGCGAGCGGGCGCAAGGGCGAGAACAAAAGCAACAGCGAGAACAAAAACAGCTTTGAAAAAACGGTGATATGCGTTCATGAGTCAGAAAAAATGTAAAATAAAAATCGTTCAAACTTACGGAAAACTTTCTAAATTTGATGCTACCTACACAGGAAAAGTTTACGACAGAAATTGTTTCACGCAATCTTGAAAAGGAAATTGTATGCACTTTGCCCCTCTTACGACCCCTCCTCGTCCCTTCGGCGCAAGCCGGATACACGTTTCAGCACTTGGATTCGGCGCAGGACATATTGGCGGAACACAGATGACAGAACAAGAAGCCGGTACGCTGCTGAACCGCGCTGTGGATTTAGGCGTGACCTTTATTGACACGGCTCGTGGGTACGGAATGTCGGAAGAGCGCATCGGAAGGCACTTGTCGCACAGACGCAAAGATTTCGTGCTGGCCTCGAAGTGTGGATACAGCATACCGGGCTATGACGATTGGTCGCCGGAAGGTATTCGTGCCGGCGTGGACATGGCTCTGCGACTTATGCGCACGGACTATTTGGACATCATGCTTCTTCATTCCTGCCCCCGTGCGACCTTGGACACACCCGGACTGATTGACGCACTGGACGAAGCCGTAAAATCGGGCAAAGTGCTTTCCATCGGCTATTCGGGCGAAAATGAGGATTTAGACTACGCACTTTCCTTAGGACGTTTTTCCGCTATTGAAACCTCAGTCAATATTTTCGACCAACGCGGTATTGCGAAGGCATTACAGGCAACGCAAAAGCAAAATATCGGGGTTATTGCCAAGCGCCCTTTGGGCAATGCTCCTTGGCGCTATGCAGAGCGCCCGGTGGGGAATTACTGCGAACCCTACTGGGAGCGAATGACGGCGATGGAAGCGCACAAAATCGTTGAGGAAAGCGGCTTGGCGTGGGATGAACTGGCACTGCGCTTTACGGTCTTTACCGAAGGCGTTGGTACGGCAATCGTCGGCACAAGCAGCACAACCAATCTTCAGCACAATGTGGAAATCGTCAACAAAGGTGCATTGCCTGATAGCCTCGTACAGCGCCTGCGAAAGGCTTTCAAGCAACACGATACTGATTGGGTTGGGCAAATCTGATGAAAGGATGAAAATAAAGTATGCAGAATAAAACTCTGAGACGAGCTATGAAGCTGTCTTCGGACTTCACGTTCTATATCTTCACTTCTATCAAGCGTCGAAATTTTTCACATCATCTAACCGCGCTCTTGAAGAAAAATGACAACAATGGCGAGAATGATTGCCAAGATAAGAACGCTCCGTCGAATCATCGTCAGGAAAGGACTGTACGACGAAGTGATTCCCTTACGAAGCGCCCGCCCGCCGTTCACGATGATTCCCGTGCCGGCAAGTAAAAATGCCGCAGCGCCAATGCTATCTGCTCGCCGCACAAAGAGCGCACCGAGTACCAAAAACAAAATGCCAAGCACAATATAAAGCCGATTTTCGTTCATATCGAATTCAAAAAGAATAGGACTTTTGCAAAGGACGCAGACAAGAGTGTCTGCGCTACGAAGACTTCCTACGCTCTGCTAGTCTTGGTGGAACGGACACTTCTTGTCTGGTTCATGCCAAAAGCCATTTTTGCGAAAGCCTTAATGCAGCGTGAGTCGTAAGTTTACATAAAAATTATTGCTCGTTCAAGAAAAATGCTGTGGAAATGAAACGGTATTCTGTACGATGACTATGACGACCATTCCGACTAATTCGTGAGAATTACATGATGCACCCCAACATTACGCCACGCTTCACTGCTCAATGCTTCATTGCTCAATGCTTCATTGTTCAATGCTTAAAGAAAAGATTTCTTGTGTGTGTGCTGCTGTGCAGTGTTGATCTGTGGGGAATACCTTCGGGCGTGTTTGCCCAACGCTTTACCTTTCGGCGTATTGGCACAGAGCAAGGGCTTTCGTAATGCACCGTGCTTTCTATGCTGCAAGACCAGTACGGATTGGTAGTGGTTTAAATATACATGATTTTGTGTAAGTTTGCATCAAACAATAGCTATCCATACATCGAATTATCGGAATGATTACCGAAACACTCACCCATTGCTGTAGCAAGTGCGGCAGCGAGACTATCGTGCGCAATGGTCGCAATCGCTACGGCAAGCAGCAGTACTTGTGTAAGGACTGCGGAACGTGCC
>JANYDO010000499.1 GCA_025363605.1 Candidatus Kapaibacterium sp.
CTGGCTCAAAGCCGGTGCACAGCCTACGGACGTTTTACGCTCTATCTTGAGCTATCACGGCGTTCTCTTGCAGCTTCACATGGAGCGCAAAGGAAAATCCGTAGAAGAAATCGCTGCGGCTCTCACAGAGCACAAAGAGACCGTTACAAAACGCCTCGACCGCATTGCGGCAAAGCGCCAGACCAAACTCAGCAAGAAGAAAAAAGGCTCTATCGAAGCCGAGCGCAAAGCAGTAGAAGATGCAAAAGCTGCCGAAGCGAAAGCGAAAGCAGATGCGATTGAAGCTGAACGCAAAGCTGCTGAAGATGCAAAAGCTGCCGCTGAAGCCGCTGCAACAGCAGTAGCAACGCCTGATGTCGCAGCTGAATAAGAAAGACCACTTCCGGTTTCTTTAAGGATAAATTCAGGCGCGTCGCCTCAAAAATTCGAGAGCCTCATTAGAATCTGCATTATTCGCAGTTCCTAGTGAGGCTCTTTTTTTTGCGTTCAACGTATCGGTAAACTTTAGTCGTATGTAAGAAATAAGACATTTCGCGCCCATTGCATTGCTTCTTCACGGGTTTCCACTTCTATTTTTTGGTAGATACCGCTCACAACATTGCGGACACGCCCTTCGGAGAGCAGTAACATTTTCGCTATTTCAGCATTACTTTTATTAATGTGACTTAAAACTGAGACTTCTACATTTGTCAATTTCAGAGAAGCAACGGTTTTATTTGCATTAAAAAAATGTGCTGCCAGCATGGGACTTAACCAAACTCCGCCTCGCAAGTCAGAACGAATTGCCCGCAATAACTCTTCGGGGCTTTCATCTTTCAGCATACAGCCGTTTGCACCTGCTTCAAGTGCTGACCGTGCCAAATCTGACCGTGCGGTCATCGCATAAATCCGAAGGGTAGAATTCGTCTCTCGAACTCGCTGAATCACTTCTACACCGCTAACGTCAGGCAACTGTAAATCCTGAATCAAAATATCCGGCTGCAAGCTATCAATTGACTTGAGAGCTTCCAAGCCTCTATTGAACGTTCCAACAACTTTTAGACTGGTGTCCAGCGTGAGCCATGTTTCGAGCAGATGAGTCACTAACTCATGATCGTCGCAAATAATTACACGCTTCATAATGTGAGGATAATGCAGCTATTGAAAAAGAATATGCTGGTGAATGCTGTATGCACAATACCTTTAACTTCTGACTAATATTGGTAAAATTTTTCAAACAACGTACAAAATTCTCCATTACCGAGACAAGCGCAACAGACGGTTTTCGCTCCAAGTGAAATTTTGATGAACCGAACGAAGAGTTTGGCTATCTGCGAAGAACGTTGTAGTTTGCGGCGCTGTTCTCATGCGCTTTGCGTACGAGATAAAACGTGTATTGGTCTAACCCTTTTTGAACCGGTAACGTCCATGAAAACATCCGCCTCACCCACAAAAAAATCGTCCTCGCAATCTCCTCGAAATGGGCATCATACCCAATCGGCATCTTCTACGATTGCCGGCGGTGGTAGTGTCCAGAAAAAGCACGTCTTCACCCGCGAAGAGGTGCTGCGTGATTATACCATTGCCAGTGAAAGCCGACACGCCAGCTATATGGGACGACGTGAGGCACTCAGCGGCAATGCCAAGTTCGGTATCTTCGGCGATGGGAAGGAAATTCCGCAACTGATTATGGCGAAGGTATTCGAGAACGGTGATTTCCGCTCCGGCTATTACCGCGACCAAACCTTTATGCTGGCGATTGGTGAAATCACCATTCAGCAAATGTTTGCTCAACTCTACGCGCATACCGACCTTGCACACGAACCGGCTACTGCGGGACGCACGATGAACTCCCACTTTGCCACACGCAGCCTTGATGCGGATGGGAACTGGAAAAACCTGAGCACAATGAAAAATTCGTCGGCAGATGTTTCTCCGACAGCAGCGCAGATGCCTCGTTTGGTGGGACTTGCCTACGCTTCGCGTCTTTACCGGGAGGTGGAAGAATTGAAACAACTTACCCAGTTTTCCCATGGCGGCAATGAAGTTGCTTTTGGGACTATTGGCAACGCAAGCTGCGCGGAGGGAATGTTCTGGGAAGCCGTGAACGCAATTGGTGTTCTCAAAGCTCCGGCGGTCATTTCTATTTGGGACGACGGCTACGGTATTTCCGTGCCGAACAAGTACCAAATGACGAAAGAGAATATGTACGCGCTCTTGCAGGGCTTTCAACGTGAAGAAGGCTCAGATTCGGGCTTTGATGTCTATCAAGTAAAAGGCTGGGACTATCCCGCCCTTATGGAGACATATCAAAAAGCTACTGACAACGCAAGGAAACATCACGTTCCGGCAATTATACACGTCATCGAACTTACACAACCGCAAGGACATTCCACGAGCGGAAGCCACGAGCGTTACAAAACCAAAGAACGCTTAGAATGGGAGCGTAAGCACGATTGTCTCTCGAAACTACGCGAGTGGATACTTCAAGAAGGCTTTGCAAAAGCGGAAGAATTGGATGCAATCGAACAGCAGGCAAAAGAATCCGCTGAAAGCGCACGAAAGCAAGCCTTTGATGCCTTTATGCGCCCAATTCGCGAGGAGACTGAGGAAGCTCTTGGTTTGTTGGAACGGATAGCGTCTGAAGCCAAGCAGTCAAGCGCTGCGGAAATTCAGCGCCTTATTTCAGGTCTCCGTGCTATCAAGAATCCTGAGCGCAGAGATTTCATGTCCGCAGCTACTTGGTCACTCCTTGCTGTACGCAATGAGACTATTTCGGTCAAGGGCGAATTAACGGCATGGCTCCATAAACAAAACGAACTCAATCGTGACCGATACAGCAGCCATTTGTACAGCACTTCCGCCGAATCTGCCTTAAAAGCGCCGGTGATTCCACCTGTCTATGATGCAAATGCTCCAAACACCAGTGGCTACGAAATCCTTAATGCTTGCTTTGATGCGGCACTGAAGCGTGACTCACGTATCGTCGCTTTCGGCGAGGATGTAGGATATTTAGGTGATGTTAATCAAGCATTTGCCGGAATGCAAAAAAAATATGGTGAGCTGCGCGTTACCGACACAGGCATACGCGAATGTACCATCATTGGGCAGGGCATAGGTCTTGCAATGCGAGGTCTGCGACCAATCGCAGAGATTCAGTACCTTGATTATTTGCTGTATGCCATTCAAATCATGTCCGACGATCTCGCATCGCTTCAATACCGCACCAAAGGTGGGCAAAAAGCGCCGCTGATTATCCGCACACGCGGTCATCGCTTGGAAGGCGTTTGGCATTCGGGTTCGCCAATGTCGGGTATTGTTAGTTTTGTTCGTGGTATTCACGTGCTTGTACCGCGCAATATGACTCAAGCAGCAGGTTTCTACAATACGCTTTTGCGGTCGGACGAACCGGCATTGGTAATTGAAGTCCTCAACGGCTATCGTCTCAAAGAAAAAATGCCTGCAAATATTGGCGAATTCACGCTTCCACTTGGTGTACCTGAGGTTTTACGCACAGGCAAAGACATTACCATTGTGAGCTACGGCGCTACGTTACGCCTCGTTTCACGGGCTGCGGAACTTCTCGCCGAAGCTGGTATAGATGCAGAAGTCATTGACGTGCAATCGCTGTTGCCTTTTGACTGCAATGGACTTATCACCGAGTCACTTCGCAAAACAAATCGCGTTTTGTTTGTGGATGAAGATCTTCCCGGTGGCTGCACTGCGTATATGATGCAGCAAGTTCTCGAAAAACAGGGAGGCTATCAATACCTTGATTCAGCACCACGCACCCTTACCGGTCAGGAACATCGCCCTGCCTATGGCACTGACGGCAATTTCTGGTCGAAGCCGGACGTGGAGCATATCTTTACGGCAGCATACGAAATAATGCACGAGGCAAAGCCACGCGAGTTTCCACTGTTTTTTTGAACTGTTGAAGTACGTCTTCCATAATTTTGTCAATCTTTCGGTATCTCATTTTCATAAAACGCTATGGCAACAAAGCAAGCATCTAAGCCACAGACAAACGGCACATCGTCTTCAAACGGAAAAACAAATCCCATCGCACCACTTCATACTTCTTCGCTTTTGAGCAACGACGAGCGGAAGCAACTTTTCCACAGAATGCTTCAAGCACGTGAGTTTGACTTGGCAATGATTCGCGCTTACAAGCAGGGACGCGCCTTTGGTGGTGTTTATTCGCAGATTGGCAATGAAGCGGCATCTGTGGGTTCAGCTTTTTCCTTAGCTGCCGACGATGCTTATTTTCCAATGCATCGTAATGTAGGCGGTCACTTCACGCGCGGACAGGAACTCCGCACGATGCTAAAGAATTTTCTTGCCCGCGAAGGAAGCATGATGCGTGGCACCGACGGCACTGGTCACTACGCAGATGTCAGTAAAAAAGTCTATGGCAATGTTTCCCATCTCGGCTCCATGATTCCTGTTGCTGCTGGCTATGTGATGGCAGCAAAAATGCGCGGAGAGCATACGGTCGCCATGACATACATAGGTGACGGTGGGGCACAAACGGGCGAATTCCACGAGGGAATGAATCTTGCATCAGTGCAACGCCTTCCGCTTGTACTCATCATTGAAAACAACCAATATGCTTATTCCTCACCGAACAGTGTCGAGTTTGCTTGTGAGCGGCTTTCCGACCGCGCTTTGGGATATGGCTGCAAAGGAGCAACAATAGATGGAACAGACGTAGAGTTGGTCTATGAAACCTGCAAAAACGCAGTGGAGGAAGCCCGCAAAACAGGCATTCCGGCAATTATTGAGTGCGTGACTATGCGGATGCGCGGTCATGCCGAACACGACGATTTCAGCTACGTTCCCAGCACTATGATTCAGGAATGGCAACAGCGCGACCCGGTTGATCGCTACACACAGAAAATGATTGACCTCAAGCTCTATACAGCCGCAGAAATCGAATCTCTTCGCAAATCGTTAACGGAGGAAATGAACTCAGCCATTGATGAAGTCGTCGCCTTGCCATTTCCGGCATCGGAAGAGGGAAGAAAGCTCGTGTTTGTGCAATAAGAAGAAATTTTCCACAAAAAGTTTGCACACGACAGAGGAATCCTGTATTTTTGTAGGCTGTACCAAAAGTATATTACCTAAGAACAATCAACGCATTCATTTTCATTTGTTCCAAAGCACATTATGATGTCGAAAGAATTGCAACTTATTGAGACTATGGCTATTGCCGAGTCGAGTGAGATGCGTAAAACCAAAAACAACGGCGAAGAAGTTACCATTCCTAGCTTCAAGCCGGGCGACACAGTGAATGTCGCTGTGCGCGTTATTGAGGGCGACAAAGAGCGCATTCAGAACTATCAAGGAATTGTCATTGCCCGTCGTGGTATTGGCACAGGTGCAACATTCCGCGTTCGGAAAATTTCCAACGGCGTGGGTGTAGAGCGTATCTTCCCTCTCTATTCACCGATTATCCAAGGTGTGACCGTCGTAAGCGAAGGCTCTGTACGCCGCTCGAAACTCTACTATCTGCGCGGTATGACCGAGCGCCAGATGCGGACAAAAACCCGCAAAAAAGTAGCAATCGTGGCTGCAATGAGCAAAGCCTAAGCTATTCCACCCATCAACGGATGCAAGCGAGAAAAAATCTTCAAAAGCAGATACAGCAATGTCTCTGCTTTTTTTTATTTTTGTGCTATGTGACCGTAGTACGCTTTAGAAGATATAAAACTCAAGGTTCGGAACTCACATCAACTATTTTCCTATTCCGATGATTCGTTTTCAGCATAGCGAATACCTCTACGCCTTGGCGATTTTACCGCTTTTGGTCGCACTCTTCTGGTGGAGCCGCCGCCAACGCTCACGGTCGCTATCAGCATTTGGTGATCCGGCGATTATTCAACGCCTCTTTCCTGATGTGTCCAATTCTAAACCGACATGGAAGTTTGTCCTCTTTGCAATCGCTTATTCTTTTCTTATCATCGGCTTGTCCAATCCACAAATTGGAACAAAACTGGAAGAGGTAAAGCGTGAAGGCGTGAACATTATCATAGCGCTGGATGTGTCCAACAGTATGCGTGCAGAAGACCTCAAACCAAATAGGCTAGAGCGTGCCAAACAAGCCATTGCAAGAATGCTCGACAAACTGAGCAATGATCGCATCGGACTTATTGTCTTCGCGGGGGAAGCATATTTGCAATTACCGCTCACAAACGATTACGGTGCTGTGAAGATGTTTCTTTCGGCAATTGAACCGAGTATGATTCCCACGCAGGGCACGAATATTGGTGCTGCTGTGAAACTCGCCGTGAAATCTTTCAATGCCGAAGAAAAACGCTACAAGACACTTATCATTATCACCGATGGCGAAAACCACGAAGAAGATGCGGTAAAAGCAATCAAGGAGGCACATGAAGAAGGCGTGGTCGTGCATACGATTGGAATGGGTTCGCCCGAAGGCTCTCCCATACCCACATACGCAATGGGCTTTCAAACCGGCTTCCGCAAAGACCGCTCGGGTAATGTGATTCTTACAAAACTCAACGAAAAAAGCCTCCAAGACTTTGCTGCCGCTGGCGGTGGAGTGTATATCCGCGCCACAAATACGGAAACGGGCTTAAATATTGTGCTAGAAGAAATCGGCAAAATGGAAAAAAAGGAATTTGGTACAAAAGTCTTCACTAACTTTGAAGACCGCTTCCAGTATGCGCTCGGACTCGCACTCCTCCTCCTCGTGTGGGAAATATTTATTTCCGACCGACGAAATGCTTGGTGGCGCAAGGTCAATCTCTTTGGACATATTTCTCAAAAAAAAGCAGTGTATAGCGAATCTGTTTCAATGTCTCCGAAAGAAACCATATGAAATCATATTCTTCACCTATCGCTTCATCGTTGGAATGCTCATTGCTGCTTGCCTCAACGCTTCTGCTCTGTGCTGCCCCAACCGCTTCTGCACAATCATCATCATGGACAAGTATATTCGACACACCACGTGCGTTGGCGCGTACCGGCAATGAAGCATATACCAACAAACGCTTCAAAGAGGCTGAGGAGCAGTATCGGTCATCACTCGAAAAAGATAAGACTCTACCCGAAAGCAGTTTTAATCTTGGCGATGCCTTCTATAAACAAAACAAATACGACGATGCGACAAGCCAATTCCGCGCTATGGCTGAAAATAGCAAAGCCGCAAAGGAGATACGCGCACAATCCTATCATAATCTCGGCAACGCGCTTTTCAAATCTCAAAAACTTGCTGAATGTGTGGATGCCTATAAGAATGCGCTACGCCTCAATCCTTCCGATGACGACACACGACACAATCTCTCGTACGCAAAGCAACTTCTAGCACAGCAGCAGAAGCAAGAGCAGCAAAAACAGCAGCAAAACAATCAAAATCAAGACGAACAAAAGCAACAAGACCAGCAGCAGCAAAATCAAGATAAAAACCAAGACAAAAATCAAGATAAAAACCAATCTAATCAGCCTCAAACGCCACAAAATAATCAGTCACCTCAACAGCAAGGTCAATCCCAGCCAAAGCTATCCAAAGCAGATGCAGAGCGGATATTGGAGGCTCTAAACAACGAAGAGCGCAATGTCCAGAAAAAGCTCATTAAACGCAAAGCAAGCGGTGTGGTAATTGAAAAAGATTGGTAACACCTTCTATTTGAAAACAATGCGCATACTTTCTACTCTCATTATTTTTGCTCTGAGCGCATTAACACTTGTTGCGCAGGAGCTTACCGCCACTGTTACGCCAAATCCCGTAAGCGTTGGTGACCGTTTTCAAGTAAGTTTTACCAGCAGTGCTGCAATGACGGGCTTTCGTGCGCCAGATTTTGAAGGATTTACCCTGATTGGCGGACCGATGCAATCGCAAAGTGTTCGGGTTGTCAACGGCGCAATGGCACAAAGTATTTCGTATTCGTATATTTTGCAAGCGCGCACCGAGGGGAAATTCACTATTTCATCGGCTTCGGCAGATATTGGCGGAAAACGCGTACAGTCAAACCCAGTCACCGTGCAGGTAGTCAAGCAAAGTCAACAACAAGCAGCGCAGCAAGCCGAAGAGCAAGCAGCCGAAACGGAAATGACGAAACAGCTGCAAAAAGGTATCTTTTTGAAAGCATCTGTCAATAAAAACAACGTCATGCGTGGCGAACAAATCATTGCCACCTACAAACTTTATACTCGCATAACGCTTACCAATTACACTCCTCGCAAAATGCCGGCACTGACAGGCTTTTGGAATCAGGACATTGAAAGCCCGCAGCAGCTCCTTTTCAATGATGAAGTCATCAATGGACAAGTTTTTCGTGTGGCAGCCGTCAAAAAGGTCGCACTGTTTCCACAGCAAAGCGGTACTCTTGAACTTGATCCAATGGAAGCTGAAGTAGTTGCACGAGTAAATGTTGGCAGCAATAAGCGTAACAACTCTCGCGATCCATTTGATGCCTTCTTTCATGGTGATCCCTTCGGCGACCCGTTTGGACAGGCACAGGACGTGCGCGTACCCTTGCGTAGCCCTGTGGTAAAAATAACCGTTCGTCCGCTTCCGCAAACAAATGTTCCAGCAGAGTTTAACGGTGCTGTCGGCACATTTTCGCTCGAAACAACCTTAGTGCCACGCAGTACCAAGACGAACGAGCCAGTCAAACTTACCGTACGGTTAAGTGGCAAAGGCAACCTAAAACTCATAGACCCTATTAAACTTCAGTTGCCGCCGGATATTGAGACCTATGACCCAACAACGAAGGACAATATTGACATGAACGAATCAGGAGCAAGTGGTACGAAGACCCTTGAGTATCTTCTTGTTCCGCGTTTCGCCGGCGAATTCAAAATACCGCCTGTTACCTTTGCTTATTATGATCTTGATAAGAAGCGCTACATCACGCTTCAATCCGAAGAATTTACCCTTCTGGTAGAAAAAGGCAAGGAAGAAAATGCCGTTGTGGGTGGAAAATATAATGGGAAAGATGCCGTAACCGCACTCAACAACGATATTCGTTTTATCAAGCTAGGTAATAGCGAGCGCTTACCTCGTCGAGGCGAAGGTTTTTATGGCAGCGTTGGCTTTTTTGTATCGCTGGCTCTGCCATTTATACTGTTTATTGGTTTCATCGTTTATCGTCGGCGCGATGAGCAACTTCGTAGCGACATTGCGCTCATGAAAAATCGTACTGCTACACGGATCGCTACGAAACGCCTCAAAGAAGCAAAAGCATTTTTAAGCACAAATGATTCTTCAAAATTCCACGATGCAGTCTCTAAAGCACTCTGGGGCTATATGAGCGATAAACTGACCATTCCTCAAGCCTCTCTCTCACGTGAAACTGTTCAAGCGGCGCTGCAAGAGCGCGGCGTAAACACTGATGTTTGCAGTCAATTTGCCAAGACCTTAGATTCGTGCGAATTTGCTCGATTTGCTCCAACTCAAGCAGAAGGAGCAATGCAACACCTCTACGACGAGGCAATGACAATAATTTCAACCTTGGAAGAGCAGCTCAAACGATAACCTCAACATTTCATTTTTTTTTTTGGAGTAATCCCCAATGGCAAAACAGCCACACGTTTCATCCAAACGGCACGTGCAGAACAAACCTGCCGCAAAACCACTGATTCCTGAGCAGTATCAAAGCGCCTTGTATTGCATTGCACTTGCTGTGGCGGTGCTTGTTTTCTTGCGTGGTACACTCTTTGGCGGCGGAATTTTCTTTGCATCCGATAATATCGCCTCCGGCAGTTTTGTTCCCTATCTGGATGCTGCTAAAAAGAGCGGGGATTTTCCGCTGTGGATACCGAATATTTTTTCCGGTATGCCCAGCTACGCAGCATTACTGACCACAGGAGACCGCTGGTGGGATTTCATCATGGTGACATTTCATACTATTACCAATGGCTTTGGTACGTTGTTTGGGAGCGATGCTGCACGTGTCGGGTCATACTATATACTTTATGGGATTGGAATGTTTTTGCTGATGCGTAGCAAGCAGCAAAGTCGGTTTGTCGCGTTTTTCACTGCATTTGCTGCGGTCTTTTCTACCTTCATCATTGTTTGGGTGATGATTGGGCATAATACGAAACCAATAGCGCTCATGACGTTTCCCTACATACTTCTCTGCCTCGAAAAATTGCGGGAGCGCTTTAGCATACTTTATGCTTCTTTGCTTATTATCATCACTCACATTTTGGTCGAATCCACGCACGTACAAATGGTATTTTACGGGGTATGTTGCTTTGGATTGTATATCGTCTTCGAGATTGTAAGTCGCCTTATCAAAAAAGAAGCAATCGCAGGTGTTCTCCGTGCTGCGGGCATATTTGCCGTTGCAGGCGGACTGTCCTTTGCAATGGCTTCCGATCGCTATTTGTCCGTCATGGAATACTCTACATATTCCACACGTGGTACTGCACCTATCGAAAAAGTAGTCGGACAGAAGCAAGATGCATCAGGGGGGTTCGATTATGAGTATGCTACAAATTGGTCATTCAGCCCACAAGAGATGATGACCTTTGTCGTTCCAAATTACTTCGGCTTTGGCAAAATGAAAGTCGGTGAAGAAATGCAAAGTACCTATTGGGGACAAATGCCTTTCACCGATGCCGCAAATTACATGGGTATTGGTGTCTTGGCACTTGCCATTTTTGGTGCATGGCATTGGCGACGGGACACATTTGTACAATTT
>JANYDO010000388.1 GCA_025363605.1 Candidatus Kapaibacterium sp.
CCTTTTCGCGGCTTCCCTTTTCGCGGCTTCCCTTTTCGCGGCTTCCCTTTTCGCGGCTTCCCTTTTCGCGGCTTCCCTTTTCGCGGCTTCCCTTTTCGCGTAGAGAGTGGTATGTCCTATTGCAACCAACACATATAAACCTAACACCTAACACTGAAAAAACAAAGCAGTGTACCGCTTCTTTTGCCTGACGGTACACCGCCTCGCGCATTGGGTATAGCTTTCAGGAATTCCCCATGCTTGATGCGAATATAACCTTTTCGGGCAGAAAAAATTCTATTTTATAGGAGTTTTCTTCATGGAAAACCAATCAAAAAAATTGCGCCTTGATGAACTCACGGTGAAGAGCTTTGTAACATCCGACGCTTTTGACGTTCGTACAGTTAGAGGGGGAACAGCAATTGAGGAAGAAGCAACGGCAGATTCTACTACACATTGGACAGCTGCGCAGACATTTTGTGGTACTTGCCCGGTACATAGTGGAGGTGCTGGAATTTGTTCACTTCGTAACTGCTGAGAATGATAAGCTCCTTAACGGCATTAAGTAAATGATCGCAAGTGCATTCGGAAAAATTAAACTTTTCCGAATGCACTTCATTTTGTTGTTCCTCCTAAACAGGTTAATCATTCTCCAATCTCTATTATGTACTTATGCATTACTCTTTCATTTCCCTGTGCTTATCAAGCATTATTTTGTTGTTGTGTTTTGTTTCGCAAGGCTTTGGGCAAATTTCTTTCAATAGTGGTTTTGAACGCTATGAACGCACACATTTTCATCCCACCTTGTGGAGAGTAGAGGGACCCAGCGATATTCGCGTAGATACAGTGATTGCACATAGCGGCAAGGCTAGTTTGAAAATATCCACCGTCCGCTCTGACAAAGATAGTGCTAAGGGATATCGGGGTGGTACGGTTTCTACGAATGCTATTCCCATGACCTTGCTATGGAATAAACGTTGCCGAATTAGTGGATTTGTCAAAGTCCAGGATGTTTTGCCAGAAGGTACCCACAATGTTGGTTTTATTGTATCAATGCAGGATACCCGGGGTCGGAGTTGTTTGCATCGCTTAACCGACTCTTCCATTTTTCGCGGTACACGAGATTGGACGCTACACACCACAGAGTTTTTTGTTCCCGATTCTGCCGCTACTTTATCGTGGGGACCTTCGTTTACAGGGAACGGAACGGTCTGGTATGACGATATGCAAATTGAAATTGACGGCAAAGAACTGAAGGATCCGGAATTAGAAGCGCCCACCAAAGCTCAGATTACTTGGCTGCAAAAAAATGTGATTGCTTTGAATGACGGAAATGCAACAAACCGAAATGCCAATCTTGCCGCATTCAAAAAAGAAATCGGAACAGCAAAAATTATAGCTCTTGGTGAAGCCACACACGGCACAAGCGAAATTTTTTCAATGAAACACCGATTGCTGGAATACCTTGCCAATGAGACAAATGTGGGTGTTTTTGCGATGGAAGCCTATATGCCGGAGGCGTACAAAGTCAACGATTATATCCTGCATGGTAAAGGCACACCAGAAGATTGTGTCTATGGCATGAAGTTCTGGACATGGCGGAATGAAGAAGTCGTTAATCTCATCAAATGGATGAAAACATATAACGAAACGCACACGAAAAAAATCCGCTTCGAGGGGTTCGATATGCAATCCTCCACGCAAGCACTTGAAAATATTCGCGCCTTTGTCCTGCTGCAATCCGACAGCGCCCTCAAATCGGAATGTGCTACCCTGAACAAAAGCGTGGAAGTGGTAGAGGCAGCAACACAACAAGGCACAATAACCGCACCTTTAGTGGCGGCAGCAATACGAAACGCGCAAACATTTTATAATCATTTATCGTTGAAAGTTTCTGCAAACAACTCATCGCTGGAAAAAGAGCGCATTCTTCAAGATTGCCGCATCGTTCTGCAAGCAATGACGATAATTTCTCTTTATGTCGCACAGCAGCCAGACGCTGTTACCAGCTTATACCGTGACTCCTGTATGGCAGAAAATATCCGATGGATAGCGTCACAAACAAATCCCGAAGAGCGTATAGTTGTCTGGGCACACAACGGACATGTCATAAAAAATCCTAACCCTGGTGCCGGACTACAAATGGGAGGATTTTTGACTCGCAGCTTTGGCAAAAATTATTATGCTCTAGGATTTTCGTGTGGAAGCGGCTCATACACTGCCTATAATTTTGATTCTAATAAAGTTGTGAGGAGTAATACTCTTATTGAACCTTATACGGGAACAGTTGAAGAGTATTTTCGGGCAGCACGTGTTTCTTCAGGAATCCTTTTCACGAAACGTATTACTCGCCAAAGCCCACTGGCACAATGGCTCACTACACCCTTTGAAATGCGCTCAGTTGGTTCAGTTGCAGGAAACCAACAATTCTTCACTTGTCTTCTTCCCGAAAGCTACGACGCACTACTGTATATTGACAGCACAACCTCATCGAAGCTCTTACCATCAAAGCCGAAAAAATAGATACGCAAAAAAAGCCCGCCCACCAAAGCGGGCTTTTTCGTTTCCCGCCTCCGCAGCCATCTGTGTAGGTATTCCGCGGCAATGTAATTCCGTAACAGGTTTGGCAGAGCAATCTGCTAAACCTGTTTTCGTTTGGGTACAATCCATACCCTGCCAAACACTCTACGCCAAATCTATTCCCCTTCCAGTAAAAAGGAATTTCTTTCGCTCACTGCGAAAAAAATCGTAATTTTGGAGTCTCCACCGTAGCCCATATCAACGGATAAAATTTCTCTCACTTCATTCATTTTTCAAGGAATAACGCCATGTCTGCCGTAGCAACAGCGCCAAAAACGAACGGTACGCACCCCAACGGTGCACCGCATAATGGAAAATCCCCCAAGCAAAGCGCCAACAATGCTTTTGATTACTATAATCTCGACGGCTTGTATTCCCCCGAAGAGCGTCTGATACGAGACACCGTGCGCTCCTTTGTGGATGATGAAGTTTTGCCCATCATCGAAGAACACTATCAAGCCGGAACCTTCCCAAAGCACCTTGCTAAGCGCATGGCAGAACTTGGCGTATTCGGCATCACGCTTCCACACGAGTACGGATGTGCCGGAGCCAGCTACACCGCCTACGGACTGGCAATGCAAGAACTTGAGCGCGGCGATTCCGGTTTGCGCTCCTACGCTTCGGTGCAAAGTTCGCTCGTCATGTACCCGATTTATGCCTACGGCAATGAAGAGCAGCGCAAACACTGGCTTCCCAAGCTCGCTTCGGCGGATGCTATCGGCTGCTTTGGACTCACCGAACCTGACCACGGCTCAAACCCTAACGGCATGATTACCAACGCTAAAAAAACCAGTAACGGCTTTTTGCTGAATGGTGCAAAAATGTGGATTACCAACGGCAATGTGGCTGATGTAGCTGTTGTGTGGGCAAAGTTGGACGGCGTTGTGCGCGGGTTTTTGGTTGAAAAAGGTACACCGGGCTTCACCGCACCCGAAATGAAAGGCAAACACTCGCTTCGTGCTTCCGCGACGGGCGAACTCGTCTTCCAAGATTGCGAAATTCCCGAAGCAAATTTGCTACCAAACGTCTCAGGATTGAAAGGACCGCTCGGCTGCCTGACGCAAGCTCGTTACGGTATTTCGTGGGGCGCTCTGGGCGCTGCAATGGCGTGTTACGAATCCTCGCTGGACTATGCAAAAACGCGCATTCAGTTCGGCAAGCCAATCGCAGGCTTCCAACTCGTGCAGGAAAAACTCGTCTGGATGCTGAACGAAATCACCAAAGGGCAGCTGCTGGCGCACCGCTTGGGACAAATGAAGGATGCGGGTGAATCCACACCACAGCAGGTTTCGATGGCAAAACGCAATAACGTCTGGATGGCGTTGGAAATAGCCCGTATCGCCCGCGACATTCACGGTGCCAACGGCATTTTGGGTGAATACCCTATCATGCGCCATATGGCAAACCTTGAATCGGTCAAGACTTACGAAGGAACGCATGATATTCACACGCTCATTTTGGGTGCGGATATTACCGGTATTCAGGCGTTTGAATAAATCTCGGAATACGATAAACGACAACCCGTCGGACGGTCTCTTTTCCCTACGGCGGGTTTCTTCAAAGTGTGACATGACCATTTACAAAGATATTATCACTATCGAAGCAGGGAAACGCTCCGGCAAGCCTTGTATTCGCGGTATGCGTATAACGGTGGAAGATATTTTGCGGCAAATAGCTTCGGGTATGACATTCGATGATATTGTAGAAGACTTTCCCGAACTGACCCACGTAGATATTAGGACTGCACTCGAATTTGCCGCAGAACAACAGCAACATATCGCGTACGCCGCATAGAAATTTCTTTGATGCAACTTCTCATTGACCAAAACATCTCATACCGCCTTCTTGCTCGTGTCAACGATATTTTTCCTCATGCTCACCATATCAAAGACTTTGGCTTGTGGAATTCATCCGACGACGAGATTTTTATGATGGCTCGTGAAAAAGGCTATGATGCAATCCTCACACTTGATACTGATTTTGTAGGATTATATCAACAGCACGGCACTCCGCCGAAAGTTATTTGGATTCGCACAGGCAATATCTCTACGTCAGCGTTAGCAGCAATTCTGCATCATCATTTGCAAGCCATTAACGAGTTTATAGCAAATGAGACGCTTCAATGCTTACAAATTTTTCGATAACCTCTTTACTTCTACAACACCAACCATGACCCTCACAGAACTCACCCAAAAACACAGCGAAACGCTCGACAAAGCAGTTCAAGCAAACATCTCACGCGAATACTTCGCGCATTGGAACGAATCGCCCAGCAAAAAAGTCTATGGCGAAACCGCAGCCGACGAGGGCGAAGCAGCCTTCAAAGCCTCACTGCATCACAAGTTCACACGCCTTCAGCAAGCAGGCGAAATCGGATGGCACGGCGAAGAAGAATCTCCCTTTGGCTTCGGGCTTGGTGTGCAGTACCCGACATTTACGATTGAACATCTCATCACGAATGCCCACAACGCCAAAAAGCAATGGCAGCGCCTTTCCCCGACCGACCGCGCCGTTGTGCTGATTGAAGCATTGGAGCGGGCTGGAACGGGCAAAACGTTCTTCGAGATTGCGTATTCGACCATGCACACTGCGGGGCAGAGTTTTGCAATGTCCTTCCAAGCATCCGGTCCGCACTCGTTCGACCGTGCATTGGAGGCTGTGGCGCTTGGTTTTAGCGAACAGGCGCAATTTGTTACCGAAGCGACGTGGGTAAAACCTGCCGGAGCAGCTAACATCACCGTTAAGAAGAATTTTCACATCGTGCCCAAAGGCATCGGCTTGGTCATCGGTTGCTCGACGTTCCCCGTCTGGAACACGCTTCCGGGCTTGTTTGCCAGTCTTGTGACGGGCAATCCCGTTATCGTGAAGCCACATCCGAAATCAGTTTTGGCGATTGCCGTCGTCGTGGCAAGTATGCAAGAGACGTTCAAGGATTTGGGCTTAGACCCCCATTTGGTGCAGTTCGCCGCCGATAGCAGCGCAAGCCCGCTTACAATCACGCTCTCAGAGCATCCAGCGGTAAACGTAATTGATTTTACCGGCGGTGCATTTGGCAATACGATTGAGGAAATCGGACGCAAGCACGGGAAAGCGGTCTTCACGGAAAAAGCTGGTGTGAATGGTGTTATCTTGGAAAGTGTTGACAACCTTGATGCCGTGCTGGACAATCTTGCTTTTACGCTGTCGCTCTATAGCGGGCAGATGTGTACGACTTCGCAGAACTTTTTTGTCAATAAAAATGGTGTAAAAGAAGGCGATACCGTCATTCCTTTTGATGAAGTAGCAAAGCGCTTTGCAGACAAAATTGATGGCTTGGTGAACAATCCGAAAATGTCTGCCATCACCGGCGGCATACAGAGTGAAATCACCTACAAGCGCGTCGCAGAAGCAAAAGCGCTCGGACTGAAATTGGTGCGCGATTCCCAGCCCGTTCCGCAAGGCGGCTTTGAGAACGCACGGACGGCATCGCCGCTCATTCTGCAAGCAGATGCCACGCAGAGCGATAAATACGAACGCGAATGGTTCGGACCGATTAGCTTTCTTATCCCGACCGACGGCTTCGACCACAGCTTGCACCTGCTTTTGCGCAGCCTGAAGCACAAAGGAGCGCTCACAACGCTTGTCTATACCACCGACCCGGCGCAGCGCGAACAAGCCGAAGACGCGATCATCTTCGAGGGCAAAGCGCCTGTTGCTTTCAACTATGTGGGCGGAATTTTCGTAAATCAATCCTCTGCATTCAGCGATTTCCACGGCGCAGGCGCAAATCCGGCTGGCAATGCGTCCTTTGCTGATGCTTCATTTGTGACGAATCGTTTTAATGTGATTGGAGCACGCGAAGTAGCGTAATTCAGTTTTAGCTTAGTCCGCAGGAGGCGTAAAAGCGAGCATTCATGCTTCTTTTACGCCTTTTGTCTTGTTAAGTGCCATAGTTTGTTTACTCGCCTCTCAATGCTGATTCTTGTTTCCACTGGCTTCTTCGCTGTTTTTTTTGCAAATTGGATTTTGGCATACAGTGAAAAATATTTCGGACAATTTCGTGGAAAGGTCACACAATGGACGCTCTCATGCTTGATGTTTCCGCTATCGGCGGCTTGACCGACGACGAACTCTTTGCGCTCTGCGCATCGAACAAGATGCTGCGCATTGAGCGCACAAAAAATGGAGAAATTATGCTTCTATACCCCACAGGTGGCGAGTCAGGGCATCGTAATGCCGACATTACCTTTTTTTTGGCACTGTGGAATCGCCAAAAACATCTTGGTATTGTCTTTGATTCTAGCACTGGCTTTACGTTGCCCAGCAGCGCAATGCGCTCACCCGATGCTGCCTTTATTGCGACAGAACGATGGGAAGCAATTTCCGCAGAAAAGCGTAAGAAATTTGCTCCAATTTGCCCTGATTTTGTCATTGAGCTACTTTCTGAAACAGATTCGCTGAGGACAACACAAGAAAAAATGCACGAATGGATGGAAAATGGTTGCCGTCTCGCATGGCTCATAGACCCATTTGAGGAAGTCGTGTATATTTACCGTCAAGACGGTTCCGCATCGGAAGTTCGGGGCTTTGACAATACCGTTTCGGGTGAAGATGTGTTGCCGGATTTTGTACTTGAATTGAAGGGTTTACGATGAACTATACAAATACAATCACCATCAATCCCGACATTCGCTTCGGGAAGCCTTGTATCATCGGTACACGCATTGCTGTCCAAGATATTCTGGGCTGGCTGGCGGCGGGAATGAGTGTACAGGAAATTTGCGAGGATTTTCCTGAGCTGACAGAGGCAAGTGTTCAAGCAGCTCTTGGCTATGCTGCGGATAAAGAACGCCGTATTGTTGTGGCTTTATGAATACCGTGAAATTGCTTTTCGATGCCAACTGTTCGTATCGGCTTGTGAAGAAATTAGACGATATTTTTCCCAATTCACTGCACGTAGAACGAACAGGTTTGGCAATTCCGGCAAAAGACCATGATATTTGGCAATATGCGAGAGACCATGATTTTGTGCTTGTTACACAAGATGAAGATTTTTGTGAACTTTCCTTGCTTTACGGAACACCGCCTAGAATATGCTGGCTACGCTTTGGCAATTCTCCGACTGAGATTGTTGCTCAAAAGCTACGGCAACATCACAAGCGCATTTATGAACTGTACATCTCTGCAACGGACACAATACTTGAAATTTATTGAGAATGACTATGTTTCACATACTGGCTCACCGAATTAGCATTGTTCTCACGCTTCTCATGGTTTGTGCATTCTGCTATGCGCCACTGAGCGCACAAACACTGGATTCCACAAAAGCAGATAGCGTGCAGAAAGCACGGGAGAATTGGTATTGGGCTCATGGTAGCTATACATATGCCCTACAGAGCAGCGATGCTCTTAGTATCGGGCTTTCTGCTGTCGTGAAGGGTACGCTGCTCACCGTGCATCTCAAACAGATATTTCCGTCATATGATTTAGGAATGACAAGTGGTTTTAATTTGACGGAAATTGCAGGGATGTATGGCTGGATAAATCAGAATGATTGGTCGTTTTCTTCGGTCTCCCTCGGGGTAGCATACTGTTTCAATAATGATTACCCTACACCAAAATCTGGTGTTGGTTTGGTTTATGAAGCCCAAATTGCTCTCAAAGCATACGTTCCGGGTATAGGGTTGAAAGTATGTGGCAATATCAATACAGTTCAAACCTACCTCATTGGTGGCGGAATTGTCTTCCACCTCGGCTGGATGCCGTAAAACTCTCACACGAAACGCACTCATAGAAAAATCTGCCCCACAACTCGAACCCTACTATGCCATTAAACAATGACATCCTTAAAACCGATACTATCGCCGAACGTATTTATTTTATACGCGGTGAAAAAGTGATGCTTGATGTGGACTTGGCTATACTCTACGGAACAGAAACAAAGCGCTTGAAAGAAGCAGTACGACGCAATATCAAACGTTTTCCGCCAGATTTTATGTTTGAATTAACGAAGGAAGAATTTGATACTTTGGGGTACCAATTTGGCACCTCAAACGATCACATCTTGAGGTCGCAAATTGCGTCCTCAAACAAGAACAACAAGCGCGGCGGCACACGCTATTTGCCCTTTGCTTTCACGGAACAAGGCGTAGCAATGCTTTCCGGCGTTTTGAATAGCCAACGCGCCATAGAAGTCAATATCGCAATTATGCGGACTTTCGTACAACTGCGTAGTATATTGGCTTCACACCACGAACTTTCGTTGCGATTGGAGGCACTGGAACAACGCTATGATGAACAGTTTCGAGGCGTCTTTGAAGCAATCAAACAACTGATGAAAGATGATACGAAGCCAAAACATCCGATTGGTTTTATACCGTCGTAAATTTCTTGTCAAAACCGCCCCAGCACTGAGAATTTTCAACTCATCACAGGAAATAGTGTATGAAAAACTTTCCATCTACCCATATTTTTCTCGTACTTCTCATGGTGTGCGCATTGTGTTATGCCCCACTCAGATCACAAACACTGGATTCAGCAAAAGCAGATAGTGTGCAGAAGCCGCGTGAGAATTGGTATTGGGTGCATGGAGGTATCAACGAGAGAACATTCTTAAATTTTGGAATTTCGGTAGCTTTTGACAAAAGCATCATTACGATCAAGGAACTCTTTATTCCAAATCGAATAGAAAATCCTGAAATTACTGATATTGCTATTTTGTATGGTTTTATAGACCGTGGTGATTGGTCATTTGCTTCATGTTCTCTTGGTTTTTCTTATACTCATCGTTCGCTATACAATGATTCTGAGCCGATTGTAAAATCAGAAAGCACCCTTGGTTTGATTGGAGAAGTTCAGGCGAGTTTGAAAGCGTATGTCCCCGGTTTAG
>JANYDO010000544.1 GCA_025363605.1 Candidatus Kapaibacterium sp.
GCTCCGTCATACCGACGCAGGTCGGTATCCATATCGAAAAGCACAGTACCATGCGCTTCCAATGGATGCCGACCTACGTCGGCAGGACAGAATTTTCCAACTAAATCCAATGAGAACCCGTATTATTTGATGAGCAGTGCGGCTAAGGAAGCACTTTTTTCCACCAGTCTGTATGCGGGTAGGGAACGCCAAGCGTAACGGGTTCGCCGATAAGAGGCGTGCAAAGCGCCAATCCGCGAGACGTGGCGGAAGCCGTAAGTCGGTTGATTGGTTCGTCCCATGTGTGTGAAGCAAGTGTAAAGCGTCCCCAGTGCATCGGCATAAGTGCTTTTGCTTGCAAATCAAGGCTTGCTTGCACGGTTTCTTCCGGCATGAGGTGAATGAGCGCCCATTTTTTGTTGTACTGCCCGCACTCTAACATTACCAAATCAAAGGGACCGAATTTTTCACCAATAGTCTTGAAATGCGTGTCGTAGCCGGAGTCGCCGCCAATGTAAACGCTCGTGTGCGCACTCTTGAGTACAAACGATGCCCAAAGCGTTTTGTCATTGATAAGTCCGCGTCCCGAAAAATGCCGCGCCGGAGTGGCTGTAATGCTGATTCCACCAGCGATGTCGTTGCCAGCCTTTTCCCACCAATCCAATTCCGTGATATTGCTTTCCGCCACACCCCAATGCTCAAGATGTTCGCCAGCGCCAAGCGCGGTATAGAAATGTTTTGTTTTGGCAATCAGTTGCGTGATGGTTTCGTAATTGAGATGGTCGTAGTGATCGTGCGTGATAATCACGGCATCAAGCGGCGGCAAATCATCCACCGAATAGATAGAGGTTCCGGCATAACTTTTCATAAACCACGGCACAGGCGCAATGCTTTCGGCGAAAATGGGGTCAACGAGAATATTCTTCCCCTCAATGTGCAGTAAATACCCTGAATGTCCGAACCATACAAGCGTTGGGACGGAATCGGGAAGTGCTTTGAGATTGGTTTTGACCGACGGAATCGGCTTAGGCGGTTCGGTGTTTTTGCTGGAAAGAAATTCCGTCATGCTTTCCCACATTGCATTGTCGCCGGTCATCATGGGCGTTGGGGAGGCATTGCGAAATTTGCCGTCGTGGTATTGCGGAGAACGCATGACACGCTCCAAGCGCTTGCCCGATGGCAATTTACCGAAAGGTTTCATTTGCAGCACCGCTATCGTTCCAATGGTGAGAACCGATGCAATGATGAGGATGGAGAACATAAATATTTTCAAGGCGATTGCCGTTATTAGATGGTGAGAGCGGAAGATTGTTTGACAAAAATACGTGGTTTTTTATTGGCGCAACAGCTTTTTGATTCTAATTGGATTTAGATGGAAATTTCTCCTGCGAATGCCGGGAATATAACACTGTCGTCATACCGACGTAGGTCGGTATCCATATCGAAAGAGCACAGTACCATAGAACACAGTCTTATGTGTTTCCAATGGATGCCGACCTACGTCGGCAGGACAGAATTTTCCAACTAAATCCAATGAGAACCACATTTTTGTCGTACACCGTTTTTGTCGCGCAAAGCAACATGAGTATTTCTTGCTAAACCTTGCACAGCGCATCGGCAGCGCGTTCCAGCGTTTCTTCGGTCTTGGCAAAGCAAAAGCGGATAACGTGGTTGTCCGTGGAGTCGGCGTAAAATGCTGAGACGGGAATCACCGCCACGCCGTGCGTCTGGGTGAGCCAGACCGCAAAATCGCTATCATTCATGTCGGAAAGTGCGGAATAACGGGCAAGCTGGAAATACGAACCGTGCGAAGGCAAAAGCTCAAAACGCGAATCCGCCATGAGTTTTCGGAAGTAGTCGCGTTTTGCTTGGTAGAACTCGGGAAGCGTCTGGTAATGGGCTTTGTGAGCTAATACTTCAGCAAATGCTACTTGTGCGGGGGTGAATGATGCGAAATTCATAAATTGATAGACCTTGCGAAACTCGCGCATGAGTTCTGCCGGAGCTACGCAGTAGCCTGTTTTCCAGCCCGTTACGTGGAAGGTTTTGCCGAAGGATGAAATCACAAACGAGCGTTCGGTAAGTTCGGGAGTACGCAAGACGCTTTCGTGCTGCTCGCCGTCGAAGGTGATATGCTCATAGACTTCATCGCTCAAAATGATGATGTCGGTATTCCGCACTATGGCTGCAAGGCGCTCCATATCTGCTTTGCGAAGAATGCTGCCCGTTGGGTTATGCGGCGTGTTCAGCACAATCATTCGTGTCTTTGCCGAGACGCTTTGCTGCACGGCATCCCAATTCACCTCATACTGCGGGAAAGTGAGTGAAATCCGCTTCACGACTGCTCCGCAGAGCTCGAGGGTGGGTAAGTACGAATCGTAGCAAGGCTCAATCACCATCACCTCATCGCCTGCGTGTACCGTCGCCATCATTGCTGCGAAGAGAGCCGCCGTGCCGCCGGGGGTAACGGTTATTTCTGTTTCAGCGTTCACGCGCCTTCCGTAACATTCTTCAATCTTTTCGGCAATCCGCTCGCGGAGAGGCAGATAGCCAGCCATTGGGGCGTATTGATTTAGCCCGCGCTGCATGGCGTTTGCGGCTGCGTCCAGCAATTCGGAAGCAGGTGGAAAATTGGGAAAACCTTGCGCAAGATTGATAGCCTTGTAATCATGCGCCATCTGGGACATGACCGTGAAAATTGTTGTACGGGTGTGGGGAAGTTTTGAGCGAAGATTCATGGAGTAAAAATAGATGGAGTAGAGATGTGTGGAGAGAAGATGTATGGAGCGAAGATTCTATCAAAAAGGTAACAGCATTTGAAGTCTTGAATTCAAGACGTTATGAAGAGGGCAGTGCAACAACAAACATTGCGCCCTTACCCTGTTCGCTCTCGCACCAAACCTGACCATTCATGGCTTCGACAAGTTTTTTTACAATAGCCAGCCCCAATCCTGATGAGTGTTCACCGGCGGTGGGGCGAGCGGAGAGGCGAGCAAATTTACTAAAAAGCTTTGTTTTATCTTCGTCGTTGAGTCCCGGTCCTTCGTCGCGCACGGCAATAAATATGTCATTGGTGCGAAAGCGCGTCCACTCGTTGATGCCAAGCGCAGCCATTTCACTTTGACCGCACAGCGTCTTGCCTTGTTCATCCATTGCGCACGTGCCAAAACTGACGGTGACTGTTGTTCCCGCCGGAGAAAATTTCAAAGCGTTGGAAAAAAGATTACCCAAAATTTGTTCTAAACGGTTGGAGTCTGTGTAAACGCTGAGTTTATCGTCAGCAAGATTGACAAGAATAGAGATATACTTGGCTTCTGCTTGTGAACGGTGGCGCTCAAGGCATTTTTGCACCATTGCATAAACATTTATTTTTTGCTTTTCCAAACTGATTTGCCCTGATTCGATAGCACTGACATCCAGCAAGTCTGTGATAAGTCGAGTCATATTATCGGCAACGTCAATGACTTGGCTGATTTTGTGATGTATCTGTTCCTTCGTATAGCGTTCTATGTAACTTTGAAGCGTAGATGCGGCAATGATAATTCCGGCAAGAGGTGTCTTGAGGTCGTGCGCCACCACGCCTAAGAGCATATTCTTATCGGAATTCAGTTCCTCGACTGCTTTGAAGGTGCGGGCGTTTTCAAGGGCAACTGCTAAATAGGATGATAGTACACGAATAACATCTAAATCATACTTCGAGTACGCATTGGGGCGGACACTTTGCACCGACACAACCCCTATCAAATTTCCTTCAAACATGAGTGGAATTGCGACCAGTGAGCGCATTCGGTCAACGTTTGTAATGGTCTCGTCATGTTGAAATTGCGTAGAAAGAGCCTCTCTGTCAAGGTCGTTGATACAAACTTCCTGTCGATTGTGAACACATCTATCCAAGTAGGCGCTGGAGAGCTTGAGCGCAGGGGTGATGTCGCTATGACGAAATCCGCTTTCTACACAAAAAACCGTTTCAAGCGTGCTTGTTTCTTTATCGGTGAGGATTTGTATGATAAATGAAGTTGTGTCCAAAAGCTCGTAAAAGCTGACAAATGCTAGTGAAGCAATGCGCTCGGTGTTGAGTGTTGCCGTAATTTTCTGCCCCAGTTCACTGAGTTTTTGTACGGTGTCGTAGGAACGCTCTAGCTGTGCGTTCGTTTCTTGCAGCACGATATTGGAGCTTTCTATTTCGAGATTTTGCTGCTCTCGAATTTCCAACTGGCACTGAATTTCTTCGTTTGCTGCCGCAAGGCTGTCGCTGACTCGCTCCAAGTCACTTGTGCGCTTGCGCACAATACGCTCCAGTTCTGCGCTTTGCACTTGCTCATGCCGCAAGCGCCGCCGAATGTACAGGATAGTACCGCCCAAAAAGCACACCGAGCCAAGTATGCGAAACCAAATGCTTCTCCACCACGGCGGCACAATCACGAGTTTGAGAGAAGCCGTGTGCCGACTCCATACGCCGTCGCTATTGGTCGCCTTCACGGTGAAGGTGTATTCGCCGCCGTCGAGATTGGTGTAGGTGGCTTCATGCTTCTCGCCCGCGTCAATCCAGTCTTCATCGAAACCTTCGAGCTTATAGGCGTAATGATTGCGTTCGGGAAAGCTAAACCCTAATGCGGCAAATTCGAGGGTGATGGTATTGTCAGAATACGGCAAGTATAAAGCCGAAGCAAATACCAACGAGGAGTCGAGGGCAACGGTTTTGTTGAATTTCTTCAGCCCCGTTAGAACGACCTGTGGAGCAAAGGTATTTCGCTGTATGCTGTCGGGATAAAAGGCATTGAATCCATGTACACCGCCAAAATACAGCGTTTTGTCATTCCCTATCAGTGCCGCATTGGTATTAAATTCATCACTCTGCAAGCCTTCGTTAGCACTGTAACTGCGTATCGTCCCAGAAGCGCCATCCAGACAGGCAATACCTTTGTTGGTGCTTATCCAGTACCGCCCTTTCTCGTCGGCGAGTATTGCGTTGATAATCTCGTTCGGCAAGCCGCTCGTGCGGGTGTACGATTGCAAGCGACCCGTAGCTTTTTTCATAATGCTTACACCACCGTCCGTTCCGATTAAGAGATTCCCGCGCTGCACGTCTTCGCTCAAAAACAAGATGTAATCGCTTGCCAGACTGCTCGAATCTTCCGCACGATGGCGCAAAACACTTATTGTCTTGCCTCTGCGAGGGTCAAAATGGTGCAGCCCGCCGCCGTCCGTGCCGATCCAAAGAGTACTGTCCGTATTAACGACAATGCCAAAGATGAGATTATTCGACAGCGAAAACGGATTTGCCGGATCGTGCTTGAAGTGTCGCCATGTACCTTGCCGGATATTGTACTCGCTCAGACCACCCATTGTGCCTACCCATAACCGCCCGAATTGGTCGGCATTGAGGCAGACAATCGTATTGTCGGGAAGCTGATTTGCAAAGCTGTGCCAGCGTTTTGTGGCAATGTGGAATGAAGCAAGACCTTTGTCTGTGCCTATCCACAGCGTTCCCAAGCTGTCTCTGCATAAAGATTTGATGCGGTTTGCAGGCAGAGCAGGAGTTGACTTCTGTGAGAATGTCGTCATTGTTCCGCTGCCACGCTGCCACGCATTTACGCCATTATCCGAACCTATCCAGAGTGTGCCTGTGGCATCTTCGCAGAACGCTGCAATGTTATTCGCTGCCAGTTCCGGAAGACTCCGCGCCGAACGATAATAGACCGGAAAACGCTGCGCAAGCGCATCCAGCTTATTGAGTCCATTGGATGTGCCGACCCAAAGAATACCTGCGGCATCCTCGCAAATACTCGCAATAAAATCATCACTCAGGCTGGAAGGCTCATTGTCATTATGACGGAAGGCAACGGCGCGTCCGGCAGCACGGTCAAAAAGGCATAGACCAAATTTTGTGCCTATCCACAAACGCGCTTTGCTATCCTCAAAGATTGTGTTGATAGCAGCTACGGCGAGAGGTGCTTCCAACAATGCTCCGTAGTAGCGGATTTCAGCATCAAGTGTTCCCGAAGGTAGTATTTTGGGATTATCAAGCCGTAAGAGTCCATTTTTGGTACCGACCCACACCGTACCTTTTCTATCCACGCAGAAGGAGGCAGTATTCGTTATTCCGGGAATGTGCGCCAAGCTATCGGGAAGGACGACGCGAGCAAGCGTCTGCGACGCTGGATTCCAAAGAATTATCCCTGCGCGAGTCCCAATCCAGAGGCGACCCGCATAATCGCAGTGAAGAGCGGTGATTCTACTGCCAATGCCAAGGAGTGCTAAACCGTTTGGCGGCTCGCGGAAAGAGTGCGTTGCTGTGCTGTTTGCAAGGCGAAGCATCGTTAAACCGTCGTCCGTCCCAATCCAAAGTACGCCCGATGTACTATCGACAGCAAGCGCGGTAATGGCGTTGCTCCGTAGCGCGGAGGAGGACTGAGCTTTTTTCGTAAAAGACTGAAATCGTTCGGTACGAGGATTATAGAGCGATAATCCGCCTCCATTTGTGCCGACCCATATCATACCGTTTTTGTCCTCTGCAAGTGCCGTTACCCAGTTCTTCGCAAGGCTTGAAGAATCATTGCTTTTGTTGCGAAAAACGCGGAAGCCCGTGCCATCGTAGCGATTGAGACCGTCGTATGTTCCCATCCAGAGAAAACCAGTACGGTCATGCAAAAGTGCGAGTGCGCTATTTTGTGATAAGCCGTCAGTAACAGTGAGGTGTTCAAAGCGATATTCTTGCGATTGAGCGAAAAGGAAAAAAGGTGAGGCTGCGAAAAAGAAAGCAGAGAGACAAGCCAAGTTCAAAAGAGCATACCAAGCAGCCGGAGTGCTGTGCTGACGAGTAAGCACCCGCGTACCCAAAAGGATGCGCTTGTTGAAATGAGGTGGCAATACGTTAGCGTACTTCATAGAGTGGTTCATGAAGCATGAAAAATAATGGGGTCGTTCTCAAATCAATCGTGCGTGATAACCGTTACAAATGCATTACGATAATGTCATATTGTAGAACGTTTGAAAAAAAAAGAAAATAGGTAGGTTTTTGGGGAAAACCAAGAACAATGTAAGGAAGTATGCGGATTTTCAGGATTGTGTAGCGTCGGCTTGTCTCAAAGAATCTATTCGGGATGAAGAAAATACGTTTTCATCATGCCTTTGCCCTTGACTTCAATTTCGCCCCGTTCCTCAAAGCGAAACTTTGTCGGGAGGTATGTGGTGAGTGTGCGGGCAGTTGTTTTTTCTTCGCTCAATTTCATGCGCACGTCTTCGGAGACCTGTATTTGTCCGCTCATGCCGTGTGCTTCCATACGGGAAGCGATATTGACGGTATCTCCCCAAAGATCGTAGGCGAATTTCTTTTTGCCGATAACGCCCGCCACGACGTTGCCGGTGTGAATACCAATGCGCAGTTGGAGGGGAAAATGATGCGCAAACTCTAACGTATCTGCAGAAGGAACATCGGTGGATGAATTGTTGCTGCTCTGCTCATACTTACTCATGGTAAGCATTGCTTCGATAGCAAAGAGCGCTACGCGCTGTACGTGGTCAATGCGTGGTTGTGGGACACCGCTAACGACCATGTAGGAGTCACCAATCGTTTTGATTTTTTCTAAACCATATTTTTCTGCAAGCGTGTCAAAATCAGAAAATACGCTATCGAGCATCCCAACAAGTTCGCGGGGTGGTAGGTAGGAAGCCAGTGTGGTGAAGCCGACAATATCGGCAAAGAGGACGGTTGCACCGTCGAAATACTCTGCTATGGTCGTTTCGCCTGATTTCATGCGCTCGGCAATAGCGGCAGGAAGAATATTGAGCAGCAGCTCTTCCGAGCGCCTGCGCTCTTCTTCGATGCGAACGTTTTGCTTGCGAAGCTCGCTGTTGGATCGGCGGCGCTGTTTGTTCAGCCGATAAAGGCTGATGCTGAGGACTGCAAAGGCGATAAGCGCTGCCATTGCGCCACTCAAAAGCCAGTTTTGCATTTGCCTGTTTTTATTGAGCAGCATGATTTCTGCGGCGCGTTTCTCTGCCTCATACTCCGAGCGTAGAGAAGCCATTTGATTGGAGGTTTCATTGTTTTGGAGCGAATCGCGGAGCCGAATAAAGGCTTCTTGCCAGACAAAGGCTTGAGCAAAATCTTTTTTCTTTCTGTATGCCTCCGTAAGCAGTTTCAGTGCAGCGATTTCTTCTTGAATGGCGGCGGATTGGTGCGAATGGGTGAGGCTTTCTTCCGCCGAACTAATGGCTTTGCTGTAATCACCCTGCCTGAGATAGAGCGTACCAAGCCCGACCAAACTGCCCGCCAAACCTTTGTCATGGTGGAGTTCGCGTTCGATAACGAGGGATTTCTGATAGGTCTCAAAAGCACGTTTGTCCAGCCCCATTTGCCGATACACCGCCGCTAGATTGATAAGAGGAGTGATTAAGCCTTCATTATCGCCGATTTCTGTGCGGAGTCTGAGCGACTCTTGGTAATGCTCGACAGCTTGTTCGTTGAGTTGCTGCTTTTCATATACTTCCCCAATACGCAGATGCGAGTAGGCAGTACCACGCTTGTCTGAAAGACGTTCAAATGCTGCCAGTGCCTTCATCGCATTTTCTAGTGCCGGCTGATAGAGCTTTTGTTTTTGATAAAGATTGCTGATGTTGTTGTAGCAGTATGCAATTTGTTTGTCACTTTTCTGCGTTTCTGCCAGTTCAAGTGCCTTGAGGTAGAACGACATCGCTTGGGTATAATTGCCCAGATTGCGATGGCTTACGCCGATAAAGTTATAGCTGTTTATCATATCCTCCTTCATATTCAGTGCAGAGGCGAGTTCCAGTGCTTGCTTGCCGTATTCCAACGCACGGAGCATCTGCGCACCGCGGTATTCCCATGCTAACGCATTCAGAAGGCGCACTTTTACGCTGTCGGGTGGATTCCGCATGAGTTCGCGTTGCAAGCTGTCAGCAACGGCTGTCGGCTGGGCAAATAGGCATGGCTGCAACCTAGCACTTGGCATGGAAAATAATGCGATGAGCAAGCAAAATGGAATACATCTGCACATAAAGCAATCCTGAATTTATACGATTTCTAAAGGAGTACAGGGAAATTCGACAAGAAATGTTGCGCCTTTGCCCAACTCGGATTCGCACCATACCTTGCCATTCATAGCCTCAACCATCTTTTTGACAATACTCAAACCCAATCCTGTGCTGTGCTCACCGCCTGTGGGCTGCGCAGAAAGGCGAGCAAATTTTCCGAACAACTTAGATTTATCGTCGTCCGACAAGCCCGGACCCTCGTCGCGTATGGCTATACAAATCGCGGTAGGTTTCTCTTGAATATCCACCCAAATCTGTTTATCGGGAGGTGAATACTTGACGGCATTAGAAACTAGATTATCCAGCACCTGCGACATTGCCATTGAGTCGGCAAAGCACACTATCGCCTGTTCGGGTGGTGCGAAGTGCATGGCGATGTTTTTTTCTTCTGCTCGTCCGTAGTAGGATTCTACAATCGGCATCAGTGTCCATGCGACATTCAAGGGTTGTATTTCGTACTTGCGACCGCCGCGTTCCAGTTGATTCACATCTAAGAGATTTTTTACAAGGTCGAACATTTTTTCAGAGCCGCGTATGATGACTTCAGCAATTTGCTTGACCGTCTCAGGCGAATGGGCGCTATCTTCCAAAATAGAAGCAAGACCTTGTATGCCGCTTAGAGGGTTCTTCAGGTCGTGCGCCACGATGCCCAAGAATTCATTTTTTTCGACATTCATCATTTGCAACTCGTCGTTTTGCTCTTCAATCTGTCTGTTCTTCTCTTCTAATTCTTTCGTCCGTGCGTCCAGTTGCGCGTTGAGCGCTGCGAGGTCGTTATTGCGAAGTTCGATTTCACGGGCGTGTTCGTTAGCGGCTTGATTGAGTTGGAGGAGCTTTCCGGTGGCTTCTTGCAAGCGCTCGTTTTTGATGAGCATTTCTTCTTGCGATTGCTCAAGGCTGTCCAGCATTTTATCGAATGCTTCATTTACAATGACTGTTTCACGCGGGGTGAAGCGTGAGAAGACATTTCCCAAACGTAAGGTCAAATCGCCCTGAGTGACGCGCTGTGCCACAAAAACGTTCTTTTCGGTTACCTTGGATAAAAGCCTGACAGCAAAAAAGCTGACTCCACTGATGACAAGCGCTGCCAAGAGACTCCCCAAGGACATCGCAATACGGCTACGATTCATGGATGCTTGAATTTCTGCGGTATTCAGCTCCAAGAGTACCTCGCCGCGTCGCTCCGTATCCACCAGCGCTTGCACCGGAGCCGCTACGATAATATCGCCGTTGCTTTGCTCAAGGGTTCGGACAATATTTTGCGGCATAAGCGTCGCGCCTTGCCGGAGGGCTTCGGGAGCAAGATGGATGTTTTTGGTGTAGAGCGTGTCGCCGTTGGCGTTGCGAATGATTATCCACTCAAAGCTGGAAAGGCTCTCTACTCCTGCTGCGGCACGTGCCAAAAGAGTTCTGTCGTCGCTGAAAATCACACCGTTGACGCTTCCGGCTGCCGCCAAGAGTCCGACAGACCGAGCTTCGTTGATAATCAGTTCGCGGCTACTCTTTTCCTGTTGCCACGAGGCAACGGCAATGTTGAGCAGCGTCGTGATGAGAATAGAAGCCGAAATGAGGATGGTAAGCTGAGTTGCTGTCGAGTAGTATTTTGTCATTTTTTGCCCGAAAGTGTTCTGCATATATCTTCAGAAGTGCGTTTGAAAAGAGTGAGAGAGCAATATCCGTGAGGATTGAGAGCAGTACGCGGATGGTTTTTCAGTGAAATGATTCAGTCTGGAAGCCGTGCGAAGCCCGATAAAATTTTGATAATAGTTCAGTTTTCACAACTGCTTGAAGCCACGTAGAAAATGCGTTGTCATCGTGATGCTGCCCTTGAGCTCCGTTTCACCGCGTTTGTCAAAAATACAGGTTTCTTGCAGCATTTCATAAACTTCTTCGGAACAATGGATTTCTCCTGCAATACCCTGCGATTCCAGACGTGATGCGATATTGACGGTATCTCCCCAAAGGTCATAGCTAAATTTCTTTTTGCCGATAACTCCCGCTACGACTGATCCGGTATGTATGCCTATGCGCAAACGCAGGCATTTGTTTGGTTCTAACGGCTGGGAGGTGTTGTGAATGCTATATTGCTCAATCACTCGCATCATATCCAACGCAAAACGCGCGACATTCACGCAATGCTGAGGATTCGGTTCGGGAATGCCGCAGACAGCCATGTACGCATCACCAATGGTCTTGATTTTCTCAAGATTATATTTTTCGGCAAGAGCATCGAAATCGGTAAAAATGGCATCAAGAAGGGAAACAAGCTCTTCGGGATGCAATCCGGCGGCAAGTTGCGTAAAATCAACAATATCTGCAAATAACACCGTTACATCCGAGAAATGCTCTGCGATGCGATGTTCTCCGGCTTGCATACGGCTTGCAATAGGCTTCGGAAGGACGTTCAGGAGGAGTGTTTCCGCTATTGCGCGGGCTTGAGTAAGGAGGTCATTTTTTTCTTGCAGTTGAGTATTCGCATTCTGCAATGCCGTTTCGGATTTGCGTTTAATACGGTAGCGCGTATAGAAGAGCGCTACCGCCATCAAACTTGCCACCACTAGAGCGAGGAGGAAATTTCGTTGGACGGACTGACCTTCGCGTTGTGCGGTAAGAAGTTCGATTTGTTTTGCCTTGCGCTCGGTGTCGTATTTGGCGTTAAATTCTGCCGACCGTGCGGCTGCTTCTTCCGAAACAAGCGAGTCTTTGAGCGCTTCAAAGCGTTTGTAGGTAAAGAGCGCTCCGTGGATATTACCGATAGATTCTTCGATTTGCGAAAGCAGCTCGTAGCAATCACGGAGTTCGGGTCGAGAGTTCATTGCTGCGGCAAGGTCGAGTGCGCGGTGTAAGTTTTGTAGCGCTTCGGCATGACGCTTCATCTTGGCAAGAATACTTGCCGAAGCGTAGAGGGAATTGACAACGCCCTTGTGGTTTTGAATTTCTTCATAGAGCTTGAGTGCTCGCTGTTGATAGTCGAGTGCTTCTTGATAAGAACCGCCATCTTCCAGCACGCCGCCCAAACTATTATAGCAGAGGGCAATTCCTGAGCGGTTATTGGCACCCTCCAGGGTTTTGAGCGCTGCTTCGTGCATGGCGGTAGCAGAGTCGAGCTTTTTTTGCCGACGATAAATTGTGCCGATGTTGTTGTAGGCAGCAGCCGTGCTGCTCTTGAGACCAAGTGTCTTGTATGTTTGGAGTGCTTCAAAAAGATAATTGAGCGATTCCTCATGCTTGCGCTGCCCCATGTAAATCAGCCCGATGTTATTGGTCGAATGTCCGATACCTGCTGTATCATTGATGCTTTTGCGAATTGCTAACGAGCGTTGGTGATAGCCCAAAGCAATATCATACCAGCCTTGGTAGTAATAGGTCACGCCAATAGTATTGAGCGCATTTGCCGTACCCTTTTGATAGTGCAAACGCTCGGCAAGTGTGAGGGCTTCAAAGGCATTTTTACGCGATTCTTCGATATTGCTTGCCCAGCGTGCCCGCGCAAGCTCTACAAGCACATTAACGCGAACAGAGTCCGTCAGAGTACCCGATAAGACCTGCGCTAAACTATCCGCGAGAGGAGACTGAATGCGGGGGAGAGGTTTTTGCTGTTGGGCAAAAAGAGTAGGTGAGAGATTGAAGTACACAGCCAAGAAAATCGTAAGCATAGCAATAATGCACAAGCGCTTACTGGCAAGCATTGACGCTCGTCGGTAGGCTGTTTTCTGCGATAATGTGCAATCATGCCGGTATCGGTGCTGCATAAAAACTTGGCTTTATGGCAAACAAAAATTCCTCTTCTTTGCTTTTCCTGCTGGTCATTTCTATTTTCTCCCTGTTCTTGTGTCTTCGTAGATAATCGTTCGTGAGGGGTCATTATACTTGAGTTTGTCCCACACCTTTTCAGATTTGTATCCGCGAAAAAGTTCGGCAAGCTCACGAAACTTGGAATCGAAAAAAAGCTGAAAGAGCGCACTGCGATTGGGTAATTTGTCTTTGAAGTCGGCAAATTTTGTGAGCAACTCGTCAATGGTAGCTTTTGCCTCATCGGGCTTGTCCCCTAAAAAATCCAGTCCATTGAGATAATATGCCGATGCGAGGGTGCGCAGTTCGCCAAAGCGAGCATCTAAGAGTTCGCTGACAATACTCGTACGTGTAATGCGTCCCGGATCGTTTGTGGCATCGCGCCAGCCGTTATCTTCTGACATCTTCACATACTGGCTTTCGGTTGTGCTGCCCATCTGCAAGATTTGTTGCGCTTTCTGGAAGTACGGTGTTCCGCTCAGTGGATAAAATGAATCCATATCAAAACCAATGCACAGCAACGAGTAATAGTCCAGCACACTCAGCAAATCATCAAATCTGAGCGGCTGATAGCCAAAGGATGCCCCGCGCTGATACGGAAATTTGAGCTTCACATCGAGAAATTGTACCGTTACCGATTGCTTTTTTGTTCCATAAAGTGTGCGCTTGCCGATAATAAGCAGGGAAGCGTTGTAGTACGACGTTTGAGTGCCGCCCAAAAGGGTGATGGTAACATTGATATTCACGGGTTCATCTTTCCAGAGGATTTTATCCGCTTCGCTCTTCATTTCCTTGCCGGTGAAGGACTGCGTATTGAGGTATGCCTGCAATTCTTGGCGGAAGGAAGCAAAATTGTCTTGCTCGTTGATGTTAAAACCGGGTGCAAAATCCACCGATACCGTTGCACGAATTTCTTGTCCCATCAGTGCCACTGCCGATAGTATGAGGACACAAGCCGTACTAATCAAAGCACTCAAGCAAAATTTCTGCATACACGAGAATTGATGTTGGGAAAAAGTCTGAATTTTATTATTTTTTTGAGAACAAAGTTAGGACACGTTTTCATTACCAAAATAGTCTCTTGTGCCGATATGACCAACTTCATTCCGCTTTCTAGGACGAATTTTTTCCAAAAAACGTTTATTTACGCCGCGCTTTGCCTATTTTTCGGCTTAATGTCGTGCTTCAACGCAACTGCACAAGCGCCGCCGTCCTCACGCACACCCGCAACGCAAGAACTGGAGCAGGTACTGGAATTCCTTGCCCAATCCACTGGCGTATCGCCAAGTGTGGACTTGCTGGAGTATTACAGGCAAAATCCAATTCGCCTCAAAATCGCTTCCGTGCGCGATTTGCAGACGATTCCGGGTATTTCGCTCGAAACAGCAATTTCCATCAAACGTTTCCTCAAAAAATACCCCGAAGCCAACTACACGGCGCTTCAGGATTCGCTTCGGCTGTCTTTTGCGCAAGCGTATCTGTTGAAATTTTGTGCGACATTGGAAATATCGCAGAACGTTTTGCAAAGCGGCTTGCAAAGTGAGGTCGGCGAAGCTGTATCCGGCAGTCCTGTACCAACACGAACCATTACATCATCATCATCATCATCATCATCACCATCGTCCTCCAATCTCGCGCTCTGGTATCGCGCCCGAACACGCTTCTGGGCAACACCGCAACGCGGCTTCACGACTGATGCCACGCCCAGTCAACAATTTCAGGGTTCGCCCTTGGAACTCTACCAACGCCTCACAGTCTCGCTGCGCGTGGACTCCGTCGGCTTTTTTGAAGCAAACATCACGGCTGCAAAAGATGCGGGTGAACTCGGTGCAACGGATTTTCTGAGCGGTTATCTACGTGCAGAATTTGGTACGCCGGAGTCGAATACGAGTATTGTCGCGGGGGATTATTTGCTCAAAAGCGGCTTGGGAACAATACTCTGGGGAATGTATGCAAATAAAAAAGGTGCTGACGTTATCTCGCCCGCTACGGAAACCGCACAAAACCTGATTCCGTACCGCTCCTCAACTGAACAGCAGTTTTTTCGCGGTGCGGCGGTGCAGCAAAATATGCTCGTCGGAGAAAAACTATCGGCGCGGCTTATGGCGTGGGGGTCGTGGCAGCAGCGCTCTGCGCGTATAGATTCCATGCAAAATGTGGCTACATCGCTGGATTTTGACGGATTATTTCGGACGCGCTCCGAAATTTCCACCCGAAGCACACTGCCGGAGCGGATATTTGGCGCGAGTGCGGAGGTGTCTTCGCGCTTGGATGCGCAAACAGACGCGCAAAGTGAAAATTATTCACACGAGAACTGGTCACGCGAGAACTGGTCGCTGGGCGCAAGTGTATTTTCGCTTCAGTACGACAAGCCGATTACCTCGCGCTCGGTGATGGTCTTTCCGCAGCAAAGTGGCGCACTAGCAACGCTCTTCGGCACATATTCGCGTGAGAACCTTGTCCTCATGGGCGAAATGGCGCGGGACGGTGCGGGCAATGCGGGTGGGCGCGTGGGAGCGGAACTGCGCTTGAAATCGTGGGAATTGGCAGCGGCAGCGCGGGCGTTCCCGACGGATTTCCGTTCACCGTTTGGAATGAATTTTGGCGAAAACCCGAAGCCTACCAACGAAGCGGGTTTGTACCTTGCTGCTGTCTGGAAAGAAATACCCAAACTCCGCGTAAATGCCTATCTCGACGTGTACACGACGTTTTCCAGTACTGCCACTATCCCCACGCAGGTGCGCGGTGTGGATATGTTCACCGAAACAACATGGGATATTGCTCCCAATCTGCAAGCCGTGATACGCCTTCGACACGAAACCAAAACTGACCAACTCACGCTCGGTACGGGACGCAGTGCGCGTCGCGTCGTCTATGGGCGCGGAAAAACGGGTTTTCGCTTGCAAGGACAATGGAAAGCAAACGAGGTTCTGCGCTTGCAAGCAAGATTTGAAGGGGCGTTTGTGAATTTTGAAGGGTACGAGTCTGCGGAAGTGGGCGCACTGGTATTTGTGGGTGCGTCGTGGTCGCCGTTGGAATGGTTCAGTCTCACAGGGCGCATGGTAGCTTTTCGCACGGACAGTTTTGATTCGGCGGTGTGGCAATACGAAACGGCAGTTCCGGGAACACTTTCTAATCCGCCCTTGTACGGACAAGGCTTGCGGGCATACCTGATGCTGGAAGTGCAGCCGCTTCCGAACATCACCCTGTATGGGCGAGGCTCTCTGACGCGCCGATTCGACGTTTCCACGCTCGGCAGCGGCGCAACGCAAATCAACAGCAACACCGACGCACAACTCGTGCTGCAAGTAGATGTGCGGTTTTGAGGTGATTTTTGTATATTGTTTCCATCAATTTCTGCACAAACTACTATTCCTGAGAAAATGTATGTCTGTTTCCGTTATGCTTCCCGATGCACTTCATAGCGCTGCTCTTCATAGCGCTGCTCTCCATCTTGGTGGTCATACAGAAGCTGTCGCAGCAATTACAGACCTTGTACGGCGCGAATTAGAGCGTAAGCGGCAACGTACTTTGCTTGCGATACAACATTTGAAAAAAAATACAGTATGTCATTTGAAGAATACGATGCCAGCCATGCCAATCCAACATTGTCTTTTGACGAGGAGCGAGATTATTATGATTGGGACATGGCATGTAGCCTTGGTTGCTGACATAGAATTTGAATTCAAGGTTTAACAACTATCACTACCTGAATATGAACATCACTCCTCAAAATTATATTACCGATAGCTCCAATACTCCTGTTGCCGTCATTCTGGATATTGCAACGTTTCATCGAATCGAAGAAGCATTAGAAAATTACGCCTTAGTAGAGATGATGCGTCCTGATTCGGAAGACAATGCTGCCAATGAATTATTATCGCTTGAAGATGCCGAGCAGTTTTATCACGCTTTGCCGAAAGCACTGTGATTGAGTGGTACCAATGGAAATTCGCTATGCAAAGCGGTTTTTGAAAGACCTTGCGGACGTTCCGGAGAATTATCGCCGTACAGTCGAAGAATTTGTTTTCAAAATATTACCCCATTCTAACGGACTTCGTAGCATTGGAAGTGTAGAGCAGATGCAAGGCTATGGCGGATATTTCAAAGTGCGTTTTGGTCAGTATCGTGTGGGGTTACAAGAAAAAGATGGCGTAATTGTCTGCGAGCGTATTTTACATCGTAAAGAAATTTACCGATTCTTTCCTTAGTGCTAGGTTTGAAGCGATTTACAAAACTGTGTAGAAACCTTCTTGACCGACCGGTTACCTCCCGTAACGAGCCATTTACAGCCGACGGTTACTGGTCTTGATGCAATACGTGACAGTCTTGCGAGGGAATATCTTCGCCAAGTCCGGCACAAATAAATTCTCCTCGAATTCCATAGAATACACTACAAACAAAAAACATGAGTAAACCCCGCATCTTGATAACCGGAGCCAGTGGCAACGTCGGGCGTGAGATTGTTCAAGCCTTGCAGCGCTTCCATGCTGATGCTACCGATATTGTTATCGCAGCCACAAGGCTGAGGGCAGGGAAGAGTGGCGATTCCGCGATGGAAACTGTCGAATTTGATTTTATGCGTCCAGATACCGTCAAGGCTGCTCTTCGCGGCGTGACGACGCTCTTCCTTTTGCGCCCGCCGCCGATTTCTGATGTGCCGCGTTTTATTGCGCCTGCGATAGATGCCGCCAAAGCCGCCGGAGTGCGGCATATCGTGTTTCTTTCGCTGAATGGGGTGGAGAAGCAAACGCGAACGCCGCATTATGCTATTGAGCAATATCTTCGCACAAGCGCCATAGAATGGACGTTCCTGCGCCCAAGTTTTTTTATGCAAAATCTTTCCACGACGCACGTGGAAGAAATACGCCGTAGAAACGAAATTTTTGTTCCCGCAGGCAAGGGCAAAACGAACTTTGTGGATGTGCGCGATATTGGCGAAGCGGCAGCGCATATCTTGGCAAACCCTGATGTACACAAGTCTCAGGCGTACGATTTGACGGGAAGCACATCCTATACCTACGACGAAATTGCAGCAATACTCACAAGCGAACTGGGGCGCACGATTCGTTATGCCAACCCTTCCAAACTCCGCTTCTTTTGGCGGAAATGGCGCGAAGGCACGTCCATAACCTTTACACTGGTGATGATATATCTCTATCATCAAACCGTCAAGGGTGCTGCTGAGGTGTATTCGCCGGATTTGCTCCAGCTTTTAGGGCATCCGCCGCACACAGTATCGGAGTTTGTGCGTGATGCGCGGGGTGTGTGGTTGGAGTGAAGAGGGAAAAAGCCAGAGAATATCTCCATAGGCAGTGGAGCAGAGAATGAACGAGAAGAGACAGCTATAAAGATTGTCGTGTATTCCAGCCCTATCAAGAGATTTTTCGTATATTATGAGTAGTTGATTTTGGTTGTCTTTTTTATCAAATATCCGCCCCCATGACGATTACAGAAACTCATCTCAATCATATTATTCGCCGTGCGCAAGATTTTGGTGCAACGCGGCTCATTTTGTTTGGCTCTGCGCTTGAAACGCCGGAGAATGTGAATGATATTGACCTTGCCGTCACAATGCCTGGCTGGGAGGCGTTTGCTTTTGCCGAAGCGCTTGAAGAGGAAATGCAGTGCCCGATTGACGTTTTACCAATAGGAGAAAGCAATCAAGATCATCCCTTTGTGCAGCATATTCTTCGTAAAGGGCGGCTGTTATTATGAGCTTTGATGACCTTCGCTCTGATATTGCTGCCGAGATAGCTTCTCTTGATATTGTTATGCGCGAAATAGAGGAATTGCAGCATGATATTTCTCAAGATGCAGGCGTAAGTAATCGTAATCGTGCTGCCGCAATATCGTTTCTTTTTCAGATGTATAATGGCTTAGAGCTAGTAATGAAGAGGATTTGTAAGTTTTTTAGTGTTTCTATTCCTGTTGGCGACAGCTCGCATCAAGAGTTACCACTGCTTTTTACAGAAGGAAAACAATCTTCCGAGACTTTGCTACCTATACTCATTTTCTCTGATTCCGTGAGCGACATGACCAAATTCCGCCGCTTACGGCACGTTATAGCGCACGGATATTCGGATCGTTTTGATGAC
>JANYDO010000561.1 GCA_025363605.1 Candidatus Kapaibacterium sp.
CACTATTTTGCGATAATCTTACCCGAAAGGGAATAACAACCCTGCTTCATACATGAAGGGGAATGTTCTTAAAGCGTAACTTTAGCTGTAAACAGTTACGAACTTTTTTTTCTCCCACACAACCCACCTATATATGCACCCTACAAGACTTGTGTGCATAGGCTAGTCCCGCGAGAATGGGTAGAAAAGCTGACTACCATGCTGTAATGGCGGAATTCATCGAAAAAATTATGCAAAGCGTGAATTTCTTCTTGAGCATTGCAAAAAATTATTAAGTTTGTTTGCTCTTGTCTGTATTGCGTTGTGCGGTATTTCAAAGATACAACCTACGTTTTATGCGCTTTTTGAGGGCGCTTGTGTTTTTCAGGATTTCGATTCTCAATTCATCGGTCATTCTTTCTCACCTTCTAAATCTGCATTGCACTATGATGAAAAAAGCTGTAATTATGGCAGGTGGCTTCGGTACACGCCTACGACCCATAACCATGAACCTTCCCAAGCCGATGGTTCCTATGATGAATGTGCCGATGATGGAGCATATTGTGAATTTGCTCAAAAAGAATAATATCAATGACATCGTGTCGCTCCTCTATTTCCAGCCGGAGAAAATTACTTCGTATTTCGGTACCGGCTCGAACTTCGGTATTTCGATGAAATATATGCAGGCAATGGCAGATTACGGCACTGCCGGCGCGGTGCGCTATGCGCAAGAGCATCTGACAGAGCGCTTCATCATTATTTCCGGTGACGTACTGACCGATTTTGACTTGGGCGAAGCCATCAAATTTCACGAAGAGAAAAAAGCAAAAGCGACGATTGTGCTCACGCAAGCCTCTAATCCGCTTGCTTTCGGGATTGTGATGACCGACAAAGACGGCAAAATTAACCGTTTCTTGGAGAAACCGTCATGGGGCGAGGTGTTCTCGGACACCATCAATACAGGCATCTATATTTTGGAGCCGGAGGTGCTGGACCTTATTCCGTATCAAAAAGACTTTGATTTTAGCAAAGATTTATTCCCGCTCATGCTCCAGCAAGGGCTTCCACTCTATGGCTACACTGCCTCAGGATATTGGCAGGATGTGGGCAATCTGGATCAATATCAGCAAGCGCAAGCAGATGCGATTGGCGGAAAAGTGAAAGTGGAAATTAAAGGTGTGAAGCATGGTGCTAGCTATGTCGCACCTTCGGCACAGGTACATGAAACCGCAAAGCTCACCGGAACAGTGATTATCGGTGAAAATGTGGTGGTCGGTCCTCGTACAGAAATCACGAATTCTTCACTCGGCGATAACTGCCATGTCGGTTATGGCGCGAAAATTGACAATTCGGTGATATGGGAACGCACAAAAATTGGTGATTATTCATCGCTCACAAGCGACGTTGTGACCAATGATGTGACCATCGGTGATTATGTTCAAATTGCAGAAAACGTCTTTATTTCGGATGGCTGCACGATTGGTGATTATGCAAAACTTGTTTCCAACATCAAACTCTGGCCCCACAAAGAAGTCGAGTCTCGCGCAATCCTGACGCGAAGCCTCGTCCAAGAAGAAAAATGGATGCGTGACCTTTTCACTGATGCTCGCGTGACCGGTGCGTCGAATATTGAGATGAATCCCGAATTTGGCGCAAAGTTCGGAGCAGCGCTCGGCAACTCGCTTGGTGCGGATAAAACAATTATCGGCAGCCGCGATGCAAACGAAGTGTGCCGCATGGTCAAGCGTGCTATGGCTGCGGGCTTGATGTCGGTCGGAATAAATGTCGTGGATTTGCAGACCACACCGCTTCCGCTCACACGTCAAGCATTGCTTGATGGCAAGGCTCTGGCGGGCTTCCATGTTCGTCAATCGCCGTATTATCCTCGTCAAATTGATATTATTCTGCTCAATTCCGACGGGCGCGATATGCAAACAAACGCCCTCAAAAAAATTGAGCGTCTTTTCTTTGGTGAAGATATTAAGCGGGTTGCGCCTGAAGATATTGGTAGTTTGATTTTCCCGGAGCGCACCGCCGAAGCGTACACCAATGCCTACACAAGCGCTCTCGACGTGAAGCGCATCGCAGAGCGGCAGTTCAGTATTGTAGTGGATTATGCTTACGGCATGACTTCGGCAATCTTTCCGCGACTTTTGGGTGAATTGCAATGCCAAGTTGTTGGTTTGAATGGTTATATTGACACACGGCGCTCCATTCGCGGCGATGAACAGTCCAAAACCGCACGAGAGCAGATGAGTCAGGTAATGAGTTCGCTCAAGTACGAAATTGGCTTTATCATTGACCCGGGCGTAGAGAAAATTTCCGTTGTGGATGGAAGTGGTCGCTGGTATGATAATCGCCTGTTGCCGATTGTAGCAAAGCTATTTATGGAGACCAATAAAGACCGCGCACCCTATAAAATCGCACTTTCGGTTGTCGCTTCAGGCGAAATCGAAGAAGCCTCCAGAGCCTATAACAACGTAACAATCGTGCGTATTCCCAACTCGCACTCCGCAATGATGGAGGCAACGCGAGATAAAGATATTTTGTTCTTGGGCGATATGCGCGGAAGACTTATTTTTAGCGAATTTTTCTTTGCCAGCGATTCGATGTTTGCCATTGGTAAAATTCTGGATATGCTGGCAAAAACGGGCAAAACTATTGGTGAAGTGGAAAAAGAATTACCAAAGCGGTATCAATTCAATCACCAAGCACCCTGCCCGTGGGAGAAAAAAGGCTTGATTATGCGCCGCGCTATGGAATACAGCGAAGGCAAAAAACGCGAGCTTATTGACGGTGTGAAAATTATTGACGGCGATGTGTCGGTGCTGTTTTTGCCGGATAAAGAACGTGGTATTTTTCACGTTACCGCCGAAGCCGCCGATAAAGAAAAAGCAAACGCCGCCGCCGAGCAACACATCAAACTTGTAGAACAGTGGCGCGACGAGTAGAAATCTAGGCAATGCGTGATAGCAATAGTATGGCTTTATGCCGTGCTATTGCTATCGCCTCAGGTCGCACATTCGTAATTTGTCTTTCATCATTCGTAATCCCGACGAACACCATGCGTATCACCGACGTTTTGAATGCCTCATCGGTGGCTGTCCACCAAATTCTCACTACCAAGAATGACGCTCTGCACTTCATGGTTGATATGATTAGTCAGCGCGGCGGGGTTGCTGATGCCGAAAAAGTAGAAGCACTCATTTTGGAGCGCGAAAATATCATGTCCACTGGTGTCGGAAAGGGATTTGCATTTCCTCATGCTAAGACCGATGCCGTTGCGCAGCCCATCGGCGCACTCATTACGCTTGATGAACCCGTCGAATACCAAGCGCTTGACAATAAACCGGTTAACATTATCTTCATGCTTTTGGGGCAGGAAAGTGCCGTCGGTACTCATTTACGCTTGCTTTCAAGGGTTTCGCGCCTGATGAGCAGCGACGAATTTCGTGAGCGCCTTTTGGGCGCAAGCTCTGCCGCCGAAGCTCTCGAAATTATCGGCGAGGAAGAATCGCAAAAGCTGGATTTGTAAACATATACCGTTCTTAACCCCCTTATACTCATGGATTTCCTCCGCGCTCACGCTGCAAAAATCGCTATTGCCATTGTTACCTTGTTCGTTGTCTTGCTCCTTGGTGAGCAGCTCATCGTTAATCGTTCTCATCGCATGAATACGGATGTTTCTGCCAGTTCTTCCTCACAGCAGTCCGGCGATGCTTCTCCGGCAAGCACGAATACTTCAGCGCCTTCGGTGGCAACAATTCCAACCTACGGAATTGAAGTTATTCGTTCCATGCCCCATGATTCCCACGCTTTTACCGAAGGTTTGCTTTTCCATAATGGCGACCTCTATGAAAGTACAGGTTTGCATGGGCAATCTTCCTTGCGGAAACTCGACCCGCAGACAGGGAAAATTCTGAAACGATTGAACATAGATGCCGCATATTTTGGTGAAGGTATCGTCATAGTCAAAGATAAAATTTACCAACTGACTTATCAGACAGGTATTGGTTTTGTCTATGACCTTAAAACGTTTGAGCAGGTACGCACTTTCAGTTATTTTGGCGAAGGTTGGGGATTGACCTACAATGGCGAAAGCATCATTATGAGCGACGGGACAAGCAGCTTGCGTTTTCTCGACCCTGACTCGCTTCTTATTCGCAAAATGCTGACCGTTACTGCCAATGGTGTTCCAGTCAAAAATTTGAACGAACTGGAAATTATCAACGGCGAATTATGGGCAAATGTCTGGCAGACGGACTCCATTGCTCGAATAAATCTGCAAACGGGTGTGGTAACGGGCTGGATAGATTGTTCATTCCTCCTTACCCCGGAAGAGCGCTCCCAAGCTGATGTCTTGAATGGTATTGCCTACGATGCAAAACGCGATGTCATTCTGCTGGGATGGAAAAATTGTTCAAAAATGTTTGAAGTGCGCCTGAAGAGCAAGGAAAAGATGTAGTAAAAATGTAGTTTTGTGCTGTTATCAAGCACAGATGCTGATTTCAGATTTTTTCACGACACCTGACAATAATGATTATACCTGCTTTTTCACCACTTTCTCTTGCTGCCATTACCTGGGACGTGAAGCCCGAAATGCTTACGTTCGGTGTGGTAACGATTCGCTGGTACGGGCTGCTTTTTTCCGCCGGCTTTTTTCTGGGATATATTCTTATGTCCCGAATGTTTGTGCGAGAATACCGTCCCGTTGCCGATATGGAGCCTTTGACGTTCTATATGATTGCTGGCACTATTCTTGGGATGCGGCTTGGGCATTGCCTTTTCTACCAGCCTGATTATTACCTTGCGAACCCTCTCGAAATTTTGCAAATCTGGAAAGGCGGCTACGCCAGTCATGGTGCGGTTGTTGGGATTTCGGCAGCACTCTGGCTCTATGCAAGAAATCGTCCCACGCAGCCCTTTTTATGGATTATTGACCGCATTGCTATTGTGGTAGCGCTGGCAGCATTTCTTATTCGAGTTGGGAATTTCTTCAATCACGAAATGATTGGACACCCGACCGACCTTCCGTGGGCAATTATCTTCACCGAGCGTGACCTTGTGCCACGTCATCCTTCGCAGCTTTACGAGGCGCTTTGCTACATCGTGACGTTTGTGCTGATGCGCTTCCTATACAACCGTTACGATGCGAAAACGCCGAATGGTCTGCTCTTGGGCGTATTTTTTATCTGTATCTTCGGGGCGCGATTTGCCATCGAATTCACGAAAGAAAATCAGGTTGCTTTTGAAAGTGCTTTGCCAATCAACATGGGGCAAATACTGAGCCTTCCGCTTATTGCCTTAGGAGTGTTCTTGGTCTGGCGAGCATTGGCGCATCCCGTTGTCACACTGCACAAAGCCGCCAAAGCTGCACAAAGTAAACCAGCCGACAATGTATCGCATCCAATCCAAAAAACGCAACCAACCAAACGCCGCTAATACCAATGGAACCAATGAAAGAAACGCCTATTTCCGCCGAGCAGCAAAAGCGCCTTGAGCAAGAACTTTTTGAGCGTGCTCAGAACGTTTCGCGCGAAGACGAAAAAGTTGTTGTGGAAGAGCTTCCGGAGAAGGTAGCAAAGGTTTTAGATTCTGTCAATCAGCGCCTTCCCATCGTCAAAAATCTGCTCAATAAAGTAAAAACGCTTTACGCGATGCTCCGCGATAAAGAATTTGCGATGGCATGGTCGAGTAAAACAATGGTGATTGCCGGATTGCTCTATTTCATTTCCCCTATTGACCTTCTGCCCGATTACATACCTATTTTAGGCTACATTGACGATGCCTTCGTGATGAGCGTCGTGATGAACGCCGTAGCATCAGAAATTGAGCGCTATAAAGCATACGCAGAACAAAAAAGTGGCAGACAGATTGCTTCAGAATGAGATTGAGGCATAAGTCAAGTCTCAATTTGTTAGAGATTAAAGCGTAAAGGTAAAACCATGGATTTATCGTTTGACACATATCAAGAACGTTTCCGCAAAGGCGAATGGCGGGGTACTATCTTCCGAGATGCAGTATTGGCAGATATTCAGCGTTTTGCAAACCCAACCGTGCTTGATATCGGCTGTGGGCGTGGTTTTGACGACAATCTAGAAGATCAGTACGTTTTGTCACAAGCATCGGGAAGATACATTGGCGTAGAGCCTGATACAAACGTAGAGCTTTCTCCTCTCTTTGCAGAAACACATCGATGTTTGTTTGAAGAGGCTTTCATTGAACCAAATTCTGTGGACATTGCTTTTTGTGTAATGGTCTTGGAACATCTTGATGATCCACGGATATTTTGGGATAAGGCGCACAGTGTCTTGCGACCGGGTGGCATATTTTGGGGCTTCTCCATGGATGCACAGTATTATTTCCCTTATATTTCCCTGATATTTGAAAAGTTACGGCTAAAAGACCTATACTTGACTCTGCTACACGGCCAAAGAGGTGAAAATCGTTACGAAAATTACCCTGTTTTCTACCGTAGTAATAGTCCGCAGACAGTAAAACAATGCAGTGAGAAATTTAAGTCCGTTACCTATCTCAATTTTAATCGAATTGGACAAATGGATTTTTATTATCCTCGTCCATTACGATGGTTAGGACGTGGTATTGATTCTGCCTTACTCGCTCTGAATATGCCGGGGAGTGTTTTTGCTGTTCGTGCCGTAAAGTAGCTTTTTGTCTTGATAGGATCGAATCTCTGAGCAATGCATCATTGCTCCATGATTGAATATAGGGTATTCTAAACCAAGCCCGCTTCTTATCGTAATGTTAGATAGGAAGCGGGTTTGTCGTTTTTTGAACTCTGGCATACTTCTTGCTTGGTTTAGTAAAACACTGCATATCATTTTCGCCCAGATTGCCCCATGAATACTCGCTTCCGTTTGTGTTGCCTTATCGTATGCTGCTTGCTTGCTCTCAAGCCCGCATCGGCACAAATTTTCACAGCGCCGCCGTCACAGAATTTTGGTGCGCTTACCTGTACATCCGGCGTCGTAACAACGACTGTTGTGATTCAAAACACGGGACTGGTAACGCTCATTCTCTCCGGCGGGGCGGTCAGCCCGACAAATGCGGACTTTAGCATCGTTTCTCCCGCGAGTATTTCGCCCATAACACCGGTGTTTATCAATCCCGGCGTAACGCAAGCAATCGTAATAGCCTATAACCCAAGCCGTATCGGCGCTATCAACGCTTCACTTGTTTTCGCCTCTAATGCTATCAATGCTTCCGGCGGCATCAATGCTGTCTCTCTTGCAGCACAGCGAGATTCTACGGGCTTTACCCTCTCAACAACGAATATTGTGCTGAATAATGTAGCCATCAATACCCCGACGACGACGATTATCACCGTGCAGAATACTGGTACGCTGCCTCTTTCCTTCGGTACGCCGCTCTTTTCGGGAGCATTTGCCATTGATTCGCTTGTTCCCGCTGTTGTTGCCCCAAACGCTCAGGCACGACTGTTTGTACGCTTTTTTGGCGCTCCGGCGGGTGTGACGACAGCAACGACGTTTGCCCTCCCTGATGCCTGCGGGCGTACGACACAATTACGCGCCTTTGCCGGAGTGCAGGCGCAGCCTGTTATCACAAGCATCACGCCAAGTGTCGGTACGGCTGGCACACCGATAACAATTATCGGAACAAATCTGGGTAATACGCAATCCGTTTTGTTTGGTGGTGTACAAGCACAGTCGTTTCGCATCGTGAGCGATACCCAGGTTTCTGCGGTCGTTGGACAGGGTGCAACAGGAGTGGTAAATCTGAGCGTTGGCGGAATTGTGGCAAGTGCTCCGCAAGTCTTTACCTTTATTGCGCAGCCATCGGTTTTGTTTGTATCTCCTCAAACGGGTGGTGCAGGAACAGTTGTGACTATCATCGGTACAAATCTTAGCAACGTGAGTAGCGTTTCGTTTGGCGGCACTCCGGCTTCCTTTACGATTAACAGCCCGACCCAACTTACTGCCGTCGTTGGAAATGGTGCAAGCGGTGTCATAACATTGACCACTGCCGTCGGTTCGGTCTCTTCTACGTTACGATTCACGTTTGTTCCGGCACCGAATGTGCTTTTTATCACGCCGCAGTCAGGCGCAGCAGGCACTGTTGTCACTATCGTCGGCAATAATCTCGATAGCACACGCAGCGTCGCGTTTGGCGGCGTTCCGGCACAATCCTTTACGCAAGTAAGCCCAACGCAGTTGACAGCAGTTGTTGGCGCTAATGGAGCGACAGGGACGGTAAGCGTTACGACGCAAGGCGGTACTTCATCGTCACAGCAGGTGTTTACTTTTGTCGCGCCGCCCGTCATTACATTTGTCTCGCCCACCACGGGCGGTACGGGAACAATCGTTAATATCATCGGCACAAATTTTACCAATGTTACGGGAGTTAGTTTTGGCGGCACTCCGGCACAAAATTTTATCGTCAGTAGTCCTTCGCAAATTATCGCTACGCTTGGAAGCGGCTCCAGTGGTGCTATTACCGTTACGACTCAAACCGGCGCTACAAGCGCCACACAGCAATTTGTTTTCACCGCACCGCCCGCTATCACATTTTTCTCTCCTACTTTTGGTGGAGCCGGAACGGTTGTCAATATCTTTGGCTCATTTTTTAACAATGTGACTGGTGTGACCTTTGGCGGCATCCCCGTACGCTCGTTTACGGTGATTTCGCCCACGCAAATTCAAGCAGTCGTTGGGCAGGGAGCAAGCGGCTCTGTTGCTGTGGTTGCGCAGGGCGGCGTAGGATTTTCCAGCTCGCAATTTATGTTCACACCGACCAGCGTGCGAGCAAGTAATGATGCCGCATTTGAGGTGTTTCCCAATCCCACCAGCAATTCTGCGCTTCTGCGATATACATTGCAAACGGCACAATCCGTCCGCCTCGACATTTTCTCCATGCTTGGTGAACGCATCGCTACGATAGAAGAAGGAATGCGCTCTGTGGGAATTCATACGCTTCATTATTTGGTAGAAAATTTGGCTCAAGGTGTGTATTCATGCCGATTAGTGGTTGGGCAGGAAAGACAAACATTGCTTCTACACGTCGTGAAATAGATGGTGAATTCAAGCAGCAATTTGTGTCATAAAGCGTCTGTTTTTTTACGATTCCTATTGCCGTTTTTACAAAATCATCCGGTTTTTCGGATTATTGGAATAATGGCAATAGAA
>JANYDO010000025.1 GCA_025363605.1 Candidatus Kapaibacterium sp.
CTGACTACCAAAAGAACTTCGTCGCGCTATGTCGCGCCACGCCCTGCGCTCAAAGCAGCGCAGACCGCGACCGCTCAGGCTGCGACGAAATGCCTTATATCCCCATGCCTGAAGGCAGGGGCTTTACGGCATCTCTGGTAACGAAGAATTTTGCGGTTTGTGATGGTGAGTAACCGAAACGTTGTAGTCCGCCTTTTGAAGCGGACTACAACTCTATCGTACATTATTTCTCTGCTTTGGGAACAATATTTGCCACTGCCACGCGATTGACGCGCACGCGGACGTTATCGGCGATTTGCACCACCACGACATCTTCTTCAATACTTGATACCGTGCCGTGAATGCCATTGGTCATTACGATTTTATCACCTTGCTTGATGGCTTCTAAGAGTTTTTTATGTTCGTTCTCACGATTTTTCTGGGGACGCAGAATCATAAAGTAGAAAATCAAGATAACCGAGCCGAACATAATGACCGTCGAAAGCAGTTGGCTTGTCGAGTCGCCGCCTTGCGGGGAGGACATTGCGAAAAGAAGTGTGTTCATACAGAAAATGTTGAGTTTTTGAATGATGAATGATGAATGTTGAATTGAGAAATTAAGAAGCTGTTTTTTATCCGAACTTCGGCTCCCATACCTCTTGCAACACGGCATCCCACGCGAACTTGAGTTCATCCGCGGGGTCGTAGGGATGGGATTGAAGATTGACAACGATGGTTTCGGGTTGAGAGAGTGCTTTCCAGCCGTGCATCACGCCGGGCGGAATGAGTATCATTGCGGGATTCTGTATGCCGATGATAAACGAATTGACGTGTCCCAATGTTGGCGATTCCTCACGAATATCCACGCAAACCACCTGCATTTTTCCGCGCGTGACCGTGAATTGGTCGGTATGAATAGCGTGCAAATGCCATGCTTTGATGACACCGTAATCGGTTGCGGACTGATAGACGTGCTGTGGCACAATCACGCCTTCGCGCTCCACCCACGGCAGACTCCAAAGCTCAATCACATCGCCACGCCCGTCCACGATAGTTTTCAGCGCTTTGAAGTGTACGCCCTTAATCGTAGCGCCGTTGAAGGTAGAATGTTGTTTGTAGGGGATGGAATGTAAAAAAGGAAGCGTAACATCAGTAATCTTCATGGCGGGCAAAAATGGTACAGATGAAAAGGGGATACAGGTACAACGTTTAATTACGCCGAAGCTGTTTCGAGCATTTGCTACGTCAACTTCTATGGCAGCCCCAAACTTAGCATTTTTCCGTCACTTCGCGTACAAGATTTTGCTTTTTGCGCCTATCTTTTGCAAAATATGGACTTGTGGATAACTTTTTTGAGCATTTTTTGCCAGTTGTCTAATGCGTCTGAACATAAGTCATAGCGGGATAGTTGACACGTCAACCATGATAAGCATAGCAAAATGAATGAGAAAATGAATTTCTTTTCATCGTTTTGTCATTGAGTACTCTTTTTTCTTGATGTACTTTTGCAACCGTTAGTTTGTAAAACTTTGGATGTAATTTTCATGATATTTCGTACTCTTTCTTTCGTGCTTCACCGCTCCCGCCGTGCCTTGCGTATTGCTCGTGCTGCGGTATTTGTGCTTATCGTTTGTATTGGCGCAATGTATAGCTTCGGCGTACAGGCAAAAATTCGTACTTTTTTTACCGATAAAGCCACCGCCACGACGGACGCAATCGCCACCACATCTGCACTTGTGCAACACGGTGTCGCTTCGTGGTATGGTCCGCGCTTTCATGGGCGCAGAACAGCCAACGGTGAAATTTACGATATGCACGACTTTACGGCAGCCCATCTGACTTTGCCACTGGGAACTGTTATTCGCGTTACCAATACCGAAAACAACAGAACTACACTGGTACGTGTCAACGATAGAGGTCCGTACATTGAGGGACGAATCCTTGACCTTTCGTATAGCGCTGCAAAAGCGCTTGGAATCTTGGGTAATGGCACAGGTGACGTAAGAATAGAAGTTGTAGAGGGCATACGCCTTGGCGATACGACCGTCGAAACGGACTTTCTGAGCACCAACTATGAATTTGCTGCGATGAAAGACCTTCTGACCACAACCGCCTTTGCGCACGATATGAAGCCACTTGTTGTGGATGCCGGCACGTTCAGCATCATCCATGAGACGGACAATTTTGCCGATGCGCTTAAAACATGGCAAACACTGCGCAAGAAGCACGGCGACATCGTGTATCTCGTACCTCAACGCAAGCCCGATGAGCAGATTGCCTTCGAGGAATTACAGCGTAAATCGGTGACTCAAAAGACGACCCACGCCGAAAAATTATCGAGTTGCAGATTGAAATCGTGACCGGTGCGTGCCGGGTGCTGATAGTTGCGGTGGCCCTCTTCATGGCTCAGTGAGCCAGCGAGGGCCGGGACGTACATCCCATCGTAGTCGATGAGTCGCAGGACACCATTGGCGACGATGACGTTCCCATGCTGCAAGTCACCGTGCGCGATCTCACCCTGCTTCATCGCCCCCATCAGGTCGATCCATTGCCGGGTGAGCGCCTGAAGAGCATGG
>JANYDO010000050.1 GCA_025363605.1 Candidatus Kapaibacterium sp.
GTACACGTCGCGTGCTATCTGCACCTCCAGCCCTGCGCGGCGCATGATTGCTTCTTCGCTGCCGCGCATGGCGAAACTTCCGCTTATGCCAAGTTCCGCGCCGAGTGCGTCAAATTCTTTGCCTTGCGCGTTTGCTGCAAGCAGCATGAAACCTTGCTCGGCAATGCTACGTTTTAATGCAGGTGCCGCATCATGGATTGGTATTTCGTACACGGTGAACAAATTCAAGTGCGCCGTAACCTTACTGCGGACGTAATAATTCATCGTGAGCGAATTAAACAAGCTACAATACCACAGTAATTCTTCAGCATTCATGCGGTCTTGCACGATATCGTCGTTTTCATTCGTTGAATATCGGTGCGGTACAATATAGTTCAGCGTATTGCTTGTCAGCGTGTTCGGCGGAAGAATCGTGCTGATAAACGTGCGTTCATCTGTCGAACGAGCGACATCGCGCCAGACAAGGCGATACGCCTCGCAGTCCAGTGTGAGTGCGGCTTGGGCAACAGTTTCCGCTTTCAGTCCCAGCAACCGTGCTACACGACGCTCTTCCACGCGGCGCAATTCTGCTTTTGCATCTTTTATTGGCAGCCAATATTGCGCCTTGCCGAAAGACGACGTGAACTGATGAATCATCTTGCCCTCGTAGAGCGGCGTGTAGAGTTTTTTGCTCAGTTTGCCGTCCTCATTACGGTTGAACAAATGACTATCACTCGTCATATGAAATTCGGAACGCAGCGTAATAGCTTGCTCTTCGAGCAACTGTGAATTATTCCGAATCTTCGCCGTGATAGCATAATCGCGCTCGGTGCGAAATTCCATAATAGAGAAATTTTTGGGTGAAAACTTTTCTATCATCGCCACATTAAACTCAATCGTCGGCTTCTCTTCCATTTCCGATGGGTGCTGCATATAGAACCGTGCTTGGAAGCGGCGTTCAGCATCAAGATTGACCATTTTACGAGCGCGAATAATCGTAAATTTCATGCGATTATCGACATCGGGGAAAAATTTCATCCATTTCATTTTCTGCTCTTTTTCGTCGAAATCTTCATAACCACGATTTTCAAACGACAGAATTTCAAGCAAGGTATTATCATGAATAAGATATTTCCTCAGTTCGGCGCTACCTTTATCCGACTGTATGCTTGATTGCACCAAAAGTGTAAAATATCCATTCGGACGAAGAAGTTGCAAATCACGCTCAATAAATAACTTGTACAAATTCATATCGCCAGAGCCTTGATACCGATAGCGCGTCGGTAAAAAAGCCGTGTACATCGCATAAAATCTGGTGTACAAATCCCATCGTTTGTTAAAATCCGCATCCCACTTCAATTCTTGTTCAAACCATTTATTGAAGCTCAGAATATCCATATCGCCTTTGTTTTGCTTGGCAAATTCCTTCCGTACAGGCTTCAATGCCTCCCACGGCGGATTGCTAATCACCGCATGAAAGCCCTGTTTCTCCACAGGAAGCGGCTCGCCGTCCGCGCCGAACCACACATAAAAAAACTCTGCACAAACAAAAACGGGCTTGCGACCAAGTTCGCTGAGAATACCGCGCATTTCTTCGGGAAGCTCTCCGAGCAAGTGTTCATGCAGGGTCTGGCGAATACGCTTTGCTTCTTCCACCGGCGCGAGGTCGAAGGGATTGAGCAAGTACGTGCTTCGTAGCTCGTGCAAGCGTACAATCTCAGAGGTGTGACTGCGCCTCAGCACATTCAATTGCGTTTGGATGGGCAAATCAATCAACATATCGCCGCAGATGAAATTGAGTTCAAGGTTCGGCAAAATATGGTCACGCCCTGCTTTTTGGAGTGTGCCGACGTGATAGCTTTGGGGCGCGTTGGGCGTGGGGAGTTTGAGCAGCTCTTTCCAGAGGTTCGTTTTTGCGGTTTCGAGCGCCCTCTCGTCCATATCGGCAGCGCAGACGTGATGGAGTACGGTACGCGAGACGAACGCATAACGATTATCGAAGACAGCAGTGCGAAACTCACTCACGCGGCGGACATCGTCAGGCATGGAAAACAGCACATTCGGTGCCAAATCCCGCGTCCACGCAAGGGTTTCTTCGATGCGGTCGTATTCGGCAAAAACATCGCGCAGAATTTTGATGAGAAACGAACCGCTCCCCGATGTGGTATCAATGAGGCGTATTTGCTGCAATTCCGCAAGCAGCGCTTCGGCGCGCGTGACATCAGGATTGTTTTTATCCAGTGCAATGATTATCTCATCCACGAGCGGGCGCATTAGTTCGCCGACTGTTTGGCGCGTCATGTACTTTGCAAGCGGGACAGGCGTGTAGAAAATGCCGGAGTCCTTGCGCTCTTCGGCAATGAAGGTTTCGTACGCCTTGCCAAAAATATCCTCGTCAATTTGGCGGTAATTGTAGTGCAGAAGCCCGTTACCAAAGGAAGCATCCCACTTGTCCACGCCCAATACCTGCTCAAAGACACGCCGAAAGCTCTCAATATTGGCGGGAGACTGCTCGACGTAATGCCAAAAATGTTCGGCAAAAAGGTCGGTGTTGTAATAAATTTCAAAATAATCTTCGACTTGACGAAAAAAATCCTCGAAAATTTTTGCATTCCGCTTTCCGAGCCAGAAGCCGCGTTGTTGCTTGTAGGCAGAGACGAGATAGCGAAACTGAATGAGTCCGTAATCTTCGGCAGTTTTGATAAAAACAATTTTGTTGATAAGCAGCACGATTGCTTCATCGCGGGTGAATTTTTTGGCGGGGTCGTCCTCTTTGGCAGAAAATTTCACGCGCTCTCTGAACTCGCGCACCCACTGCTTTAAACTCCCGAAAAAGAGCGTGTCCAGATTGCTGTTTATCGTGTCGCTCTCAGCTTCCATACGGCGCAGCGCATCAAAAATATTTGCTTTGTTTGCCGCCAAAAAGCGCACAAAGTCAGCAAAAGAGCGCGTAGCGAAGGGCTGGAACTGCAACTGCGCAGAGGTGCGACTGAAAAAGTAGGCTTCGCGGGCATTGGAAAGCACGACAAATTCGGCGTATTGCAAGTAGTTCATCACCTGTTCGCGGTAGTCCGTAAGATTACCGTCGGCGTTTTTGAGGTCGTTGGGTACAAGCGTTTGTCGCGTTTTGCCGGCTCGCTTGAAAAGCGGCTTCAGTTCTATTGCCAGCGTGTCTTCGCCTTCACAGAGTGCATAGTCAATAATTTTTTTGTTTGGGTCGCCGGGAATACCAATGATGAGTTTGGTAGTAAGCGCAATTCCTACGCAATCACGCACCGCAGCGACAAGAAGCTCTTCCGTCGCGGCTTCGGGCGCTCCCCCGCGCTTCATCGTCTGGACGTAGTGCAATACGGATTCGTTGCTGAATTGCTTCAGCGTATCGTCCAGAAAAGCATCATCCAAGGCAAGCGTTGGGAAGGCAGCAAGACGGGCGAGGTCGGTAAGAATGATGTCGGTATCGGGCATAGATATTGAGCGGTCTTTGGGGCAATGCTAGATTATTATTGTTCGTTTTGGAGCAGTTATCATTCAATCTGCTTGTTTTCGAGCAGCAATATACCATTTCTCATGTGGCTACACAAAAGCCCCGTCTTGTTTTTTGACGAGGCTGTACGGCTGCTCAAGCGCTCTATCTGCTGACCAAGCATATTACTCTTGCGCAATCTGCCGTAGCGAAGCCGTAATGCCACATTCACGCAATGCCGACTGAATGTCTGCCAGCATTTCCGGCGATAATTGCTTGCGTCGTGCAATAACGTCGTATCCTTCCGGCGTGAAAAGTGTTTTTTCAAAATGGATGATTGCCCACTGCAAATGCGCTTCCAGATGCACAATCTCCCAGTGACTTGTCAAAAGCGAAAGCAGCCTTTTTCCGCGCCAAAGAAACCTTGTATTTGTGCTCTCCAGCGGCGTATCGAAGCCGACGATAGATTGCGGTTTACCCCGTTTTTGCGAAATAACTTCATCTCGCAAGCCAGTAACTGCGCATTTTGTTTCAACGGCATAATTCAGGCTGGGGCTAGTCTTGTCGCCCTTTAGCCACATCGGGAAATTGGACAGAACGATATGCCATCTGCCTTCAAGGTCGTGAAGTGGGATTGTGCATGATTTCATACGGTTTGAAGAAAAGAGAAAAAGAAGTTTTATACCACACGCACCACCACAAAGGTCATGTCATCATTCAAAAGCGCACCATCAGCCCATTCTTCGGCTTTTTTCACACAATGCCGTATAATTTCGTGCGCTGTCATGCCCGCCACGTGGACGCAAGCGGCTTGCGCGACATCATAGCCAAGCACTTCGTCGTCGTTATTGAAGCGTTCCGGGAAGCCGTCGCTCATCAATATCAGCGCGTCACCCCGCGAAAGCGTGACATGGCGCTCTTCGTAAGGAAAATTTGCCATTGTGCCAAGCGGCATAGATTTCATCAAAATTTCTTCCACCAGCCCTCCATTTGCAGCGCGATAGACCAGTGCCGACGGCATTCCTGCATTTGCAATCAAGACCTTCACGCCTTCGGCATCCGTTTTAATGCGGGCTACCATCAGCGCCATGAACATGGAGCGCAGATTCATCCGCTTCAGAATTGGCGACGTTGGCTTGAGTACATCAGAGGCGGAGCCGATTATTTTCTCGTCCTGTACTTGCACCATTGCTGCCAAGAGGCTTTTCGTGGCAGCCACCATCGTTCCGGCTTTTACGCCATGTCCGGTTGCGTCGCCAATAGCAATGGTCAGCGTTCCGTCCGAGCCGGTGAAATAATCGTAATAATCACCGCCCACCTCGCTTGCGGTTTGCATGAACATCGCAATATCTAAGCCCTGCACCGTTGGCATTATTTGGGGCAGCATGGACAGTTGTAGCTTTCGCGCATCTTCCAGCTCGGCAGTCTTGCGCTCGTTATCGGCTTGCAATACCTTGCGTTCTACCTCTTTGGCAATAGCTTTGTCTGTCAATTCTTGTACTTCGATAAGTTTTTGTGCCAGCTCTTCATTCGTGGAAGCAATTTTCTGCGAGAGAAAGACCGACATGGCAAGAGGAATACTGAAAAAACTCCCAACGACCAAGATGCCGCCCATTTTCTCCAGCGGAAGCGAAATGACGTTGTTTTCTGCCAGTATTTGTGCTCCCAGAAGCAGGGCAAAGAAAAGTCCGCCCGCACCCAGCAACCATGCGCCTTTCTGCTTGCGAATGATAGCGCGAATAACAATGCGCATAATATCGAAAAAGATAATCCCCATAAAGAGCAGAAACGAGCGGTTGCCCTCACGTAAAAAAGGAATCATACTCCCACCCCAAAATACCACTGCCGGCGAGAAGCCTACGAACCAAATACCAATCGGACGTTTGGTGGAAAATATCGCGTAAAAAAAGCCTACACATGAGATGAACGCCATCACGAGTACATATTGGTTAAACGCCAGCATCCACGTCAGTAATTCGACGTGGTACTCCAACCATTTTTCCAAAACACGCGTCGCAAAATGCCACGCGATACCGCCCGTAAACAAGCTATACAAAAAGTGTTCACGTCCGCCCGTGAAGATGAGCAGATTGACGTGTAGGAGGCATAATACCGCCATCCCGCCGACAATCAACATCATTAGCGTCGTCCACATTTCCTCGCCGCGAAGTTCTTTGCTGAGTTTGCTTGCAGTTACCAAATTGAGATCAAACCCAACAAAGTTGCGGCTGGCAAAAAACCTCCGAAACCGCTCCCATGCCCACGAGTCAGAATAACGCACCGCAATAAGGTGTTCATCATTGACAGTTTTGGCGAGGCGGAAGCGCATCACCGAATGCTCACCGTAGGCACGCATTGTTTGCTCGGCTTCGCGCGTAGCAGCAGGCGTACCGAAAGAAGCAATGCGCTTGCCATCTAAATAGACTTCCGACGCGCCTCGGTGGGCAAGACTCAGACATAACTCCTCCAAATATGCAGCAGAATCTACGCGAAAACGGAAACGAAACAAGCCAAACCCCGTCCAATCCTTCTCGGTTAACTCTTTCATATTCCAACCCGTACCTTTCACCACCTTCCAACTGCTATCTGCGAAATCGGGCAGCACCCATTCTATTCCCCGCTTATCTCCGACATAATAGTGCCACGACAAGTCGGAAAGCGTTGCAGAAGAAGAAGCAAGCATTTGTGCGGTAAAAAGCGACGGAAGGCTGTCGGTGGATTGTGGCAACGGTTCCGCATTCATGCGTCCGAAGGCAGCAAGTATCACAAACAGCATCCAAGAACGTCCCAAATATTTCATAACACTATCCAATCATATAGAAAAACCGTGCATTGAAAGTAGTAACGCGATAATACATCAGCAGACGGATGGAATCAATAGCCAGCAAAGCAAGCTGTTATGCGACTTTCCGCGCTACAACACGCAAACGCACATAATCTGCTTGCCAAGCACCATCATTCAGCAAAGGCGACGACGTGAGGAGTTCTTGCGCCCGCACACAAGCGGCTTCGCGTACATCGTCGTCAACACCGTGAAATATCGCTCCGCCGAACATCCGTAGCCAATTCGCTGCTCCGTCTGCACCTTCAAGCGGTGTCGGGCGGTCGAAATGCCATAGTGCTTCCACGCGAAAGCCGTTTTTCTCCAAAAGCGTGGCGTATTCCGCAGGCGAAGGAAAATAGAACGTGTCGGGAATATCGCGCACCGTGAGTTCCAAGAGCGCCGCCCGTGCTGCTTTACGAATAAGCGCCACATTGCCCTTGCCGCCAAACTCCGCAATAAATCTACCTTGCGAATTCAATACCGAATGTACACTTCGTACAACGCCCTCCGCATTCGGAATCCAATGCAGCGTAGCATTGCTGAACACCGCATCGAATGGCACATCTGCGCCAACATCCGCCAAGGAGAAATTTGCTGCGTCCGCCTCATAAAGTGGCAATGTCGGATACAAACGCCGTCCATCCTGAAGCATTTCCGCCGAAGCGTCCATACCGACCGTGATTGCGCCAGTTTCAGCGATTTGCTGCGTCAGGTGCGCCGTGCCGCAGCCGAGATCGAGGATGCGCTCACCAGCTTGAGCATTGAGCAACCCCAAGAGGTCTTTACCAAAATTGAAAACAAACGAGTGCTGACCGTCATAGAGTGAAGAATCCCATTTCATGCGAGATTTGAATAGATGTTACAAAAATAAGCAGAAGGCATTACTTACGCTGCAAGCGGAAGTGCCGCGAATATGGAAAATTGTTCGCGTTTGCGCAAGTATTTCCGCGAGAGCGGGCAAGAAGAACAAATGGCTACAAACTTGATTTGGTGCGTCGTGCGCTGCCATTCTTGTTTGTAGCTATATATCCGACAGAATCAAACAACGTTATTTCAGTTATTTCAGTTAAGCATCTGGACAGTGATTCTTGGAACACAGACAAGAGTGTCTGTGCCACCGAAGCTAGTTCCCATGCCGTAGCACAGAC
>JANYDO010000051.1 GCA_025363605.1 Candidatus Kapaibacterium sp.
TTCGACGAAACAAACAATCGGTTGCCTAACAGCAGCCAAGCGGTCGGGCAGACCGTGTTAGCTTGGGAGATATACAACGGCGTTAGCTGGGTAGCCCAAGAATCCCCTGCCTTCAGGCATGGGGAGTGTCAAGAGAATGTAAAAGTTTGTGGTTGCGGTAAAGTTTTTCGCTCGTGCTGGTAAAACTCAATAAGCGATTCAATCATATCCTGACCATTCTGAACTGCCTCAACGTATGTTTCTCCATGCGTTTTGCAGTGTGAAAATTCGGGTAAGGAAACAATAAAAGCCTTGTCTTCGTCAGACCATTGAATGAGCATACTGTAATGTGACATTTAGTTAGTTCCTTTCGTCAAAACAATCGCTGTTCGTACAAGTTTTTCTTGATAAGGTTTTGCATCGCTACCGTCTTTACCGGAAAGAACAAGTGGCTGAGGCAGTTTAGGATGATGCCACACGGTATGGCTGCCTTTACCATTTCGCCAGTCGAATCCTGCTTGCAAGAGTTGTGCTTTAAGCTCTCGAATTTTTTGCGGCATATTTTTTTTAACACATCTTTGATGAATTCAAAACCTGCTAGCACTTAGCAAATTGTTACTTGGAAAGGGCTAAAACAAATTTCGCAATGCCATCCACAAGTGCCGGAACAACAGGCAACATCGGGTTGCTATACGACGCAACCTGCTCTTTCATATCCGCCGAAACAGCCTTCAGCACGTGGTTCATACCATTGACGAGAATCATGGATGCTTTCGTATTAGCGGCAGCAAGGCTTTGTGCGTCTTCCACGCTGACCTGTATATCAGTCATGCCTTGCAGAATGAGCGCAGGGCAGTTGAGGCGCTTGATTTCCTCGCGCGGGTCGTAGCGGAGCCACGAAATCATGTATGGCTGCACACTTGGTCGGAAAAGGCTTGCAAGCATCATTGGTGGCGGAGTGCTGGTAGTTTTTCCGGCTTCAAGTTCACTCAAAAGTTTTTCACATTCTTGCAGCACATTTGGCGGAAGCTGCTTCGCAAGCTGTTTACGCAAGATTTGTCCCGCCGGAAAGCCCACACCTGCGAGCGATACAAAGCCCTGTACGCCCGCTTTCTGCGCCGCTACCATGCCAATAAGCGAACCTTCGCTATGCCCAACGATGGCAACAGACGAATATCGCGCATTTGATTGTATCTGGCGAATAATTCCGACTGCATCGTCAATATAGGTCTCGAAGCGCAAATCGGATTCGCTCACCATAGCTTTTGCGCTTGCCGCTATGCCGCGTTTGTCGTAGCGGACAACGGCTATACCACGTTTTACGAGCGCATCGGCAAGGAGTTTGAGGCTATTATTCGAGCCAGCCATAGTGTTATTGCCATCGCGGTCAGTCGGTCCGGAACCTGCGATGAGCAACACTACGGGTACTCGCTGTCCTGTCGTCATCTGCGGTTCTTCGAGTGTGCCGTAGATAGTGCCGTTTGTGCTGACATAGTTGAACGGCATACTGGTGGTTTGGGGCAACAGTGCTTGTGCATTCGTCCTGCTGACGAGAAGGGCAAGCAAGGAACAGAAGTAAAAAAATCTGACTATGAGTGTTTTCACAATTTTTTACTCGCTTCCATCAATATCCGCTTCTCTTCTTCCGAAAGGCTTGCGTAACCTGTTTTTGCAATTTTGTCTAGGATTGCGTCTATGTCTTCTTGCGTGATGGTACGGTTGCCGTCGGAACTTGTTTTTGCGCGGAACCACGACGACACGCCTATTTCGGGCTTCTCTGCGCTGCCATAGCTGTCGGCTTCGCGGATGTCGTAGATTTTGCGCTTTGTGCCGAAGACCTTTCGCCCGCCTCCGCCGCCACTGAGCATATCACGAATTTTGTCGAAAAAGCCGAAAATACCTACTTGGTCGCCGAAACGAAGAAGCAAATATCCTGTGAGTGCGCCGCCCAAGTGTGCGAAGTGCGCCACACCATCGCTACCCATCAAGCCCGAAACGATGTCAATACCAATCCAAAGCAGCACGAAAATTTTTGCCGGAATGGGAAAAAATATCGGGAACATGAGAATTGGTCTATCGGGAAACATAAAGCCAAAGGCAATCATCACGCCCTGAATTGCTCCCGATGCGCCCACGGTCGGACCGCCATAACTCGGAAAAAACGACGTAACGGCAATTTGTGCCAAACCCGCACCAATACCCGCAAGCAGGTAAAAGGTAAGGAAGCGTCGTGAACCCCAGATGGATTCGAGTTCCGAGCCAAACATCCAGAGTGCAAGCATATTGAAAAACAAATGCCACAAGCCGCCGTGCATGAACTGGTACGAAATAAGTTGCCACGGATAGAACATACCCGTTTCAAGCGGTTGCAGGGCAAAATATGCCATCACAAAGCGCTGCACCGATACTCCGCCGATAGTGAGAAAGCCGAGAAAGACGTATTGCAGAACAAAAACTACAACATTCGTAATCAGCAGAGCTTTGATGACGGGCGGAAAAAGCGAGAAGCCGCCACCGCCACCGTATGAAGCTCGAAAAGAATAGTTTGCCATGAAGCAAAAAAGGGAAAGTTGTCGAAGAGAAATATTGTCATATCCGTTACTTGATAAGACGCAAAACAGATGGAATCATTGCTTGCACTCTGTAAAGCGCAGTATTACGACTTTCGAGTGGTGTTTTCCCAAAGCATCATGAGACTATGCAGATTGTGCAGAGGGATTTTGCGTTGTCTCTTGAGTTAGCTGCGGCAAGGGTGATTGCTGTACACGTACTTGCGGAGGAGTATATTTGGGCATAGGCGGTACATTTGTCATAATCGGCAAGCCTTTTTCTTCATATACTTTGCCGCTTGGGGCGGTTTTGACTGTCGTTTTCATAATTACATCCTCAAAAATGATTGTTGAAAAAATCGAATGCCTCATCATTGGCAATTTTCGTTAACCTTGAATTCAAGAACCGCTTGTTTGGTGGTATGGAAGAATCAGAAAAATATTGATTGATAGCGCGATTCTTGCGGGATTCAATCTCGCTCAAACGCCTGTACACTTCGTTATCATCTACTATACCCGATAGAATGTCGAACCACGCTGTTTTAGCCTACAAAAATAGTTCATCCAACTCAATTACGCAGTGCTGAAACAGATTTTAAGCGCTTGGGAAAATTAAAGGCAAAATAGGCAACTGTAGCAACTTGTGATACAACAGTAAATGTGCTGGATAAAAACTGCTCTGGTAACCCCTTCAATATCTCGAATTGCTTCAGGTATTGCCAAACACCACCCCAACCACTTAAACTTCCAGACGAGGCAACCAAAAGTGCTATTGTCAAAGCGTTGTTCCACGTTTCTAAACGCCGTAAACGCTTGTCAAGATAAATGGACTGCCCTTTGAGTTGAAACATCATGTTCCAATACATTTCGCGGGGCGATTTAGTGTTGTCGTTATTCTGATTTTCCATTGTTATAACCAATCAATATCATTAACAATTTTTGCATTGCTTGGGTCTGGATGCGCTGTTCGACACATATCAAAACTCATTACAAAATGCTTTTTTCTTGAGATTGATGATAGAAAAACCAATTTATCCAAAACATCCTTCCGGCAAATAATTTCTGCTTGTTGCTCTCTTCCATCAGGTGCTAATTCTTCCATCATACGTTGATTAGCAGCAATTATAGCATCTCGGAAAATGATGTTGGGGTTAGCAGATATAATTTTATTCCAGTGGGAGTTAAAGACATCTTTTTGTGTTCCATCTGGTAAGGTCACGCTATAGGCAGGCTTTCCTGCTTGGCAAGCAAAGATGATAGTTGGTACAACATCACCTTTTTTAAGAAGGTTTTTACGAAGATTTTGCACAGAAACTAAGCCACTATCGTATGTGACCATACAGTCGTGATGGGTTGGTTCCACGTACAAAATTTCTTCAACACCATTCCAGACCACATAAGAATCAGATTGGCTTTTACGAGTCAAAAGACGTTTCGCTATACTGAAAAACCGCATGATGATTTTGATTTCGGATTGTTTAAGAGACCTTACACTTCCAGTGCCGCCACGCCCGGCAGTTCCTTCCCTTCCAAGAACTCAAGCGATGCGCCGCCGCCCGTGGAGACGTGGCTCACGGACTTGACTAAACCAAACTGCTCAATCGCTGCTGCCGAATCGCCACCGCCTACAATCGTAATTGCTCCGTGCTTCGTCGCTTCGGCGAGTGCTTCGGCAATGGCTTTTGTACCGGCAGCAAAATTGCTCATCTCGAAGACGCCCATCGGACCATTCCAAACAATCGTTTTTGAGGAAGTAATTGCTTTGGAGAACGCAGTGATAGATTCTGCGCCAATGTCCAGCCCGCGCCAGCCTTTTTCGATACCGTCAATACTGACGGTCTTGCGGGCAGCATCATTGCTAAAGGCATCGGCAACGACGGCATCAGTCGGGAGCATAAAATTGATATTTTTTGCTTTTGCTTGAGCGATAATTTCCTTCGCAAGTTCGATTTTGTCTTCTTCCACCAGCGAATCACCAATCTCTTTGCCCATTGCTTTGAAGAACGTGAAAATCATTCCGCCGCCGACCAAGATGGTATCGCACTTGTCGAGCAGATTCGTAATCACGTCAATTTTGCCGGAAATCTTCGAGCCGCCCAGAATCGCCGTGAAAGGGCGAACAGGACTTGCCACGGCTTCACCCAAATACTTGAGTTCTTTTTGCATCAGATAGCCCGCAGCGCGTTGCTGGATAAATTTCGTCACGCCGTGCGTACTTGCGTGGGCGCGGTGCGCAGAGCCAAAAGCATCGTTCACATACACATCGCCAAGCGCAGCGAGTTTGCGGGAAAATTCCTCATTGTTTTCCTCTTCCTGTGCGTAAAAGCGAACGTTTTCGAGGAGCGTCACATCGCCATTCTTCATTTGCGAGACAATCGTGTCCACCTCGTCACCAATACAATCGGGAGCCATCGTGACGGGCTGTCCTAGAAGTTCTGCAAGGCGTACTGCAACAGGTTTCAGCGAGTATTTCGCATTAACTTTGCCCTTCGGACGACCCAAATGCGACATGAGGATTGCTTTACCGCCCGCGCTCACAATTTTTTGAATTGTCGGGAGTGATTCACGGATGCGAATGTCGTCGGTGATAGCGCCCGCGTCGTCTTGTGGCACGTTGAAATCTACACGCACGAGCACACGCTTTCCGGCGAGGCCCAGTTGGTCAATGGAATGAATCATAACGGTATAACAAGATACGTTGGTAAATAGTTTGCTGTTTCTGTCTTTGCTTGCAAATATACGCCAAGCACCGCACTTTTTACTGAATTTTTACGCAAAGAAGGCGTATTTTGGGCGTTCACTTGCGGTACACTTGTAGTACGCTTGCGGTACAAATTGTTGTACAAACTCACTCACAGACTATGGCTTGGCAGCACATCATCGGGCAGCAGCGCGTCAAAAATATTCTCGGTCGGGCAATCGCCGAGAAGCGCATTGCTCATGCCTACTGCTTTTGGGGTGCGGAAGGTATTGGCAAAGACGCTCTGGCGCTGGAGTTCGCCAAAGTAATGAACTGTGAGCATCCGCGCAATGGCGTAAATGGACTCTTGGAAGCCTGCGACACGTGCAAAAGTTGCCTTCAGGCATCGCATTTACAACACCCGAATATTCAATTTATCTTCTCGCTGCCAGCCGCAAAATCGTCGTCGGGAAGCGAGAAAGACGGTGCAATGGGTGTTTCGCCGATTTTGAAACTTTCCGACGACCAAATTCAACTTATACAGGAGCAACTGCGCATAAAAGCTACGAATCCCTATCACAACATGGCGATTCCCAATGCAGCGCAAATCCGCATTGCATCTATCCGCGAAGTGAAAAAGCAAATTTCGATGAGTTCCTCGCAGCCCGGACGACGCTTTGTAATTATCTCCGAAGCCGATTCGATGAATCAAGAAGCTGCAAACGCTTTCCTGAAAACGCTGGAAGAACCAACGTCGCAGGTAACAATTATTCTGACCACCTCGCGGCGCGAACAGCTTCTTTCAACCATTCTCTCGCGCTGCCAGCAAATACGCTGCGATGCGCTTTTCGACGAAGATATTGCCCATGCGCTCGTCGCGCAGCACAGCATTCCGCTTGAAGAAGCCCGCCTCGTTGCTCGCTTGGCAGACGGCAGCTATTCCAAAGCAACCGAACTTTTAGGCGAGGATTTACGCCAACTACGCATAGAAATTGTGAATTTGCTGCGCCTGATGCTCACGCCACGCTTTGTGCTGAAGTTTACATTTGAATTGGAAGGCTTAGTCGGTAAAGGCTCCGGCGACCGCGACCGCACGAAGCTGGAACGAATGCTGATTCTGCTGCTGACGTGGATACGTGATGCCTACGCGCTGTCGGTGTCCGAGCGCGAAGACACGATTATCAACATAGATCAAATCGAGGATTTGAAGCGCTTTGTGGGGCGCTTTGGTGTGAGCGGTAATCTGGATGCAGCAGCACGTGCCATCGAACAAGCAATAGAGCGCCTTCGCCGAAACATCAATGTAACGCTGATTCTGACAACGCTTGCGCTGGATGTGCGGCGAATTTTATACCGAGCATAAATTTTATCATCTTGACTTCAAGACCCATGAATACGCCTCAACACTTTCTCCACACTGCTGAAGCATTTTTGAATGTTCAGGATACGCTTGCTGCCGGCTTTTATGCCGAAAGTGCTTTTGCCTTGCACGGCAAGCACGATGGCAATAATACAGACGATGCCGTATTTACAAGCATCAACGCTTTTGCCGAACGCCTCCCGAAGCCGCTTGCGCACTACACGCAGCTTCTCAAGCAAGCAAAGCTCAGTGCACTGGAAACGCGCCTCAATGCTCATGCGCCTTTTTCGCATTTTCTTGTTGGTGCGGCGCTGATTGCCGACGATGAATCGCTGCACATCGGCTGCAACGTAGAGTGCAGCAGCTACGGACTCACGATTTGTGCCGAACGCACAGCATTGGTCTCGGCTGTGGCGCATGGAAAAAAGCGATTTTTGGCTGTGGCTGTCGCTGCCGATACCGACGAACTCACGCCTCCCTGCGGCGCGTGCAGGCAGCTTTTGTACGATTTCGCGCCGGATGCGCTTGTGGTGCTAGTGAACCCACGCGGCGCAGAGAAGCGCTTCACGATGAAAGAACTCTTGCCGGAAGCCTTCACGGCGGCTTTTTTGTAAATTCTCTTTACTACTTTTCAAGGCAAAACTATGACGATTGGCATTTGCGGAGCGGGCACGATGGGCGCTGGAATTGCGCAGACGTGTTTGCAAGCGGGTTGTACGGTTATTGTGTACGATAGCTTTGAAGCTGCACGAGTGCGGGCGGCGGCATTCATTCAGGAAATGACGGCAAAAGCTGTTCAAAAAGGCATTACGTCTGCTGAAGCGGCAGAAGCAGCACACGGGCGCTTTTCCGTGACGGCAGCGCTGGACGCACTCAAGGATTGTGATATTGTTATCGAAGCCATCATCGAAGAGGCGACCGCAAAGAATAGTCTTTATGCGGCATTGGAAGATATTCTGCCCGAAACGGCAATTATTGCGACAAACACGTCATCCATTGCCATCACGGCTCTTGCTGCGAAGTTGCGCCATCCGGAGCGGTTTGTGGGCTTGCACTTTTTTAATCCTGCCCACATTATGAAACTCGTGGAAGTGATTTGCGGCATGAAGACTGCTCCGGCGACGATTGACGCAATGAACGCCTTTGCCGAAAAACTTGGCAAAACGGCGGTGGAAGCGAAAGATGTGCCGGGATTTATCGTCAACCGCGTTGCACGGAATTACTACTTGGAAGCAATGCGTATCGTCATGGAAGGTGGCGCGACGACTCCACAGGTTGACGCACTCATGCGCTCTGCGGGCTTCAAGATGGGACCTTTTGAGCTTGTTGACCTTATCGGTGTGGATGTCAATTTTGCCGTCACGATGTCCGTCTGGGAACAATACTTCCGCGAACCCCGCTTCGCACCTGCACTCTTGCAAAAAGAGTATGTGGACGCGGGGCTGTGGGGCAAAAAAACAGGTGAAGGTTTCTATCGGTACAACGAAAAAGGCGAGAAAATTCTACCGGACTGAAGACAACTAAAAGGCTTGAATTCAAAGTTATATGCACTGATTGGTAACGGTTTTCGGGCTTTTGCGTAGAGGTTTCGGAGGGTTGAATTGTCCAATCTGTATAAATACAAAATTGAGATCGAACCGTCAATTTTGCACGTCAGCCACCATTGTGCCAAACGTGTGTTATCGGATCATTGTTCTTCTTTCAATCTCGTTAAGTTCATTTGTCAACGGTCGCTTTGTTTCGTTGATACTGTCTTGCTTCATCGCCCGCCAAACGTGAATTGGCACGAGAACAGCAGTGGTATTGCCATTTCCATCGGAAACAGAGCTGACATCGGAGGCGACGAGGAGCATAGTATTTTCTTGCGATAGATGAAAACTTGAATTGCGAAACAAGAGTCTGTTTTCTAAATTCTTGAACAACAGTAATTCGGTATGAGAAACAAAGCAATATGCAGCCTTGTTCGCAAGATTTTACCGAAAAATTATTGACAACGAACTTAGGAATGGCAAAAGAATAAGATGTCAAATTTTCTTTGGTGGCACAGGCATTCTTGCCTGCGTAGTCCCTTGAGCGCCGTGCTCAGAAATCGCTTCAAACTTCACAGACAAGAATGTCTGTGCCACCGAAGCCGAAGAACTTTATTCACTTATTTTGTTGGTGTTCCTTAGTTACAAAATTACCAACATATTCGCACCTAATTTATCTTTGGCAAGTTAGCTTGTAAGTCGTATGGAAGCTAGGGTTTGTCATTCCCGAAACCGTCTTCGGTTGCCCAAGAATCCAGTGCCGCGTAATGCTTTCCGCTACGTTCACCAACGAAAATGGTTGCTTCGCGGCTTGTTGTGCCGGATTCCCGCCTACGCGGGAATAACAGGGTAGCTAGATTCTATACACCCTAGTGGTCAACTTGCCAAAGTAAAACTAATCCTTAATTGGTACTTCATGAACATTTTCAAACTCCTTCTTCGTTTTTTGCAGCAGCGAGCCATTGCGACCGCGCTTACGGCTCTTTCGGTTGCTGTTGGCGTGGCGCTTACCGCCGCTATTCTCACTTTGCGTGTTGAGGCGGAACGGTCGTTTTCGCAGAAGGACACGGGCTTTGAGATTATTGTTGGTGCGAAGGGTAGCCCGCTTCAGCTTGTGCTGAACACGCTCTATCATGTTGGCGCTCCGGTGGGAAATTTTCCGCTTGCCGATTGCGAACGCATACAGGCAGACAAGCGCGTGAAATCAAGCCTTCCGATGGTCTTTGGCGATAATGTCGGCGGCTTTAAGGTCATTGGCACGACGGCAGATTTTTTTACGAAGTTTGAATATCGGAAAGGCTTGCAAATCGGCATGGCAGACGGAAAGCCGTTTGCAGGCGATTTTGAAGCAGTGCTTGGCGCAGAAGTCGCACAGAATCTTCGCCTTAAAACAGGCGATTCTATCACCGTCCGGCACGGCTTGGAAACAAACGAACAAGGCGCACACGATCACGGGAAAATGCCTATCGTGGGGACGCTTGCTGCCACCGGCACTGCCGTTGACAAAGGTGTGTATATGACGATGCGAACCGTCTGGGACACGCATTATGACGAGTACGAAGATGCACGGGAAGCCGCCGAACAAGCACTTGCCACAGCTAATGGCGAGAAAAAATCTGAAGCGAACGATGAAGCACAAGCCAAACATTCCGCAGAACACCACGAACACACGATTCCACCGGACTTCACGACCGTGACAGCGCTTGCCGTGAAACTCAAAAGCCCCGTTTTTTACGACAGCTTCACACGCAGCGTGAACGACGGCACATCAGCACAAGCAGCCATGCCGATTCGTGAGATTATGGGCTTGTTCCAAATCGTGGGCAACGTAAACGGTATTTTGCTCGGCATTTCGTATTTGGTCATTATCGTTGGTGCAGTTTCTATCGTGGTCGCGATGTACACTTCGCTCAACGAGCGTCGGCGAGAGATTGCAATTTTGCGGTCGCTGGGTGCGCACAGACGCTCTATTGTGGGACTGATGCTTGCCGAAGCAGTTATCATCGGCTTTGTGGGCAGTGTTGCGGGGCTGGTGCTTTCGCGCATTGGACTGAACCTCGCCAAATCCGCACTGCAACAGCAGCTCGGCGCAAAACTGGATTTTGCACTGTGGTACAGCTTCGATGCGCCGTTGCTGGCGGGTGTGCTGGCGCTCACGGCGCTGGTGGCGCTTTTGCCTGCGCTGAATGCGTATCGCACGGATGTGGCGGAGAACCTTGCGCCTATTACGTAAAGCACCACTTTTGTTATGAAAATTATCAATGTTAGGACTTTCGCAAAGATACTCTTTTGGAGTCCGAACGGAAGTTCGGTTGACAAGGCGAAGTCAGTATTAATGCGAACTCCCGTTCGCACTCCAGTTTGTTTGCGAAAGTCCTCAATGTTACTCATCACCTTTTTTGTGTGTTCTATGATGCGTATTTCTACCGTCTTCGCCGCATTCGTGCTTGCCGCGTGTGCTTTTCTTGGTTCGCCTAAAAGCACGTTTGCTCAACCTCATTCCGCCGAACTTGACGCACTGTATTCCGACAAACCGCTCGGATGCTTGCTTGGCGAGAATGCCACGACATTTCGCCTTTTCGCTCCACGTGCAAGCGCCATATCGCTCGTTCTGCTCAAAAAACATGACGACACGGAAGGGCGCACGATTGCGATGCAGAAAAACAGCGACGGTACATGGGAACATACTGAGACAAAGCCCGCACAAGAGCTTATCGGCACGTATTATGCGTATCGGGTAGCGGGCGGAAAGGCACGGGGTGAGGCGTTTGACGAAACAATGCTCATTGCCGACCCGTATTCTCGTGCTGTTGTTACCAAAAACACCTTTCGCCATGAAGCACGGACGCTTATTCTCGACCCGAAAGCAGACACCAAATATGACTGGAAAGGCGACCAGTACGTCATTCCGGCAAACCACAACACACTTGTCGTCTATGAAGCACACCTGCGCGATATGACGGCGCACAAGACCTCGGGCGTAAAAGAAAAAGGTTCGTACAAAGGTCTCATGCAGCCAGGGAAGACTGGCGGTCTGCGGTATTTGAAAGATTTGGGCGTAAATGCGGTCGAGTTTCTGCCACTCCACGAATTTGCTAATCTGGAATTGCCGTACCGCGATAGTTCCACCATTGCAAAATTCCGCGTTTTCAATGACGGCAACCCGCAAGAGCGCAATCACTGGGGCTATATGACCAGCTTTTATTTTGCGCCGGAATCGTACTACGCAAGCGGCTCGTCTTTGGCTTCCGGCAAATGGTGCGGCAGGGACGGACGCGCTGTCACGGAACTGAAAGACCTCGTGCGGGCGCTGCACCGTGAGAAGATTGCGGTGATTATGGATGTGGTCTATAATCACGTCTCGGATTTTGATGCGAACTCGTTCAAATACATTGATAAATACTACTACTTCCGCACCGACAGCGAGGGGAATTACATCAACACATCGTATTGCGGCAACGACTTCAAGACCGAACGCCGGATGGCGCGGCGGCTTATTGTGGAAAGCGTCAAGTATTGGATGACCGAGTACCATGTGGACGGTTTTCGCTTCGACCTCGCCACGATGATTGACCGCGAGACGTGCGAAGAAATCCTCCGCGAGGCGCGGAAAATCAACCCGAATGTGATTCTCGTTGCCGAGCCGTGGGGCGGAAACAAGTACGGGCCCGACAAATTCAGTGATATTGGCTGGGCGGCATGGAACGACCAAATCCGCAATGGAGTGAAAGGGCAAAACCCCAAAGACGGCTTAGGATTTATCTTCGGCAAGCATCAGGGACGCAATACGCAGCGCACCGAACAAGCCTTTATCACCGGTACACTCCGCGAAGACGGCGGGCTGTTTGTGCAAAAAGAACATAGTGTGAACTATCTGGAATCCCACGACGACGAGACGATGGGCGACTTCATACGGCTTGCGCTGGGCGATTGCACGATGAACACCGTCATCAAAGACCCCAACAAACACGCCAAACTCACGTCTCGCCAACTAACACTGAATAAGCTCGCGGCGATGTTCCTTTTTGCTTCGCAAGGTCCCATTATGCTTCATTCGGGACAAGAATATGCACGGAGCAAGGTTATTGCGCCTTCCACACCGCTCGAAAAGCGCGTCGGCATGATAGACCGCAACAGCTACAACAGAGACGACGCAACAAACTACATCAACTATTATCAGGCGCTGGCAAACAAAGATTTGCTGAACTACTACAAGGGGTTGATTGCGCTTCGGCGCGTCTTCCCGAATGCCTTCGGGAGCGCAACAAAGCAGGACATTGAGTTTCTCTCGACGGGCGACGACCACGCGATTGCTTTCCGCATCCGCAATAACAGCGCTGTGAAAGGGCAACCAAAAAACTTCGTTGTTGTGCTGAACGGCAACACCGACAAAGGCATTGAAATAGCGCTTCCCGAAGGCGAATGGAACGTGATTGCCGATGGCGCAAAGGTTTCGCCCGTCCTACCGATTGGCAAAGCATCCGCACGATTGCTTGCTCCGGCAAGCTCGGGGATGATTGTTGCGCAATAATAACTTGACACAGATTTTTTCACGCAATACTACCAGACTGCGAGGCGGAAAGTGCCGAAAGAAATAACGCACTGGCTCATTGCTGAGGAAGTCGGACGGCGTATTTCCTTGCGTGTGGAGCATCCGGAATTGCTTCGTTTGGGAGCGATTGTCCACGACGTTCTGTATTACGTGCGTTTGGGGAACGATGCTCGCTGCACGGCTCTTGCAAACACGCTGCATGGTTCGGCAGGCGAAGATACGTTCGGACTATTGCGGGATTTGGCGGAAGGGAATATGCACAACAGTAACAATGCGGCTTTGCGCTCATTTCTTTTGGGCGCGGTAACGCATATTTGCGCGGACGTTATTTTTCATCCGTACATTTACTACACGGCGGGAAATTTTCTTGAGAAGCGTACGCACTTTGAGGCATGGCACAATCACCGTGCGCTGGAATCCGCCATTGACCTTGCGTTCTGCCGTTCGCTGTCCGTAAAGCCTGACAACGTATCACTGAGCAAGGATATTCACCGTACCAAGCAAGATTTGATGCTAGTTCTGACGCATCTTGCCGTAGCACAGCGTCGGGCGGGCTATCAGATTCAAGCCCACGATTATTGGCAAGGTTACATGACGCTTGGGAGCTTGCGTCCGCTCTTGGCAAACACCGCGCTCAATGCTCTTCTGGACGGTGTGGAGCGTCATTTTCCGTCACTTCTGCGAAAAGCTCTTTCTGCCGAGTTGTGGTCATATCTGGGCTTACGATATTCTGAGCAAAATTCTTGGAATGTACAGAATGTTCATGCCCGACTGTATTATCGTCATCCCGTTTCCGGCGAGAAATATGACACGAGCTTACAAGAACTATTTGACAGCGCCGTACAAGAATCAGTGCGAGTGTGGCAGCATCTTGAGCAAACAATACTGCTTGAGCAAACAATTCCGCGTAGTGAGCCACTTTTGGAAAAAGGAAAATCCCTCGAAGTAGGCTTGCACGGTGTTCCGTCGTCGGCTATGCGTTGTTTTGCGCCGTTGTAGTCTGACCACTACCCAACACAATTTCTCCATTATCAGCAATATTATCAGCAATTTCTATGAGTACCGCACAAAATCCCGCTTTGACGCTTGCTCTCACGCCCGAAATCCGCACAGAACTTGCCCGCGTTACGCACGAAGCCATCGAACATTATACGCAAACCATAGCTACAATGCGGGTTGCGCCGGAACTTAGTCAAACAATGCTGGAACGCCTACGGAGTAGTATTGCAGCATACAGCTTCAATACGCCTTCCGAGCCGCTTGATGCTGTGCGCTTTGCGGTGGAGGGTTTAACTACTCATCACGTCCACACACCGCACCCGCGCTACTTCGGACTGTTCAATCCCGCTCCGGCACAAATGGGCGTTGTGGCAGATGCGCTCGTGGCGGGCTTTAATCCTCAAATGGCGGCGTGGAGCCACAGCCCTTTTGCGGCGGAAATTGAAGTGCATCTCATTCGGAGTTTTGGCGAAAAATTTGGCTACAACCCGCACAAAACCGACGGCATATTCACAAGCGGCGGCGCAGAGGCGAATCATACAGCGCTTCTGACGGCGCTTGTGAGTAGGTATCCACAATTTGCGGAAGAAGGTCTCTTCGGAGCAAATATGAAGCCCGCCATCTATGTGTCCGCACAGGCACATCATTCTTTTGTCAAAGCTGCGCGGTTCTGCGGATTGGGGACAAATGCGGTACGGCAGATTTCTACCGATAAGAATTTGAAAATGAATATTGCTGAACTACGAAGGAACATTGAAATAGACCTTATACCCCTTGAGATGGTTCCGACTATGCTCGTCGCCACTGCCGGAACAACCAGCGCGGGCGCGATTGACCCAATTTCCGAGCTGGAAGCCGTTGCCCGCGAATATGGAATGTGGTTCCACGTGGACGCAGCATGGGGCGGTGGAGCGGCGTTAGTGCCGGAACTCGCGCCATTACTTGCGGGTGTGGAGAAAGCAGATTCTATCACATTCGATGCGCACAAGTTTTTGTCCGTGCCGATGGCGGCGGGTATATATCTCACGCGGCACAGCGCGATTTTGCAGGAGACGTGCGGGATTGCGACGGCGTATATGCCGCTTGATGCCGAAGGATTGGATGTGACCGACCCGTTTGTTCATTCGATGCAGTGGTCGCGCCGTTTTATTGGCTTGAAGGTGTTTCTGACGCTTGCCGTGGCGGGTTGGGATGGATACGCAACGACGATTCGCCACCAAACGGCAATGGGAAATTTGCTACGGAGCGATTTACAGAGGGCAGGCTGGAAAATCGTGAATGACACGCCGCTTCCCGTCGTGTGCTTTGTGGACGAAACGTTACCAAACGGCTCTGAGCCGGAATTCTTGAAGGCTGTGGTGCGTAACATCGTGCGTGGTGGCGAGGCATGGCTTTCGACAACGCTTCTGAATGGGCAGACAGTCTTGCGGGCGTGCATCACGCATTACGGGACGCAAGCAGAGGATGTGCAAGCATTGGTGCGGCTTCTGGATGCGGCACGAAAACAACAAAGCCCGCTGATGTAAGTACACCGGCGAACTTGTCATTAATTTGATAGATGATTTGTTACCCCCTTTAACCCTGAATACTACTTATGCCCAACCTCCATATTCATCCCGATATAACCCGTGCCCACACGCTTCCAACGGAATTTTATACAAGTGCCGAACTCTATCAGCGTTCCAAAGAGCTCATCTTTGCTTCGTCGTGGCAGTTTTTGGGCGACACGGAGCGCGTGAACGTTCCTGCACAACTGCTTCCTGTCACGCTCTTGGAGGGCTTTCTGGACGAGCCGCTCTTACTTTCCCGTGATAAAACCGACGCGCTTGGCTGCTTCTCGAACGTATGCACCCATCGGGGCAATATTTTGGTGGAAAGCGCTTGCATTGCTCAAAACATCAAGTGCCGCTACCACGGGCGGCGTTTTGGTCTGGACGGCACATTTCAGTATATGCCGGAATTTGAAGGTGTGGAGAGTTTTCCGTCCGAAGCGGATAATCTCCATCGTGTGCCGCTGCACCAATGGCAGCAATTTCTCTTTGCCTCACTTCGCCCCGCAGCCCCCGCCGAAAGCGTGTTTGCCGACATGACGCGGCGCATTGGCTGGCTACCACTGGAGGAATTTGTTTTTGAACCGTCACTTTCGCGGGATTATCTCGTGCAGGCGCACTGGGCGCTGTATTGCGAGAATTATTTGGAAGGATTTCATATTCCTTACGTCCACCAAAGTTTGAACGAGACGCTTGATTACGGAAATTACACGACGGAACTCTTCCGCTACTCAAATCTGCAACTCGGTATTGCTAAAGGTGGAGAACATTGTTTCGACTTGCCACCCGATTCGCCTGATTTCCACACGCCACTGCGCGAAAATATTGCCGCATATTATTTTTGGATTTTTCCGAATATGATGTTCAATTTTTATCCGTGGGGACTTTCCGTCAACATCGTGCGACCGCTTGGCATAGAACGCACGAAGGTTTCTTTTTTGACCTACGTTTGGGATTCTTCCAAGCGTGAGAGCGGCGCGGGTGCGGGGCTTGACCGCGTGGAGCGCGAAGATGAAGCAATCGTCGAGCAAGTGCAGCGCGGCATACGCTCTCGTTTTTACTCGCGCGGGCGCTATTCACCCAAACGCGAAACGGGTACGCATCACTTTCACCGACTTATTGCCGAGTGCATGAGCGATGAGAACGGGAACGCTGATGTCTGAAAAACCCATCGTAACAACAGAACCCGCAACACAATCGGCAACATTTGTCCGCTCACTTGGACTTTTTAGCACAATTACGCTCATTGTTGGGGCAGTCATAGGCTCCGGCGTATTTATGAAGCCCGCGTTGATGGCATTACAGCTTGGCTCGCCCTTGCTTTTATTGGGCGTATGGGTGCTAGCGGGCATCATCACCCTCTTTGGCGCACTGACCAATGCTGAAATTGCGGGCATGATAACGGAAACTGGTGGTCAATACGTGTATTTTCAGCGTATGTATGGCGAATTAGTCGCGTTTCTTTACGGGTGGTCGGTGTTTGCTGTCACCTTCACAGGCGGCTTGGCATCTATCGCGTACGTTTTTGCTGAGTATGCGCGGTTTTTCGTGGCGCTGCCGCGTTTCTCCGCAGAATTCGAGCGTTCTTTTGTTCTGATACTGCCGTATATCGGGAGCATCACGCCGCTTGCCAATATGGGAGTAAAAGCGCTGACAATTCTGGTCATCGTGGTGCTGACTGCCGTGAATTATGTGAGTGTTCGTGCGGGTGGCACGGTTCAAAATGTGTTTACCGTAATGAAAGTGCTTGCCATTGGAGCGCTTGTCGGCGCGGTGTTTGTCGCGCCGTCGGGAAATTTTGCACATTTCACGCATAATGCTCCAAGCGGCATTCCCACAGGTTTCGCACTTTTAGCAGCGATTGCTATGGCGACATCCGGTGCTTTTTGGGCATACGACGGCTGGAATAACATCACCTACATTGCCGGCGAGGTCAAAGAACCGCAACGCACGATTCCGCGAGCGCTGCTGCTGGGTATGGTAACAGTTATCGGAGTCTATGTGCTTATCAATGTTGCCTATCTCTACATTCTGCCCATAGAACGCATTGCCGCGTCACCACTTGTTGCCTCCGAAGCAGCAACAGTGGCGCTTGGCAGCATAGGTGGTGCATTTATTGCGATTGCTGTGATGATTTCCACTTTCGGCACAACCAATGGAAATATTCTTGCCGGAGCGCGTCTTTACTACGCTATGGCACGGGAGAAAATGTTTTTTCGCTCGGTAGGCGTTATCAATTCTCGTACTCAAACACCCGCACGGGCACTGCTCGTGCAGGCTGTGTGGTCGAGCGTCCTCGTCCTAAGCGGTTCGTTCGATATGCTGACCGATATGTTGATATTTGTGAGTTGGCTTTTTTACGCTTTGGGAGCCGCAGGCGTATTTGTACTTCGCCGTAAAATGCCCGATACGCCGCGTCCATACAAGGTGTGGGGGTATCCGTTTGTTCCGGCGGTGTTCGTTGTTTTTGCTTGTATTTTTCTGGTCGTTACGGTTGTGAATGACATTTCAGCATACCGTTTAGGCGCCTCGCCTGTGGTGAACTCCGCATTAGGACTGGTGTTGACGGCAATGGGGCTGCCGCTATATTGGTATTTCCGTTCGCAGAAAAAAGAAGAATAAGAGGCAATAATATTCGCTTTGTAACTAGTCAGGTCATCCTGACGAGAAGGAAAAATCATAGCCATTAAACGCATCGACCAAGGTATCCACGATATTGGCGGCATTCTTGCAGACGGTCGAACAAAAGCCATTGATGCGGCAAAAGACCTTCGCCCCGTCCATGGAACGGAACGAGCCGGAGATTTTTTGCTGCACTTTTATCATGCGTAGATCTCGTTCGGCTTGGTTGTTGTCGAAGCGAGCGCACGGGTCGGTGGCAAAGCGGAGGATGTCTGCTTTGTGGTCGCCGAGGCATTCGGCGAGCAATCACTCCTCGCTTTGTTTGATACGCCCTTTTGTTGTGCAGTTTGCCCGCTGGCAGCACAAGCCGAGAGGATACTCGTTTCAGCATGAGCCTCGTTGCCTCGATGAATGCTGGATAGTACGTGAGCTTGTCGGTGGCGGCAACATGAATCCATTGTGTTTTCCCGTGTATCCGCGCTCCAGTCTCGTCGGCAAACAGTTCGCCCGCTTCGCACAAGCGTTCTTTGATTGCCATGTTGGTTTCCTCGGTAGTGGCAAAGGCGCGGGCAAGCATATTGCCCGAGTGTTCCGTTGGAAAGCGACACGCCGCAGAGTTCTTCCAACACCTCAACCGTGCGTTCGCGTGGCGACACGACCATATTTTGTTTACGAATAATGAAAACGAGCGAGGGAACTATATTGAAGCCCAATGTCATTAAGTTAAGCCCATAACCAAGCTAAGAAGCGGGTTTGCGGGTGTATTTGTAGAATCGAACTTGTTGTGTGGGCGTTGGTTTCTTGCGCGGCAAGCTCCTGTTCGGTCGTCTGGGAACGGGTGTTTGCAAGAATAAAATGGTCAGTTGCGCCAAGAGTTCCTCGGTGGAATGCGCGGGTGAAAGGACTACCTCCATGACATCCCTCCGCAACGTCGAAAATGCAACGCTATGATTGACCTG
>JANYDO010000071.1 GCA_025363605.1 Candidatus Kapaibacterium sp.
AAAGAATGACGAATCTTAGCACCAAACCCTGCATTGACCTTAATTGTGATGTCGGAGAGGGCTTTGGCGTGTACTCCATTGGTAACGATGATGCACTCTTGAAGCTGGCAACGTCCGTTAATATCGCCTGTGGTTTTCATGGTGGCGATGCTGCTGTGATGCGCCGCACAGTCCGCCTTGCCGTTGAGAATGGCGTTGCCATCGGTGCTCACCCCGGACTGCCGGATTTAGCAGGTTTTGGAAGACGAACGATGCACGTTTCAGCGCAAGAAGTGTACGACCTTACGCTCTATCAAATTGGCGCTCTGGATGGTTTTGCGCGGGCTGCGTGCGGTTCGATGATTCATGTGAAGCCCCACGGTGCGCTCTACAATATGCTCGCTGCCAATAGCGAACTTTCAGAAGCCTTTGCCCAAGCAGTGAAGGATTTCGACGCAAAGCTCATTCTCGTTGGCTTGGCTGCGAGCGCTCTGACAGCAGCGGGCGAAAAGCTCCGTCTCCGCACAGCGCATGAAGCCTTTGCCGACCGAAGCTATCAGCCGGACGGTACGCTTACACCTCGCTCACGACCTGATGCGCTCATGCACTCCACCGGAGAAGTGGTTGCACAAGCTGTCGGTATTGCGCTTCACGGGCGGGCGTTTGCTACTGATGGTTCCGAACTTCTCGTAAAGGCGCAGACTATCTGCCTCCACGGCGATTCACCCGATAGCGCAAAGTCCGCTCGTGCGGTTGTGCGCGGCTTGAGAGCCGCAGGCATTGACGTTCGCTCGCTTGTTCGTTAAATTCTCCATTTACGAAAATGCTCATGATATTTTCCTTGCTCTCGTCGTTGCGACTTCCTGCTCTTGTGCCGATAGTTACTGCCTTCCTTGCCGTCGCTGCCCTTCATGCTCAGACGGACAGCCGCGCTTGGGTACAGCTTGGCTCACCCTCACCGCGTATTACGGGTATTATTGCCGTGCGGGATACTGTCCTCGTTTCGACGGAAAGCGGTGCTTACAGCATGACGACGACAGCAACGGCGTGGGCATATCAAGCAGCAATTCCTTATGGACGCTTGGCGCAAAGCACGTCGGGCGAGGTAATGTCTATCGGCGCAAACGTTTGGGTGTATGGTTCTAGTGCCGCAACGTGGCGTATTTCCACGAATCCAACGACTAAGGCGCTTCCGCGATCTCCGCTCACGCTCACACAAGCAACAGTGCGGATGCCATCGGGATACGACATCGCAGTAACGCGCGGCGGCGTTTCGGTGCGCGTGGATAGTGTTTGGCGAAGAATAGTATCTTCACCATTCGACGGCACACGTGGTATTATAGGGCTTGTGGGGATTGGCGAGCGCATATATGTAGCCACAGAGCGCGGTGTCGTGTGTGGCGAAGAAGTCACTGTCACAAAATCAAGTCCTTTTGAGCCGTTACCTTACAAGCGATTTGCGTGGAAGCCGTGTGATGACGGCTTGATGCGTGTATTTGACAACGTGCAAGTGCTTGGAAGCCGGATGATTCGGCAGGATGTATGGCTTTCTCTGGATTCCGGGCGCACGTGGCTCAATCGCGCACAAGATTCGCTTCGTGCCATCATTCTTGCTCCAACGCGAGATTCTGCGCTGCTTGCGCTTACCTCTGGCGCTCTTTTGCGTTCGGTGTCTGGCGGCGCGACGTGGGCGAATGCGGGCTTCACCATGCCTCGTGGTAGCAGATGGTCGCAGGATTTTCGCACAAATCGCATAGTACCTTGTGTTGTCGGCACAAACGGAACGATTACTTTCTTTTTGCAAGATACCACCTTTCGAACGCTGCGCCCAACGCACGTACTGGAATCGCGTGACGGCGGTTTGTCGTGGCAAAAGCAGGAAATAAGCGGCTTACCGGATAATGTTGCCGTCAGCGATATTACCCAGAGTCCGCGTGGATTCTTGTTTGCGAAAGATGGTGCGTTCCGGCAATCAAGGCTCTATCGCTCTCAGGATGGCGGCAAGACGTGGCAAACGCTTCCAATCGGGCGAGTGCCGGAAACTCTTGCCGTGCATCCCACGACGGGAACGCTCTTCCTGAGCGGCTCCCCACTGATGCGCTCCGACAATGACGGCGCGACGTGGACTGCTGTGCAAGGCTTACCCTTCCGCACGAGTGGGCGCTTTGAAGGGGCAAGCGAATTTGCGTTTAGTACGGGTAATGTCGTTCTGCTCAATATTCGCAATGTAGGGATGTTTCGCTCCACAGATGGCGGGCGTTTTTTTGCTACTCAAAAACTTTCTTTGCCCGATATGTACTCGTTGCGCGGCATTCGCAATGGCGAACTATTAGCTCTCACCACCGACACAACCCGCAATCGAACCCGCAGTCTCGTGTGGTCTTCGCAGAATGGTGGCTTGACGTGGGAACGACTTGAAAAGGGCTTTCCACAGCACGATGATTTTCTCGTGACCGATATTGTGAGTGCTGTGAGCGGAGAAACGTTTGCGCTTAGTAGTCATGGGATTTTTCGTTTGGAGCGCTCGAAAGCAAGTGCTAATGCGAGTGCAAAGACAGGTTTTACACTTACTTCTGCTGTAAGCGAACTATCATCAAATCTGGAGACAAACAAAGCTGATGCGTTTGCACCGCCGATGCTTCGTCTTGCGCCAAACCCCGCACAGAATCAAGCAATTATCACGTTTGCGCTATCCATTCCCGCCGATGTCACCTGCGAAATTTTCACACGAAGCGGTGCGTTTGTGCAAACAGCATTGCAATCTCGGTTGCCAAGCGGTTTGCACGTGCTTCCGCTTGACGTGAGCACGTTGCCAAGCGGTCAGTATTTTTGCCGTTTGCAGATTGGTATGCTTTCACACATCACTTCTTTTCTTATCATTCGATGAAAAAAAACTCTCGCTCGCTTGCGCAAACAAGCGCTCTTGCCGGAGCCGCTTTTTTAATGGCGACTTCAGCGATTGGACCCGGCTTCCTGACGCAAACAGCAGTCTTTACGCAAAAATTGGGAGCTGATTTTGCCGTTGTTATTGCACTTTCAACACTTTTAGATATTGCTGCACAACTTACCATTTGGCGAGTCATAGCGGCTTCGCGCCGACGGGCACAAGATGTGGCAAATAGTGTCGCCCAAGGTAGTGGCGTGGTGTTAGCGATAGTCGTGGCAGTGGGCGGATTTATATTTAACATTGGGAATGTAGCTGGTGCGGGATTGGGGATGATGAGCATGGCGGGTATTTCGGTTGAGGTGGGAGCAGTCGCTAGTGCTACGCTGGCAGCCGCATTATTCCTTATGCCGGAAGCAGGTAAAGCAATGGACAGATTTGCGCAGGTAATGGGGGCGGTGATGATTTTGCTGATGCTGTATGTGGCAATTATTGCCAAGCCTCCGCTCTGGGCGGCGCTTACTCATGCCGTTCTGCCGGAACAGGTGGACGTGCTTGCGACGCTCACGCTGGTGGGCGGGACTGTTGGCGGGTACATTACCTTTGCGGGCGGACATCGGCTCGTGGATGCCGGAATTACGGGCGTGGAGGCGATTCCTCGCGTAACGGCGAGTGCGAGTGCGGGTATCATCGTGACGGCGTGTATGCGGGTGTTGCTGTTTGTAGCGGCATTGGGTGTCCTCGGCATGGGCGGACGATTTGACGCGGCAAATCCTGCGGCTTCGGTCTTTACTCTTGCGCTTGGCGAGGTGGGAACGCGGCTTTTTGGCGTGGTGATGTGGTCGGCAGCTATTACTTCGATTGTTGGTTCTGCTTATACGTCAGTGTCGTTTTTGCGGTCGCTTTCGCCGAAGATTGAGAAGAATCAAACGTATATCATTGTTGGCTTTATTGTTGCTTCGACAAGTATTTTTCTTCTTGTGGGTAAACCCGTTCAAGTCCTTGTGTTCGCGGGCTTGGCAAATTCGTTTGTTATCCCCTTTGCGCTTGTGCTGATGCTGGTAGCGGCGTATAAACCGGGAATTGTCGGCGCATACAGGCAACCACTTTGGCTCACGCTTGCAGGTAGTTTCGTGGCAATGTTACTTTTGGGAATGAGTATTTATGCGCTTCTTGGGCGCTCATAATGGAAACGTACATGGGGAAAGGTTTTTGATGACTATACAAACATTTATCGGGAGTCGCTTCCAGTCTCGTTTTGCTGTGATTGGTGCGGGCAATGCGGCGCACGGAACGCTTGTGCTGATTCATGGGCTGTACGAAAATCTTTCTGTCTGGGAAGGTTTTGCCGAAAGCCTTGCCGAATCGTATCGCGTTGTGGTGCTGGATGCCTTGGGGCATAATCCTGATGCGCCTTTGCGGGATGCGCCTTTGCGGGCGGATGAGCCTTTCACGATGCAAGAAATGGCGGATGAAGTGTCGGCGATTCTTGAGCATTGCGGGATTTCTGAGGCGGTTTTTGTTGGTCATTCCATGGGCGGCGCAATAGCGATGCACTGCTTACGGCGCGACGCAGAGCGCCATACAAGCCGCGTGCGTGG
>JANYDO010000080.1 GCA_025363605.1 Candidatus Kapaibacterium sp.
CTACAAAACACACAGCAATCAAGCAAATAACTACAAAGCCGCACATAGTCAAATACGGCAAAGAATCCCCGGCGAAGAAGAAAGAGCGACTCAGTCGCATTATTACTACCTTGAAAGAAAATTACCCGGAACCGCGTATTGCACTGAATTATTCTTCTCCCTTTGAACTGCTGATAGCCACGATGCTTTCAGCTCAATGTACCGATGAGCGTGTGAATCAAGTAACGGAAAAACTCTTTCTGAAGTATCGTTCCCCTAAAGACTATACCGCCGTTCCACAAGAAGAATTAGAACAGGACGTGTTCTCAACTGGTTTCTACAAAGCAAAAGCTAAGAATATTCAAGCCTGCTGCACACGGTTATTAGCAGATTTTGGCGGGGAAGTACCGCGAACGCTGGAAGAATTGACTTCGTTGGCGGGAGTGGGACGCAAGACGGCAAATGTGGTGCTTTCGCATTGCTTTGATACGCCCGGAGTGGTCGTGGATACGCACGTCACAAGACTGGTGAATCGTTTGGGGCTGTGCGAGGGGGAGGATGCCGTAAAGCTGGAATTTGCTCTTATGGAACTCATGCCAAGCGCACAATGGCGTGACTTCACGCACTTAATGATTATGCACGGAAGGGCTATCTGCTCGGCACGGAGCAAGCCTAAATGCGCGGAGTGTGTGATTGCGGAAGAATGTCCGAAAATTCTTTGAATACTGTGCTAGCGAGTAGTTTTCAGCGTTGCGCTCGCTTGAGTGCTTGCCCCTGCATGGTGAGCCGCACGTCCACACGGCGATTCATCGCTCGCATTTCTTCGAGGGTAGAGCGTACCAATGGCTTGTGCTCGCCTTCGCTGCGCACGGTTATTGCCCCTTGTGGAATACCATTGCTTTCAAGGAAAGCCGCAACTGCCTCAGCGCGTTCCTGAGCAAGAGCCGTATTTTTCTCCGATGTGCCTAAATCGCAGGTATGACCAATGATTTCGACCCGGACACTTTTTGCATTGAGATTGTAGCCGAGTGTTTTATACGTGAAAGCGACGAGCGTGAGGAGAGAGGTGTCTTCGGGTGCTACGGTTGCTTGCTCTTGTGCAAAATGGACAGACGGGAACACAAGATTGGACGAGGCTTTTGCACCAAAAATAATATTCTGCTCGCGGCGCTGGAATATCTCCTTCGTTCGTGTGTCCGCAATAGCCGTCCAGACCGGAATCGCGGCACTGCCCTGAACACTAGCCTGCAAGACATACACACTACCCGACGGAAGCGCCAGTGCGTAATCATGGGCAGGGCGCTGCGAAGATAGAGCTGTTTCGGCAAGAGCGGTCAGAGCGGGCTTTACTGCGCCTGTACTGTCGCGTACTGTGCCGTATGCAGTCACAATAACTTGTGCATCTTCGGGTATGTGTAACGACGGCATTTTCCCCAATGTTTTTTCCAGTTCTTTGTCAAGGATGGCTTGCCCATGCAGCAGTACCGCTCCTTTGTGACGGAGAGAATCGGGAAGAATAGTTTGATACAAGCCCTTTCTGCCGCCGACACTATCGCTCGAAAGGAAATAAGCCGCCTTGCCGTCCAAAGCGACATCTATCGAACTGTCTTCTTCTTCGGAATTGATGGCGGCTCCAAGATTGACAGGTGTACTCCAGCGCTGCCACGAGTCATCCAAACGGCGTGAGACAAAAAGATCTGCCACTCCGCTCCCGCCTAAGCCTTCAGAAGAGAAGTACAATGTTTTTCCGTCAGCAGCAAGATGGGGTGAGCCTTCGTACATAGTGGTATTGAGCGTTTTCCCCAAATGGAGTGGTTCCGACCACACAAGCGAAGTATCCTCACGAAAAGAAACATACAAATCTAGCCCGCCAAGCGACTCACTGCGCTGCAGAGCGAGGAGAAGTGTTCTATTGTCCGGTGCGAGGCGAGCATAGTATTTTTTAGTGCGATTGTAAAAATTGCGAATCTGAATCGACTCAGGAAATTGCCACGCTCCATCTTTGTAGCGCGTCAGCGAAAATCCCTCGTTTTTAACGGGCAATTCTTTGTCGTAAATGCCATAGACAAGCGCTGTATGGTCATCGGGCGAAAGCGAACATAGTACATCGCTACCCAACGTGTTGAGTGGCGCACCCAGATTCTGAGCTTTTGACCAAAGACCGTTGGGAAGCAAGTCAGAGAACCAAATATCATCGAAATCATTGACACCTCCCATATCACCCGTATAGTTTTTACGGTCGAAATAAATGCGCTTGCCGTTACTCGTTACAACGGGTAAAATTGTGGGCTGGTGCGCAGAAAATTCTTCCGGGAGGCGTGTTTTTGTCCTCTGCTGTAAAATGTGAGCATCCTGCGCAAGGACACTTAAGTTGGTACTCAGAAGTACGACGATAAAAAGGCTTTTCAAATACAGTGTTGCCATAATGCACGTGTGAAATAAACTTGTCTAACAGTTATTCTCACTGTTAAGGTTCAAGAGAAATATTGTTGATTCTATTCTGGCACTATCGGTGCAGAAGGCATCAGGAGTGATATTGTAAAACCAGCGCCCGGCTTACTGTAAAAAGAAATTGTATGTCCATAAATTTCTCCAATAGTTTTTACAATCGCTAGTCCCAGCCCTACGCCTTGCTGCTCATGCTCTTGCCGCCCTAATTGACGGAAAGGAACGCCGATATTAGCAATATCTTCTTCTCGCATCCCGATACCATTATCTTGAATCGTTAGGACGTAGTTTTGTTGCTGCAAACGACCTTCAATATAAATAGGTGTTCCATTCTGTGAGAACTTCAAGGTATTGCTTGCGATTTCACGAAGAAGAAGGTAGATATGTTCGCTCGACATCGCTATTTCACTTTCTTCCATATCAATCACAATGTCGTCTTTGCTGCGTTCAAACTTATTGGCTTCATTAAAGAAAATACTGGTTGTAATATCTTTTATACCGCCTTCGGTAACTTTGGCTCGCAATCGTCTTATCTCTTCTGGATTGGCAGCAATAGATTGTATGGAAGAGAGTATCAAAAAACTCTCAGCAATGTGCTTCAAGCGTTCGGCGGAAGAGCGAATAGCATTAATGGCTTGCTCAAACTCGTCCAACCCCATTATATTTTCGTCGAGGGTGGTATTATGTCCGCGAAATTGACGAAGTCCGTTATCAAGAATAAATGTTGAGCTGATGATACCGGTAAGGGGTGTTCGGAGTTCGTGGGGAAAATTTGTGGTGAAGAACTGTTGAAAAATATCGTGTCTCAGACGATCTTGCTTTCGCTTTTGCAACTGTATTTTGACTATCCCAAAAAGCTCTTCAAGGGAAAATGGCTTCGCAATGTAGGCATCCGCACCATGAAGCATCATTTTTTTTATTTCTTCCGGTTGATTTTTTCCAGTCAAAAAAACGAAGCACATCTTGGCAAACTCAGCTGAACTGCGTAATCGCTCTAATACATAGTACCCGTCCAAACGTGGTAAATCAATATCGCATAAAATAAGGTCAGGTTTTTCGCTATGGGCAAGCTGCAAACCTTCCAGACCGTCAGCAGCCGTGAATACTTGATAGTTCTCGAATTGCAGAGCTGTTGCCGTCTGAATACGAATGCCATCGGAATCATCAATGATAAGAATTTTTTCCACGTTGGAGAATGGTCTGTTACTGTGTGATAGAAAGTGATTCCGAATGGAGACGATCCACCATATTGCTATCACTTTCGTTTGGACGTAGATATTTGCTGTGAGATTTTCTCCGCTTCTACAATTTACCCGTAATTATTCCGCCGCCGATAACATCATTGCCGTCGTAAATGACAACAGACTGTCCGGGCGTGACGGCGCGGCGCGGCGCATGAAAGCGAACGGTCAAATTGCCGTCGTCATCGGTCTCGCAGAAAGCGTCTTCACCACTATCTTTGTAGCGAATTTTTACCGTGCAATCGCGCCCGCCCCTTAGATGCTCGTATTTCATCATATTCAGCGAATCCGCCCGTAAGCCGCTTGTGAGCAAGTCTTCATCGCGTCCGACCACGACCGTATTTGTTTCGGCAATTACATTGAGAACATACAACGGCTCATGGTGCGACACGCCCAGTCCCTTGCGCTGCCCGACTGTATAGTGCGCAAAACCTTGATGCTCGCCGATAACCTCACCGTCCAAGACGAGTTTGCCGCCTTGCATTTTGTCATCGAAGTTTTCGACGGTATCATGCAAGAAGCGTTTGTAGTTATTATCGGCAACAAAGCAAATTTCATACGATTCAGGCTTAGAAGCTATCGAAAGCCCGAAACGTGCGGCTTCGGCACGAGATTTTTCTTTCGTAAAGCCCGAAAGCGGAAAAAGCGTCCGCGAGAGCGATTCTTGCGACAAGCCCCAAAGCGCATACGATTGGTCTTTGCGCATATCATCGCCGCGCGATATATACCAGCGTCCGGACTCATCCGACCGGCGGACATAGGCGTAATGCCCCATCGAAACGTATTCTGCGCCCAGTGCATCTGCTTTTTTGAGCATTTCCTGCCATTTAATGAGGCGGTTGCACTTCACGCAGGGATTCGGGGTATCACCCGACATATAGCTGTCAATGAAATAATCAATAACATTTTTCTTGAACACATCGGTAAAATCTACGGTGTAGTGCGGTATGCCCAGCGTCATGCAGACGCGGCGGGCATCATTGATGCCGTCCAGCGAACAGCAACTGGAATCATTACCCACGTTTCCGCCAACGTCTTCGTATTTGTAGGTTTTAATAGTGATACCAATAACTTCATACCCTTGCTCGACAAGCAAGGCTGCAGCGACGGAAGAATCAACGCCGCCGGACATTCCGACAAGGACGCGTTTGGAATTGCGTTTCATGGTGAAGGGGAATACTGAAATTCAAATGTACAAACCGTACAGACAACAAAAATACGACTTTTCGCTGGATTATGAGTAGGCACTTCCACAATGGCACAGAAAGCCGACTACAAGGCACATTCACGTTTCAGTATTGCCATAAGATTCTCGCGGGTGTCGTTGGTTTCGACAGAATAGGGGAGAATATCAATGCAGCCCACGCATTGTTCCGTCGCTTCTGCAAGTTGCGCTCTGCGTTCTACGGCTGCGGTGGGCGAAATTTTATCTTTTTTGGTGAGAACTATCAAATACCGACGCGAGGCAAGCTCAAGGTCTTCAATCATCGCCATATCAAGGTTGGATGGATCGTGGCGAATATCCACCAAATGACAAACCAAGCGCAGTTGCTCACGTTCATTCAGATATTGGTGCATCAGACCACGCCATGCTTTGCGCTCGGTTTGCGATACTTTCGCATAGCCAAAGCCTGGGCAGTCCACGAGCATCCACTGGTGATTCACGCCGAAAAAATTGATTTGCTGCGTCTTGCCGGGCGTACCGGAGACGTGTGCCAGATTTTTGCGGCGAACGATGCTGTTTATCAATGACGATTTGCCAACGTTAGAGCGTCCCATAAACGCTACTTCCGGCAGTGTGGTTTCCTTCGGAAAATGTTCGGGCTTCGTCGCGCCGATAAGAAATTGTGCGTCGTGAATGTGCATAAAGTATTGCTCAATGGTATCTGTCGGATGATTATGTACGTCACACTAACTGCTCTTTGTATTGCAAGCGGTAGAGTTTTGCATACAAGCCATTTTTGGCGAGGAGTTCTTGGTGTGTGCCGTTTTCGTGGACTTTGCCGTTATGGAGAACGACGATATTATCGGCGCGTTGAATGGTCGAAAGGCGATGCGCAATCACAATAGAGGTGCGCCCTTTGAGCAATGTCTGAATGGCTTGCTCAATCTGCTGCTCCGTAGCCGTATCCACGCTGGAAGTCGCCTCGTCCAAAATCAGAATATCGGGATTTGCTGCCAATGCGCGAGCAAAAGAAATAAGCTGTTTCTGTCCTACCGACAGCGTTGCACCGCGCTCCATGACTTGCGTATCGTAGCCTTCGGGCAATTTTTCGATAAATTCTGCCGCGCCGACTGCTTCGGCTGCCGCTTGTATGCTTGCGCGGGGAATGCGCTCATTGCCAAGCGAAATATTTTCTGCTACCGAGCGCGAAAAAAGAAAAACATCTTGCAAGACAATCGCCATGCGGTTTCGGAGCGATATTTGCTGCACGTCGCGGATGCTGCGTCCGTCTATCACAATATCGCCACCTTGAAATTCATAAAAGCGTGTTAAGAGGTTCATCAGCGACGATTTCCCCGCGCCGGTTGCGCCGACAATAGCAAGTGTTTGTCCCTTTTTGACTGCAAACGATACATCGCAGAGAACATTCTTCGTGCCGTCATAGCTAAAGGTAACGTCACGAAATTGGATGGAATCTTGCAAAGGCGGCATTGGCACTGCGTCGGGGTTATCACGCACAAATGACTGCTCATCCAAAAGTTGGAAAATGCGCTCCGACGAAGCCATTGCGCTTTGAAGCGTGTTGTACTTGTCGGAAAGTTCGCGGATGGGGCGGAAAAACATCTCGCCAAACATTGAGAAAGCAATAACTTCGCCAACGGTCATCGTGCCTTGCAGAATGTGCCCCGCAGCATACCAAATCACGATAGCAAGCGACACAGTGCTCATCATCTCCACAAAAGGAAAAAAGACTGCATAGTAGAACACTGAGCGAATATGCGCTCCGGTGTGTGCGGAGTTGATGTCGTCAAATTCCTTGCGTTCACGTGCTTCTTGCGAGAAAAGCTGAATGATGTTCATTCCCGAAATATACTCGTTCAGAAACGCATTCATGCGAGCTACTTGCACACGGATTTCGCGGTATTCGCGCCGGACAGCTTTGCGAAAGATATTTGTGCCATAGACCAAAATCGGCACTACGCCTATCGTGGCAAGGGCAAGCTGCCAGTTGGTGTAGAACATCATCACGATAATCCAAAAAATCATGAAGATATTCGCTACCATCATCACCAAGCCGGACGAAAACACCTCGTTCAGCACTTCCACGTCGTTGGTAACGCGCGTTACCAAGCGACCTATCGGTGTAGTGTCGTAATAGCGCATAGAGACTTCCTGCAAGCGCCGAAAAAGCCGCATCCGCACATCCAAAATGGTCGTTTGACCAATGCGCTGCATGAGCTTCGTCAGAGTATATTGCAACGCACCTTGTGCCACAAGAAGGGCAATAAGAAGCAAAATGATTCCGTACAGACCATTCTGATTTTTGGTGACAATGTAAGTGTCGACGGCATACTGGCTGAGTTTCGGACGAATCGGACCAATTCCCGCCACGAGAATCGTGAGCGCGAGTACACCTAAAACGGCATTACGATGCGGGCGCAGAAATTCCAGTAGCCGTCGAAGAAGGCTTCCGTCAATACCCTTCGACATCGCATCGTCGCTTGTTTCGCTGTTTGGTTTCTTTTTGGGAGTTGTCTTTTGAGGGGATGTGCCTATATAGGCGCTTTGGTGATTGCCATTCCCATTGACGGTAGGTGCTGGCGCGTTGTGCGCTCCGTTGGTACTCATAACTGTAGCGAGGGTGAAAGAAAATTTGGTGCAACGAATTTACATATTTTTTTCGGTGTGGCAAGAAGGTTTCCGCACAGCATGATATACGGGCAGTTCCCGAAAACGTTGCGTAAGAAAGAGAATCTGCTCTATTCAAACGCAAATAGGTCTCCATGAAATTCTCTCAAAAAGAGGCATCATTACTGTATTCACTGGTGATTTGTTCATGAGAATCGTCGTAAAACTGTGTAGATTTGCGGTGCGAATATCTTTTCACATTAGACAAAACTTACCAATAGTTCTTTGATTTTTCTTGTTTTACGCCCAAAGCACCTTTAACTCAGGCTTCCTGGGGGAAGAAATCAATCGAAGATTGGCAATTCCCGCGGCA
>JANYDO010000091.1 GCA_025363605.1 Candidatus Kapaibacterium sp.
TTGACGTTCTCCGGTAACTGGAAGGAGCGCGAGAACTCACCATAGACCCGCTCAACGCGGACGTAGTTTTTGCCTTCGTCTTTGTGTTCATTTTTGCGCTCGCCTTTGATGGTCAGCACACGGTCATCACTGACTGTTAGCTGCACATCTTCTTTTGCCAAGCCTGCCAGTTCGATGTGGAGATACATATTCGTGGCATCTTCGGCGATGTCCACGCGCGGTGCGAATGGACGATTGATAACGTTTTCATTCAGAAAACGGCGAAACGAATTATTTGCAAAATCGGTGTCGAAGGAACGAAAGAGCGAGTCCATTTGACGGCTCATTTCGCTGGTCATGCGTTCCATTTCGCGGAACGGCTCGAAGCGCGTGATGTTACTCATGGCTGTACTCCTTAAAAAAATGAATGAATGGTTGTTGTGTATTTGGTGTTTCAAGGAAGAAGTGTAGCCTACTATGCACAGCGGTTATGCTCGGCATAAAAACCACACCTCCTTTCTTGGCAGTATAAGAGCGTAATCGGGATTACTTAATTTCAACAGTTGTCGGCTCAGGCTTTTTCACTTCGATTTTGGGAAGTGTCAGCGTCAAAATACCGTCTGAGAACTCAGCGCCGATGCCCGTTGTGTCAACGTTCTCTGCAAGTTTGAAGGAGCGCTCGAATTTACCGAAGCGGCGACCTTTGCTCACGAATGTCACGTCGTTGTGCGCTTCAGGGCGTTTTTTCTCGCCTTTGATGGTCAGCACAGAGTTTTCGACTGTTACGTTGACATCTTCTTTGGCAACGCCCGCCAACTCAATGAAGAGCGTGTAGTTGGCATCGCTTTCCACCGCATCAACGCGGGGAGTGAGAATGACGTTTTTGAATTCGACGTTGACCGCCGGAACGTAAGAGTTTGCGAAAGCAAATGCTTGGTCGGCATAGCGAGGCATATTGTTGACGCGGTAGTTCAGTTCATTGATGAGGCGCGTCATCGGGCTATAAATGTTCTTTGTCATGGCTGTAAAAAGATAAAGTTTTGAGTTTTGAATGATACGTTGTGAGTTCTCCATAACGGAGAAACTTACTGAATGTTGATATTGACTGTTTTCGGGCGAATCGGCTCAGGTCTTGGCAAGGTAACGGTCAAAACACCGTCGCGGAAAGTTGCCGAGATTTTGTCAGCTTCGATTTCGCTTTCGATGGTAATTTGGCGTGAGAACTCGCCGTAGCCACGCTCACCGCGCACGACTTTGAGATTGTCGTCATAGAGTTTGCGCTTTGTGCCGCTGATGGTCAGAACGCGCTCGTCGTTCATCGTCACGCTTACATCTTCTTTGGCAATACCCGGAAGTTCAGCGAAAACATAGACGTTCGTCTCATCTTCGGCAAGGTCAATACGCATTTTTGCTTTCGTCGGTTGCTGCGGCTGTGGCGGAGTATTCATGTTGAAATTGGTGTTTTTGCCAAATTCCGTAAAGATGTCGCCGAGGCGCTCTGCTGCTGTTTCCGCGAATGCTTGGAATTTTTGGAAGTCGCGGGGGTCGATGTTATAATGGAAGTTCCGCATGATTTTGTTCTCCTTGAGAGAATGTGTGTGAAGTCGTGAGTTTTGTGTTTCGCAGAGAGGATATAGCAAAAGCGTGCCAAAGTGTTTTCCACAAGTTTTGATGCGGCTTTCACGACATTTTGGCAGAAAAAACGGATACCGTCAGACAAGTTGGCAGTATCCGTTGCCAGAAGCAGACATTTTGGCAGGACGTATTGGCAGACCTCCTTCTTATCAGCATAAACGTACTTATCAGCATCCACAAACCGCGCTGCGGAATTATGCGTGTTGGTTGTATATTGCAGTGTTTCTCCCGCGAACTCCGTTTGCCATCACTCTCGAATGTAACACTTTGTCTCACTTGCTTTACCCAAAAACCAACAACTATGCCCCTTTCTTGGAACGAAATCAAAGACCGCTCTCTCGCTTTCTCCCGCGAGTGGCAGTATGAAACCAGCGAAGACGCTGAGGCAAAATCTTTCTGGGATGCTTTTTTTGATGTTTTCGGCGTGTCGCGCCGCCGCCAAGCCGCTTTTGAGCAGCCCGTCAAAAAAGACGACGGTAAGCAAGGCTTCATTGATTTGCTCTGGAAGGGCGTGATTCTGGTGGAACACAAATCGCGCGGAAAAAACCTCGACCGCGCCTTTACGCAAGCGCTGGAGTATTTTCCCGGTCTGAAAGACGCGCACCTTCCCAAGTATGTTCTTGTCTCCGACTTTGCCCGCTTTCGGCTCTACGACTTGGATGCGGGCGACCCGAACCAATGCACCGAATTTCCCATCACCGAGTTCCCTCAAAACGTCCATCACTTCGGCTTTCTGGCGGGCTATGAAAAACGCTCGTTTTCTGCCGAAGACCCCGTAAACATCGAAGCCGCCGCACGCATGGGCAAACTCCACGACCGCCTGCGTGAGTGCGGTTATGCGGGACACGACCTCGAAATGCTGCTTGTGCGCTTGCTCTTCTGTATGTTCGCCGAAGACACCGCTATTTTTGAGAAAAATGCGTTTTTGGAATACATCGAAAACCGTACAAACGAGGACGGGAGCGACTTGGGGCTGCATCTGTCG
>JANYDO010000094.1 GCA_025363605.1 Candidatus Kapaibacterium sp.
AATATCTTCCGCTTTACTCAGGCAGGCTCGGAAGTGTCAGCACTTCTGGGACGTATGCCTTCTGCTGTGGGCTATCAGCCGACATTGGCAACGGAGATGGGTGTGCTCCAAGAGCGTATCGCTTCGACTGACAAAGGCTCCATCACTTCGGTACAAGCCGTTTACGTCCCTGCGGATGACCTTACTGACCCGGCTCCCGCGAATACCTTTGCTCACCTTGACGCTACAACGGTACTTTCACGCCAAATCTCGGAAAAAGGTATTTATCCTGCCGTTGACCCGCTTGATTCTACCTCGCGTATTTTGGATCCGCTTATCATTGGCGACGAGCATTACCGCACAGCAGTTCGCGTTAAGCAAGTTCTCCAGACCTACAAAGACTTGCAGGACATTATCAATATCTTGGGTATTGATGAGCTTTCGGATGATGACAAAGTGACTGTTGCCCGCGCACGCAAAATTGAGCGCTTCTTCTCGCAGCCGTTCTTCGTGGCAGAGCAGTTCACCGGTACACCCGGACGCTATGTGAAAGTAGCAGATTCTATCGCCGGCTTCAAAGCTATCTTGGACGGCGAAGTGGATGATTTGCCCGAAGGCGCATTCAGCTACGTCGGTACGCTGGACGAAGCAAAAGAAAAAGCGACAAAAATGAAGCAATAAGCAAGGATGTGATGTGAGGCTCTCCGAAAGGTGTTACTTTTTGCAGAGCCTCACCGTCCTTTTTTTGTAGGGAACAAGTATGGTCGAAACAGCACACAAATACACACTCGCTGATTATGAAGCGCTTCCGGAAGGCGCTCCGTACCAGCTTATTGCAGGAGAATTTGTGATGTCGCCAGCACCAATTCCGTATCATCAAAAGTACGTCGGTCGCATTTACGCACTTCTTGACGCTTTTGTGGAAGAACGCTCACTCGGTGAGACCTTTCTTTCGCCGATTGATGTGTATTTCGACGATGTTGATGCCTACCAACCCGATATTATTTTTATCGCAACACAGCATCTCGGCATTATTGGCGAAAAAAACATCCAAGGCGCACCGGATATTATCGTTGAGGTACTTTCAAGCAATGCCAAGCATGATTTAGTCGAAAAGAAAGATGTTTACGAGACTTCAGGCGTGAAGGAATATTGGATTGTTGATCCCGATCGCAAAAGTATTGATGTCCTTGAAAACGTGCAGGGTAAATACGGTAATGAATTTCGTGTGTTTTCGCGCGGACGCAATGGTACAGGTAACGTAGAATCAAAGGTATTAGAGGGTTTTGCCATTGAACTGGCGTACGTGTTTGCACCATTCAGAAAACAACATTTCTGAAAGACGATAACCACAAATAACACGAATATGACAGCACAGCACGCAAGTATCGCGGAAAAGTTCGGCTTGTTTACCGAAACGTGGACACCGAAAATCATTGGCGATTTGAACGAAAATTTCGTCAAAATTGCACGACTCCAAGATGATTTTGTCTGGCACAGCCACGACAACGAAGACGAGCTTTTTGTCGTATTCAAAGGGACACTGCTCATGGACTTCCGCGACGGAACGACATCAGCGGTCAAGTCCGGCGAAATTTTGATTGTCCCCAAAGGCGTGGAGCACCGCCCCTACACGAATGGCGAAGAAGTCTGGGTGATGCTTGTCGAGCCGAAAACCACGCTCCATACGGGCAACGAGCAAACAAGTCAGACCGTAGCAATAGAAACACAAGTACGAATTTGAATCATCTTTTCATTTCTCAGTAACGTATGACCACAGGAAAACCCTTCGACCTCGAAATTATCACTCCTTCGGGGCTTGCCTTTGAGGGTAAAGTCGAGGCAGTAACCGTTCCGGCAAAAGACAAGCCGTTCCAAGTGCTTGCCAACCATGCACCGATTATGGCAGAACTCGGAATTGGCGCAATCAAGTTCAATGATGGTGCTAATAAAATAACGCTTTTTGCTACAAGCGGTGGCTTTGTGCAGGTGCTGAAAAACAAGGTTTCATGCGTCGTCGAGACAGCAGAAGAGTCGCTGACTATTGATGCGGCTCGTGCTTTGGAAGCGAAAAAGCGGGCAGAAGAGCGCCTTGCAAAACGAACAGAGCATGATGCGATACGCGCAGAACTGTCCTTGGCGCGGGCAATCAACCGACTCAATCTTGCCGGAAAATAAAGTATGAATTTTTTGAAGCGAAGTTCTCCGAAACGTGTCTTAAATGCGCCTTCGGAGAACTTCGCTTTTTTATTATGTTCTTGAATTACATTCCTGAGAAAGGTTTGCGCAGCGTTATTATGAAACAACATACCCTCACCTCTGTTTGCTCCATCGTTTTTTACTTTTGTATTTCACCTTTGTTTGCACAGAAGCCCGATTCTGCTGCTACCATGCGGAGCGTGGAATTCGTCAAAATGACCGACGGTGTGTGGCGGCATATTTCACACGTCTGGTACATGGGTGAGCCTGTGCCGTCAAACGGTCTCGTTATCGAAGCGGACAACGAACTTTTGATGGTAGATACGCCCTGTAACGACCAGCAGACCGACAGTCTGCTTCGGTGGGCAGACAAAACCTTCCACAAACCGCTTCGCAAGGTCATCGCCACACACGCCCACGGAGACCGCGTCGGCGGACTGGCAACACTACAAAAGCACGGAATAGACGTATGGACAACACCGCTTACGGGCGAATGGTCAGTGAAACGTGGTTATGGTATGCCGAGTAAAGCAATTCTTCCTAATGACACGACATTTCGTTTTGGCAAGTTTACGGTTCGGGTGTTCTTCCCTGGAGCAGGACATACAGTGGATAATATCGTGGTTTGGATAGCCGAGCCACGTATTGTGGTGGGCGGCTGCCTTATCAAGACTGCCGAAACGCAGAGCGTCGGTTTTGTCGGTGATGCTGTCCTGAACGAGTGGTCGAATAGTGTGCGCAAGGTCGGGGAGCAGTTCAGCACGGCTTTGGTTGTTGTGCCGGGGCACGGCGAACCGGGCGATAAAGCGCTGTTTCAGCACACGATAGCGATTATTGACAAACATTTGAAACAGCGTCCCACGAGAAAGTAGCAAACATCCATGCACAAACGCTACCCACATGAACTTTCACGCGGCGCAAACAATAGCGTTATTGCGCTTTCTACAACGGAAGTCGGGAAATTATTCACCGACGACACGCGCTCCGATATTGGCTCGGAAGCAGAAAAAATGCGCTTTGCCAATAGCGTGAATGGTTTAATGGTGAGTTTTGTGCATTTGGATACGGCACAAAGAAACAAATTCGGAAATGCTCGTTATGGAGCGTCTCTACCCAATGGCTTACCGTGCTTACGAGCAAGAACACCGTGAACTATGGCTGGATGTCTTCCTGGGTGAGCTTGCCGCCTTACATAAAGCGGGATTTGTTCACCGCCATTTGCGTCGTTCCTCGAACATTGTCGGTGCGCCCTTTGACAATATCTTGCTCACTCCACAGGGCTTACGCCTCATTGATGTTGGCATTTCTGCTTTGCGCTCAAGTGTGGGCGAGAAGCTCTTTCCGCGCTTTGTAGAGCAGGAGTGCGTAGAAGTAGAAGAATTTGCAGCATATTTTTTAGAACGATAATTTGTTCATTACCTCAAAACGACAACCTATGAAACCAACAGCCATTATCACCGCTGCATCCAAAGGTATGGGCTCCGCAACCGCACACGAGCTTGCTGCGCGGGGGTACAACCTCGTTTTGATGAGTCGTTCGGCAGATATTCACACATTTGCCGAAACGCTTGCTGACAAGACAAGTGTTCATGACACAAGCGTTCACGCCGTACAAGGCTCTGTGACGGATGAGCAAGATTTGAAGCGGCTTGTGGAAACAGCAATGGATAAATTTGGACGTATTGATGCGCTGGTGAATAATACAGGACATCCACCGAAAGGCAAGACACTTGCGCTTTCCGATAATGATTGGCACACGGGATTTGACCTGATTTTTATGAGCGTGATTCGCCTTATGCGCCTTGTTACGCCGGTTATGGAACAGCAGCAAAAGGGCGCGATTGTGAATATCTCTTCTTTCGCAGCACTAGAGCCAAGCGTGGAGCGTCCCGTATCGTCCACGATGCGGGCGGCACTGGCAAACTTCACTAAACTCTATGCCCGCGAGTATGCCCACGCCAACATCCGCATGAACAGCCTTCTGCCGGGGTATGTGGATAGCTACAACGTAACACCCGAAACGCTGGCGACAATCCCGATGGGGCGCGTCGGCACGGTGGAGGAGGTTGCAAAAACGATTGCGTTCTTGCTTTCGGATGATGCGGCTTTTATCACGGGGCAGAATATTATTTTTGATGGCGGTATGACGCAGAGGGTGTAAAACACATATTCCCCATTATTCGGCTTTTTCTTTAAGTAATAAATCATTGACAAACAACATCTTAAACGCACTATGACCACCACCAAAATTCTCTCCGAAGGTCTCACCTTCGACGACGTACTCCTCGTTCCGCGCTATTCCGATGTGCTGCCGCGCTCGGTTAGCGTTCAAACCCGCTTCACGCGGGGCATCATGCTCAACATACCCGTTGTGAGCGCCGCAATGGACACCGTTACCGAATCCGAAATGGCGATTGCTTTGGCACGCGAAGGCGGTATCGGTATTATTCACAAAAATATGACGATAGAAGCGCAGGCATCGGAAGTGGACAAAGTCAAACGCTCCGAAAGCGGCATGATTCGCAAGCCCATCACGCTCACGCCCTCGCAAACCGTCTATGATGCACTGGAACTTATGGCGCACTACAAAATCGCGGGATTTCCTGTCGTGGATGATTCCATGCGACTGGTGGGCATTATCACCAACCGAGATTTGCGTTTTCAGCCCGACAGTGCTTTGCGCATCGGCGAACTCATGATAAAAGACCGTCTTATCACTACGCCCATCGGCACAACGCTTGAGGAAGCAGAAGTCATCTTGCAAGATAACCGCATTGAAAAGCTGCCTGTTGTGGATGAACAAGGGATTTTGCGTGGTTTGATTACGTTCAAAGACATTCAGAAAAAGAAAAAATACCCACACTCCTGCAAAGATGAGCAAGGACGCTTGCGTGTGGGAGCGGCTCTGGGCGTTGCGCCGGATACAGAAGAGCGTATGGCAGCACTCGTGACGGCGGGAGTGGATGCGGTCATCGTGGACACAGCGCATGGACACTCGCGCGGCGTTATCGAAATGGTGCGATTACTCAAAAAACAGTTCCCCGATACGCAAATCATTGCGGGGAATATCGCAACCGCCGATGCAGCAAAAGCTTTGATTGACGCGGGCGTGGATGCGGTCAAAGTTGGTATTGGACCCGGTTCGATTTGCACTACCCGCGTCATTGCAGGCGTGGGCGTTCCGCAAATAACAGCGATTATGAATGTGGCAGAAGTAACGATAGCAGCTGGCGTTCCACTTATTGCCGACGGCGGCATCAAGCAAACAGGCGACATTGCGAAGGCGATTGCCGCCGGAGCAGACTGCATCATGGTTGGCGGGATGCTGGCGGGGCATGAGGAATCACCTGGCGACAAAGTGCTGTTGGAAGGGCGGGCGTACAAGGTTTATCGCGGCATGGGTTCGATTGGTGCAATGCAAAAAGGCTCGGCAGACCGCTATTTTCAAGATGTGGAAGATGAAATTGCGAAACTCGTGCCGGAAGGCATCGAAGGACGTGTTCCCTTCAAGGGCAATGTTTCGGAGACAATTTACCAAATGACCGGTGGTCTCCGTGCGGCAATGGGCTATTCCGGCTGTGCTGGCATTGAGGAGATGAAGCGCAACGCGCAGTTTGTCCGCATGACGGGTGCGGGATTGAAGGAGTCGCACCCGCACAACATCTTGATTACCGAGGAATCACCGAATTATTTTGCGAAGTAATTGTTTCACTTTTTTGCAATGATCATGAAACTGAATGTTATCATCCATCACGCCGAAGAAGGTGGCTTCTGGGCGGAAATTCCCGCACTGCCCGGATGCGTTTCCGAAGGCGATACGATGGAAGAAATACTTGCGAATATCAAAGAAGCCGCAGAGGGTTGGTTAGCAGTTGCGGCAGTTCGCACCTCACGATTGCTTGCTTCACAGCAAGAAGAAGAAACAGAGCTGATGGAAATTGATCTATGAAGTCCGTTTCCGGCAAATATCTATGCAAGATTCTTGAGCAGCATGGTTGGCGTTTACAGCGTATTAGCGGAAGTCATTACATCTACGAAAAAGATGATATTGAGGCAATTGCCGTTGTACCTGTTCATGCCAATCGTGATATGCGCATTGGAACGCTCAAGACCATTCTACGAGCGACAGGGCTTACGGAACAAGATTTGTAAGCCTCATCATATCGCGGATTACCGAAGAATCACCGAATTATTTTGCAAAGTGAGTAAGAGAAATTGCCACCGCGTTACAGAGTGACTTTTCGTCGCGCTATGTCTCTTACGATAGAAGATACCAATGTTTAACCATTGTTCTGGTTTAGTATGAGTACCCGATTTTTCTTCGTCATTGCTTTTATCTTTCTTGCTTCTTGTACCAACGCAATTACCCCTTCATTTGATGAAAAGCTGCTTCTCAGAACGTGGTATTTTGATTGGCTGAAAACAGGATTGTTTTCCGACTCACACAAAAAACTCTACGTTGCGGAAGAGCAGTCTTTACCTCCCGCACGGGGGCGTACAGGAATGATTTTTGACAAGAATGGGAAATACACGTACATTGGTATTGCTCCTGCCGATGGACCGCTCTATTTCAACGGTTCATGGCGCTGGGTAACGTCAACAACACTTGCTGTGCAGCATGAAGCCAGAGAGTATCAGGGCGCGACATATCCTGCGGAATATGACACACTGGAAGTGCTGAGTCTTTCAGCAACAGAGCTTTTGGTACGCAGCAGGCGCTGAGACACAACTTATTGCTCCCTTTATTTCTTCTGCAATTGTGTAACTCTTCATTTAACTCACAAACAACTATGACCAACGTATTTATCCTCCCCGGACTCGGTAACTCCGGCGACCAGCACTGGCAAACTATCTGGCAAACCCTCCATCCTGAATGGCAGCGTATCATACAGGACGATTGGGACACGCCTACCTGCGCTGGCTGGGTGCGCCGGATTGACGAGACACTCGCCACTGTGCCGGAAGGGACGGCAGTGCTCGTGGCGCATAGTTCTTCGTGTGCGGCAGTTGCACATTTGGCAGAAACAACCACGCACAGCATCAAAGGTGCGTTTTTGGTTGCTCCGTCCGATCCGCTTGGTGCTGCGTATCCGCCGGGTCCGAAGGGGTTTGCTCCTGTGCCGCTTACGCGCTTACCGTTTCCCAGCATCGTTGTAGCTTCAGAAAATGATGAGTATATCAGTTTCCCACAAGCAAAAATGTATGCTGAAGCGTGGGGAAGCCGTTTCGTCAATATCGGGCAAGCAGGTCATATCAACTCCAGTTCAGGGCTTGGTGAATGGCGTGAAGGGTTGGCACTACTACAAACACTCCTTTAATCATATAATCGTAGATATTTACGCTCAATGTGGAGTTTTTTTGGTTTGATGCTACAAAATATCTATATTTGCAACCTGTGTTTTTTACTGTGCATCGGCGTACGTAAATGATGAAACACCAAATTGTTACTTCTGCGTTTTGCGAACGAACATTTGCAAGCAAGCGCCATCGGTGTAGCAATGCCTCTCTCAGCCGAATCTGTTTTAACCCATTAAGTTTTGTACGTTTTTTCGTTTCGTGTTGATATGACTGACGAACAACAAGTAGAAATCGCTAGCGAAGCCGCAGTAGAAGCCGCTGCAACAGAAACCCCTGTTGTGGAAGCTCCCGCAGTTGTAGCCACGGAAGCCGCTCCAGTAGCTGCCTCCACACAAGAAGCACCGTCTGCAACATCGTCTGATGCCGCCGGGGCGGCAGAAGCATCGGTGCCGGAAGCACCAGTGCCGGAAGCACCCAAGCAGCCGGAATATGACGTTGAACAACTGTATCCTGAAATCGTTACTGCCAAGAATGGCAAAGCAACGCTTGAGGTAACAGGTTTACGTCGTGTGCGTGGTGGTATTTTGGTGGGATACAAGGGTATGCCGCTTTTCTTGCCAACCTCGCATCTCTCGCTCAAGGCAAACCCCAGCGAAAATGAGCTTCTTGGCTTAATTCAGCAATCCTTCCCTGTCCATGTTCACGAACTGAACGACGAGGACAAAACCAAAGTCATCGTAACGCGCCGCAAAATTCTTCGCGTTGACCATATGAAAGATTTTCAAGTGGGTCAAATCGTTGAAGGCAAAGTAGTGTCCTTTACTGACTTTGGCGCATTTGTGAACCTTGGTGGTGTGGACGGTATGGTACACGTCTCCGCGATTTCGCGTCGTCGTATTAACCATCCTTCTGAGGTGCTGAAAAAAGGTGATACTGTTCGGGCGGTTATTAAAGACATCAACGAATCCGGTCAACGTCTCTCGCTCTCTATGCGAGAACTGGAGCCAAATCCATGGCAAGGTGCAGCAGCAGAATTTGCGCCCGGCACACGCCACAAGGGGAAAGTCAAAAGCCTGACCGCATTCGGCGTTTATGTAGAACTTAAAGCAGGCGTAGAAGGATTGGTACACATCTCCGAAATGTCATGGGCACGTCGCATTAAGCATCCGTCCGAGATTTTTCAAGCCGGACAAGAAATCGAAGTGCAAGTCCTCGAAATTTCTGAAGAAAAGCAAAAAGTATCGCTTGGCTACAAGCAAACGCAACCGAATCCGTGGGCAACAATTGCCGAGCGCTTCAAAGTGGGCGATAAAATCGAAGGCGTTGTTCGTGAAGCAATTGAACGCGGCGTAGTCGTGAACATTGCTGACGATATTGATGCCTTCATGCCCAAAGGCAAGATGCACCCTTCGTTGCGTGGCAAATCACAGCCGTTCCAAGTCGGTGACAAAATTGAAGGCTTATTCGTCATGGACGTTGTGCCTGACAATCACTCACTCATTCTTGGTATGGAAGGTTTCGACCAAGGCGGCGGCGGAAACAAGCCTGAACGTAGCGACCGTCCTGAACGCGGCGACAGGGGAGACCGCGGTGAGCGTCGTCCGCGCCCACAGCAGCAAGAACAAGTCGTTATTCCGGAGCAAAAGCAAGAAGTCAGCCTCGCTGATTTGCTCTCCGACGACGAAAAACGTAAACTTTTCAGCAGCGAAAACTAATACTCTTTTGAAGAGCGTTAAAAAATGTTAGCAAATCACAAAAAAGCCGGACTACCCGCAGTAGCTCGGCTTTTTTGCGTATATTGCGTTCGTCCATATTGCACTATTCCGACCTTTTGCACGTTTCTTTGTGCTATTGTCCCATCCATAGTCCCCTTAACCATGCCTGTTCCCAAAAGCATCACGATAATTCGATTGTTCTTATTGACAGCGATTATCCTTGGAGCGCTTGCAGTCTTGCCCCCCCTAACGGCACAACAAAAGACAGAACCAAACAAATCAAGCAGCAGAAAAGCGGAGAAGACCCCAGAAAAGCCACTCGACAAATCCTCTGAGAAATCTTCTGCGCGCCCAATACTTGAGAAACCAAAGGAATTTACGCCGCAGCAAATCATCACCGCCGATACGACTTCTGTGCCACAGCAAGATTCTACCGTACTTGGCACTACGCCGCCCGGAGAATACCCTTTCACGCCCTCACAAGACCGTACTTTCTATGAGGCACTCAGAATAGATATTTCGCCGCGAACACGCTTCCAGTTCGAGGCGCGGCAGTTTTCTCAAGCGTGGCTTGCATTGCAAGAAGCACGCAAATATACGCCTCAAGAATCTGCTATCGCTGCGATGAATTCCATAGACCCTCGCGCCTTCGTACCAACGCCAAAAGAACAAACGTTCTATAATTATGGCATTGCGCAGTCGTTTACCATTCCCGGCGTGTTCGATCCCTTCGGGCGTTATGGCGGATTGCCGGGCGTCGGTGGCTCCGGTATTAGCATCCCGCTTTCTCTCATTGGTTCGTTGCTTGGGCTGACGGAAGATGTTACGCCTACGATCCGCTACACCGTTGAGCAGCCGTGCGAGGTAGAAGTGGTGATTTACTCCATCCAAGCCATCGCAATTACTCGTATTCTCAAAGCACCGCATAATGCCGGTGGTTACTCGGTGACGTGGAATCTCAAGAACGATGCAGGGATGCGTGTGCCGACGGGCGATTATATTGCCGAGGTGCGTATTGGCAACGCTGCATATATCCGCAAGCGAATTCGGATTGGGTAGAGAATCAAAAAATATTCAGTACCGTACACCTATTTCCTTTCGGGTAAGATTATCGCAAAATAGTGTATCTTGCATATATGAAACATACTCGCTCCAAATTTCTGGCTCGTGGCTTTGATGCCCAAGAATATCAACGCTACATTCATCGGCATCAAGATGAAGCTACCCGCAAAAAACTTCGCTGTGTCCACGCCTTTGCCGCCGGACAAGAATTTGCCGCTCTGTCGAAAGAGCTAGGGATTCACGAGCAAAGCAGTCGCTCGTATATCGCCATCTATATCCGAGGCGGCTTTGCC
>JANYDO010000095.1 GCA_025363605.1 Candidatus Kapaibacterium sp.
GTGCCTTGCGACGGGCTTGGGACTGGACGGCAAACGCACACGGGAAGCGCTTGATGCGGTCAGCCTTTCCGAAACGGCGTACATCCATGACACCGTTTTTACGCGGATGAATCTTTTGCCGATGTGGTCGGCACTGGTGAAACTCCGCTACAACGCCGTGCCGCTTGATTGGACGGCACATAATACTCTCAGCGCGATTGTGAATTGCGAGATGCTGCGCGGTGCGAAATTTCTGTTGCAGGAAGACGCTTTGCTTGGCGTTCTTGCGTCGTCCGCACTTGCGACGAGCCTACCAGTGAGCGACCAGTTACCGATACTCAATCTCCACATTGGCACGTTTGCTGACGGCAATACGCAAGCCGCCTCGCTGAACCTGAACGGGCGCGACATTCCCAACACTCAAATCCTTATCGCGGGCGCAACGGGTTCCGGCAAAACGAATCTGCTGGCAGTGCTGCTGGAACAGATTCGCAGCGCATCGGTCGAAACGCCGTTTCCCGTCAATTTCCTGCTCTTCGACTACAAAGGCGAATTTTCTGACCCCGCCAATAGCGCATGGTTACAGCATTTCGAGGTGCAGCGCAGGTGCGTCATTGACCCCACGCACGAGCCGCTTCCCTTCAATCCCTTCAAAGATTTTTCCCAAAAGCAAAATGCCCGTAGCGAAATCAATCTTTACGCGACCGAGCTTGCCGAGGCGCTTCTGGCGCTTGACCGCGCTACGATTAGCGCAAACATGGCGAACCGCCTGACCGAAGCTGTGATTCAATCCTACGGGCGCTCCAATGGCGCTCCGGTGAGTTTTGAGCGCATTTACGAGGACTACACTTCGCTGCAAGACCCGCGCGAGCAGGCAAAAGCGGATTCGGTAAAGTCTATGCTTTCGCAGCTTATTCGGTCAAATCTTTTTGCGGCGAGCGATTCTCTTGATTTGGTGCGGTCGAGCAGCATTATCAAAATGGACACATTTCCCAAAGACGGCATTATTGCGAAGGCACTGGTATATTTTACGATTGCGAAGTTGAACGCGCTCTACGAGACGCTTCCCGTGCAGTCCGTGAATGAGACGCACGTGGAACTACGCCATTTCACAATCATTGACGAAGCACACTATATGCTGGATTTTGACAACAAACCGCTTCGCAATCTCATCGCAACAGGGCGGAACAAGGGCTTGAGCATTATTCTGGCAACGCAAAGCATGGAGAGTTTTCGCTCGGATTATTTCGATTTTTACGCCAATGCGCAATATCCACTTATCATGCGGCAGCAAACCATGAACGACCGCGTGTTGCGCGATTTATTCGGACTTTCGGGGCAAGAGTTTACACGGCTCAAAGAGACCATCAGCAATTTGAAAAAAGGCGAGGTAATTTTGCGTACCGCCTCCGGTCTGGCTTCGTCACGGAAGTTCAGGAAGATTGCGGTGACGCATTTGGTGTAAATAATGTGAAGACAGACAATAGGAACACAACATAATGACCATCACGATTAACGTATGAAAACAGATATTCTCTTTTACCGACTTTTTAGCGAAGACCCTTCGTTGGCGCTACGTTTGGCGGGTTTAGCGGAGCTTGAAGGTAAAGATTATCGGTACATTTCTGTCGAACTCAAAGAACAATCACATCGAATTGACGGCGTATTGATGCCAAGTGATGGTACATTGCCAGTGATTATTGTTGAAATTCAGTATTGGCGTGACAAACACATTTACGACCGTATTGTCAACGAAACGGCTATTTATCGGCTTCAGTACCCAAATACGAAACGTGTGCAAATGCTCTTGTTCATTCCAACGCAAACAATGAACGTTTCAGCTGAAATCTGGCAGGGGTTGATAGAAAGTGATGCGCTCAAGGTTATCATTTTAGACGAAGAAACAGCCCTTTTTGATGAAAGCCGCGAAGCCGCTTCTTTGCTCATCCAACTCACTCTCACACCCAACAATGTCGAGCGTGACAACGCACTCGTGCAAAATTTACGGGCAAAAATAAGCACTTTACCAAGCGAACATCAACGCAGACTATTTCGGAATTTATTCGTAGATTTGTTCCAAAGCAAATACAAAAACTTTACCCGCAAGGAGATAGAAGCTATGATTATCAATATGCAGCACCTCCAAGAACTCAAAAACGACCTCCGCGAAGGTGTATTGGTGCGTGAAATTGTTGAAGAAGAGACAGCACAAGTTGCCGTACAAGTTGCTGAAACGACGCGAACCGAAGATATTCGCCAACTCTTATTATACGGCATGACGGCAGAGCAGATTTCTACTGCGCTCCATGTATCGCTTGAAAAAGTGGAAGGGATTCGAGAACGTTTGTCGTCGTAGGTTTGTGGTATTTTCCCGCCTTCATTGCCGTCGCTGTGATTCTTTAACAAGGCTTTCACGTACGCTTCTTATACGCTTAAGCAAAGAAGCTAACCGGGGGTGTTCAATCTCATTCGGTATCACAACACTACAAGAATCAAAACGTATCCAAATTCTCGCACTGCAAACTTCCTTGGTTTCAGCATCAATCCTACATACAAAGAGAGTTGCAGGACAATCTTCATTGCATAAGTAAGAATCTTCTTTCTGTCGCGTTTGCAATTCGTGCCTGATTTCTTTTTCGTCCGTCCCCGTTGATTTCCAATGATAATAGAGCGTTGTATCAGTCGGCTCAAGCAAAAATTCCATATACCAGAGCATATTTGCGCTTTGTTGTGAAAAATCGCAGTCATCAACAAAATAATATGCAGAGTTCGTTTTAGCCGGAGA
>JANYDO010000404.1 GCA_025363605.1 Candidatus Kapaibacterium sp.
CCTTTTCGCCCAAGCCGACAAAGAAAGCACCATTCGTGCTATCAATAAGTATGGCTTTCTCCAGCTCGACGGACAGGGTGCAAAAGCCATCAAAGCTATTCCGGCGGAGAAAGAAGCGAAAGAAGACGAGTCGTGGGAAAATATCTGGTCAAATATGCAAACATCCTTTTCGTTGCCGTGGGAAGATTTTTTCAAAAAAGAAAAGCCCACCGACGGCTTGAGTGGAAGCCTATCGGTAACGTATCCTCTCAGTGATATAGCCTCGCGCCCGTCAAGCGGTTCGTCGTCGCAGGGGGTACCGCTTTCAAGCGCGGTTGTGGGTGCATCGTTGTCCTACGTCCCTGTTGGATACTGGTTTGTGAATCTTTCGGTCATGCGCTATTGGTATCCGGAGCGTAAACAGTCTTGGAACCCTGATTTTACTTATAGTTTTGGCTATAACGACTGGCATCCGTACACATTCAGTTTCACCTACCAAAATTACGGCGGCAATCGCTTTGCGCCTCAATCAGGCGAAGCCTTTACCCACTTTTTGGAAGGGTCTTTTTCGCTTGGCTGGAAATTTCCGTCCGCAAAACTTATTGAGTACCTTTGTGTCGTGCATCCGAGCGGTGGTATTGGACACAGTCTGAGTGCGAGCATTACACCGCAATACCGCGATGCAACAAGCGGTGAAACACGGTTCTGGAAAACCGATGTTGTTTTTTCAACAAAATACACGATTTACGAAAATTTTTACTTGAATTTTAACCTCCATTTTTATCCCATTCGCGGACAGCAGCAACCGTGGGATCCTGACTTTACATATGGTTTCGGTTACTTTGACTGGCATCCGTACTCGTTCTCTGTTCAGTATAATAACTTTGCCGGTGGACGTTTCCCGTGGAATCCGACCACGCTCCAAAACAAAGGATTTTTTGACGGCTTTCTGGATGGAACAGTTTCCGTCTCGTGGAGCTTTGTTTTTTAACGGATATTATTAACGGTTATTTTCTCTGTATATGAAAATCCTTATCGCCGACGACAGTGAAGATATGCAAATGCTTCTGACGCAATATCTGCGCCAATGGGGGCATACCGTCGTCATTGCGCAGAACGGTGCCGAGGCACTGCATATTCTGGAAGAAACAGATATTCAATTTGTCATCAGCGATTGGTCAATGCCCCTGATAAGCGGCGAAGAGCTTTGCCGAACAGTACGCGAAAAAATGGATTTGAAACGCTACATTTACATCATTTTACTGACGGCAAAGCAAGAAAAGCAAGACCTTGTAACCGGCATGGAAGCAGGCGCGGATGATTTTATCCGTAAACCTTTCAATAAAGAAGAACTCCGCGTGAGGATTCGTGCCGGTGAGCGAACGCTGCAAATGGAAAAAATGCTCGCCGAGCAAAATAACCAACTCAAAGAAGCACAAGCCGCTCTTCGTGATGACCTCGAAGCAGCAGCACAGGTGCAGCGCAATCTGCTTCCCAATCCCAAAGAACAGCCATTTGCCAATGCGGGCTATCGCTTTGACTGGCTCTACACGCCCGCAGCATTTTTGGGCGGCGACACCTGCAATATTCTCCGTTTAGATAAAACTCATGCCGGATTTTATATGATTGACGTGGCGGGGCACGGCATTCCCGCTGCTCTCAAGACTGTTATGCTTAGTCAAACGCTTTCTGCCGCCAATGGGCAAACAGGATTGTTAAAAGATGATATTTCCTACGCACCGCATTGCTTCATTCGTCCGGCGGCGGAAGTGCTTTACGAGCTAAACAATCTCTCGCAGAATGAAACCGATGCGATGCACTATTTTACGATGATTTACGGTGTCTTGGACGTAGAAACCGGACATACAGTCATCAGTCAAGCAGGACATCCGGCTGCAATCCTGCTCCACAGCGACACTTCGATGGAAATGATGGATGCCGGCGGCGTTCCTGTCGGGATGCTGGAAGGAATGACCTACGATGAAAGTACGTTTATGCTGACATCGGGAGACCGCATTATTCTTTACACCGACGGCGTTACCGAATGTGAAAATGTACTTGGGGAACAGTTTACGTTAGAACGTTTCCAAGTTCTTTTGCGCGAACATGGTCAAAAACCACTGAACGATATGATTGCCGCTATTCGCCAAGCACTCGTTGTATGGCGCGGCAGCACTGGCTTTGACGATGATGTTTCGATATTGGTCATTGAACGCTTTTCATAACCACCCAGACCACCACTATGACTCCCCCCATTCAACCTTCCCAACTTCAACGCATCCAAACGCCCGCATTTTGGGGGATTGTCACGTTTGTTCTTCTTGCACTTGCATATTTGCGGCTTGTGATTAACTTCAATGCGCCGTATTTAGACGAATGTGACTACATCTTCGTTGGGCGGGCGCTGCTCTCCGGTGAACCTTGGATAACAAAGACCTATATGTTTAGCTCCGATATGCACCTGTATATCTATGGACTCGCAGACCGCATATTCTCAGGCGAGTTGAGTTACCTTGCTGCGCGTGCTTGTGCTGTCCTCATGGGCTGCGCGTCGCTCTGGTTCTTTTATGGTTTTGTCCGTCATCTCTACGGCAAACACGTGGATTCTCACCGTATTGCCGAGATTTCCACGCTCCTGCTTGCGCTGACCGTACCGCACGTATTTATCAGCCAATTTGCCACGTACGATATTGTCTGCTTCATGTTTTTTGCAGCCTCGCTCTGGATGTTGGCAGCATCCGTCCTGAATCCTGACGACACCGCGCCGCAGCAACAAGCACTGAAGCAACAAGCACTGAAGCAACAAGCGCTAAAGCAGCAAACGACAAAGCAGCAAACGACAAAGCAGCAAACGCTGATGATGTGCGCAGGAGCAGTACTTTTCGCACTCGCAGTGCTGGCAAAATATGTGGTTATTGCTTACGCACCGCTTCTTTTCTTGGCGCTGCTCATGCGTAATCGCCGTGCAGCACTGCTTTTTATCCTGATTGTCTCGGCAATGCTCGGCGGCTATGTATTTTTCTATCGCGCAGAACTTTTGCAGCTTTATCAAAATCAAATTCTCGGCACACACAAATCAAATGCTACCGTTTGGAAAATCATCGCAACAGCGCTTGAATACTGTGGTTTTACGGCGCTCTTAGCTGGAGGGATATTCCTTTTCAAAAAGGAAAAAGTGCTCTCGACTTGGTTTTACGGCGCTCTTGCGCTTTTTGCCGTACCGCTTGTAGCGTATCATTTGCGTTCGCAAGATGTGATTTCGCTCTACAAGCACATCATCTATACGTGTTGCTTTCTTGCACCGATTGCCGGAGAAACTCTCTACGTCTTGCTCCGAAGAGCAGCCGACCACGACAATGATTGGCTGCGGGCGCTGGCGGCTGCGCTTGTGGTTTTTGCTTGCGGGCTGCTTGCATGGCAGTTACGCGCTGTCCAGACTGCTTATCCAAATACCGATACCGTCACGCATCTTGTACGCAAGAGCATGACAGCTGAAATGACCATTCTCAGTGAAGATGCGTACTTGTTTCGCTATGCTTGCTTCCCGACTATTCCCACAAAAAATCTTGAGGAAATGACGTGGTTCGACAATAATCACGACGGCAAGCACGAGGCGCAAGACGTGATAGATGCTGTTTGGGATGGTAAATTTGAGTATGTCTATCTGAACGGCTTGATTCTCCGCGAACTTGGCGATGAATTGCGGCGGGGCGTTCTGCAACGCCATTACGACTGTATTCTCACCATTCCTTTCACTAATTCGACTGTTATGAGTCCCATCAATACAGGTTCTCTCAGTCTCTATCGTCGCCGCGCCCAATGATACGGAGAACAACACGGACAACAACACGGGCATTGCACCGCATACTCTTCAGCGCTCTTTGGGCAATGCTCGCGATTGCTTGTACCAAGCACGAAACGCCCCTGTACAGCCAAACCCGTGCAGAGTGCCGTATCGTGATAAACCAACTTGGTTTTTATCCGAATGCACAGAAAATTGCATTGGTGCAAGGTGCAGTGCGGCTTGAGGACACCTTACGCTTTGGCATAGTAGCGGAAATATTCGACACCACACGCAAGGCAATCGTGCTGCGCGTCGCAATGGGACTGCCTGCGGTAGATGCGCAAAGCAATGACACCTTGAGGGCGCTTGATTTCTCGATTTTGAATAGAGAAGGCGTGTATCGTGTGCGCTATGGCGGCGTAGAATCAGCACCATTCCGCATCGGGCGCAACGTTTATGACAGCCTTGTAACGCTGATGCTGCGCAGTTACTATCTCCAACGCTGCGGAGTGGCAGTGCGCGATAGCGTGAATAACATTTACCACGAAGCCTGTCATCTCCACGACGGCATAATTGCTCGTGCGGACGACGTGAATCAGCAAGGAACGCTCATCAAATCGAACGGTGGCTGGCACGATGCGGGCGATTACGGCAAATACATCACGACGACTGCCGTCAGCACGGCGGAATTACTCACCATTGTCGAAGAATTTGGAAAAGCTCTTCCCCGCTTCTTTGGCGATAATACACGCATACCCGAAAGCAACAACGGCAAACCGGATGCACTGGATGAAGTCAAGGGTGCGCTGGACTGGATGCTCACCATGCAGCGCAGCGACGGTGCAGTGTACAGAAAATTATCCGGTGCAGCATGGTCGCCGCTTATTGCGCCCGATGCCGAGCAGCAACCGCGCTATGTCTATGGAATCAGCACACCAGAAACGGCAAAATTTGCAGGTGCAATGGCACAAGCAGCACGAGTGCTGAAGCCGTTTTGGGGGCAGTACGCCGATACGTGTCTGCTGGCAGCGAAGGCGGCATGGCGGTATTTAGAAAAGCACCCGCAAATGACGGTAGATTGGAAAGCGAGCGACGACGGGGGCTCGGGGAAATATCTGGAATCGGAAGTGGACAAGGAAAAATCACTTTTTGTGGACACCGACGATAGATTTTATGCGGCAGCAGAACTTTTCATCACGACGCGCGATAGTGCCTACCTGCACGCTTGCAGCACTTTTTTCCAAAATCCTGAGACGACACCCGACTATGGCATTGTCGAGTGGAAAAATGCTGCGCCGCTTGCTCTGACGAATCTCAACCGCCTTGCAAAACCGAATTTTGGCAAAGAAATTGAGCGTCGCATCAGTGTTCATGCGGCTCAGGTAGAAAAACTCGTTGCGGCAAGCGCCTATCATTACGGCAATACCCGCATTGTGTGGGGGTCGAACAAAATGATTGCCGAAGAAGCCGTCACGCTGCTTCACGCTTACCGACTCAGTAGGCATCGTGCTTTCTTGGATGCTGCGCAAGACCAATTAGACTTTCTTTTAGGGCGCAACCCGCAAGGATTATGCTTCGTAAGCGGCATCGGTACTCATTCCGTCGAACATATTTGCCATACCTTTGCTCGCGCAAAGGGGCTAACGGGACGGCAGATGATTCCGGGCTTGCTATCGGGTGGGGCAAATGAACTGGAACAATCCGGCATTGCACCCAAGAATCAAGGTCTGAAGAGCTATGCGGACGATGAACGCTCGTATGCTACCAATGAAAATGCGATTGACTATAATGCTTCGGCAATTGCTCTGGTCGTCATGCTGGCAGCAGAACTAGAGCAGCAGTTATCCCCTCCGGTCGGGTCAGCAAAACCGAAAGCCCAGTCCACGAAATAAAGACTGCTATAACTTCCTGTGCCAACCAATAGCCACACGTGCGCCGACAATATATTGCCTCCATGCCGCATCGGAGGTCACTGTTTGCAAAGGCAATGTTGCGAAAAGTTCCATCATCACTGCCAAGCCTGCTTGAATTTGCCCGGCATTCACTTCCCCGCTTAGTCCCCAACCGAAAGCTACTTCAGGCTGAATACGTAATTTGTTGAGCGTCGGCATGGGTGCGTTCCAGACTTGGAGCGTGTCGGTTCCATTTTTGATACCCTCTCCATTCAGGTCAAATCGCGTACCATATCTAATGCGCGTTTCACTAACATCAGAAGGAACAATTTGGGCGTGCTGCACGGCACGATTAAAAACATTATATTGCGCCTGAGCGCCAAGATAAAGATAGTAGTAGGACGAAATACGTTGATCGAGCATATCAGCAAAAGCACCGTAAACAGGTATTTTTACGCCAAGTGTCCCCTTCAAAAAATGCTCTTGCATATCCAGTGTATGAATTTCCTGAATAGGAATCAGCTTTCCATTATTGTCTGGTGATAGGACATTTATATTGCGGTCTTTAGAAAAAAGTACTCCACGCTGATACGCATACCCAACACCCACACGCACAATCGCTGGAATAGGCATCGCAATTTCGTAGATAATATCTACGTCATCGTATTCGCTATTGTAGTAGTCACCCTTTCGTACGGAATCGCCTCTTGGAAAAGGCTTGCGGTCGTCATCGCTGCTGTAAGGATTGACTGGTGAAAATGGCTTATTGATGCGGGGCAGCGAAGAAAATGTTAGCTGATTGGCATCATTTATCATCCACGCCAGAGAAGAAAAAAGAAAAAGGCTCTGTGCCGGAAACGGCGTGGGCAGCCAGCCGTGAGAGTAAAAGCCAAGGAAATCGTTGAGCATAGATTCATTTTCGTCACCATTGGCTGCTTGTGGCTTGTTTGCTTCTTCTTTCAGTAATTCCGATGCAGATTTTGGCTTGGAAGGTGTGCGCCTTCCGGGCAGTGGAATGGTGAGTTGAGCGGTCGCATCCGCAGAAAAAAAGACTGCGAAGAACGCTGCAAAAGAGAGTGCAAAAGCAGAAAATTTCAGATGCTGAAGGTATCGTGTAGTCATAATTTTTTGCAGATAATCTCGCTTAAAAGTTTTCGCCTGAAACGTTTTATACCATTTTAAGTTGAGAATTGTACATAACAAGGGAGCATGCTCCCTTGTTTACTGGTGTTGCAGGAATTTTACTGCACAGCCTTCAACTCAATTTGGTATTACTCAAAAATGTTCACTCTATAATGCAGCGTTGCAAAATATCGCCCGAATTGCTCGAAAAGCGTACATAATACACGCCCGCCGGAAGTGGTGAAAGAGGTGTCCATGTCTCTTTGTGTTCCCCGCGCGACTGCTTCTGCCGCTCAAGCCTTATCACTTCTTGCCCTAGCGCTGTGTACAGGCGAAAGGTAATGTCCGACGGCTCATCAATTCTGTATTCCCATGTCATCACATTTCCGCGCACGGCGGGATTGGGATAGCTCTGTTTAAGGCTTGGTCGGCGGATAATCGGCAAAGGTGTTCCAATAGAACCAATCGTCAGTGTGGCAAACGTGCTAGGAATCATGCGGCTTCCACGGCTATCGGTTAGTTGCATATCCACAAGGCTCACCTCGGTAACGGAATCCGAAGCTGCCAATATCTCGCCGTGCAAGTGTACAAGCGTATCGCAGCGCATACCTTGAGTGCAGCGTATGGTAATAGAAAATTTGTATTCCGAGTCGTTCACGCGTTTGCGAGTTGAGTCAAGTAACTGTGTTCCCTGCGCTGCTACAAATACTTCCGGATAGAATACCGTGGGGTTTGAGAGCATCAATGTTCCTTTCAATACAACATCGCCGCTAAAGCTGATAGAATCTGCCTTGGCAAGAATCGCAATGTCGTTTTTTTCGCCGACAAGTCCGCGTACCGTTTGAAGACGGATAGGCGAAACCTGGGCAAAGAGGACTATTGACGCTGCGGACAACAGGAAAACGGCAAAAACACTAACCATGAAACGCTGATACATACGTTATTTCTCCACAATGACAAATTCCGTGCGGCGATTCCGACGGCGGTTTTCTTCACTATCATTGGCGGCAAGCGGTCTGGATTCCCCAAAGCCAACAATGCGCAGTTGTTTTTTCTGAACGCCCATACCAAAGAGTGCTGTGGCGACGGATTCTGCACGGGCTTCGGAAAGTTTTTGATTTAGGTCTGTGCCACCGCGATTATCCGTGTGTCCGCGCACTTCCATCACGATATGCGGTGAGCGCTTGAGATATTGCGCAACGTCGCGCAGAAGCGGCAGCGATTCCGAACGAATAGTCGCTTTGCCCGTCTCAAATTCGATATTCACTAATTGCACCGAACCGACCGTGTCCAGAGGTGTAAAAACCGAGCGGTCATACTCCGCCGTTCCTGTGGAAACGGTCACCAATTCCGGCACAGCAAGGCGCACCTGCACGGAGTGTAAGGCGGCACATTCCGGCGGGCGATAGCGAACACGATAGTAGTTTTTAAGCGCTTTGTAGAGATCGGCGAAAGCAAGTGGAAATTCTTTGACGGAATAGAGACGATACATCATGCCGCCGGTGTATTGCGCTAAGTTCTGAAGCGGTGTTTCTTCGGTCATACCGTAGGCAATGCTGTAAATGCGAACGTTATTTTCTTTTGCTGCCTTGTACACCGCGCCGATTTTCGATTTTGAGGAATTGTCGTCACCGTCGGTGAAAAGAATAACCACCTTTGATGCGCCTTTCGGAGCTTTTTGTAGCTCTTTGATAGCTGCCAACACTCCATCGTAAATCGCAGTGCCGCCACCATAGCCTTCCAAACCATCAATGAGAAAGCCATCTCGGTACGCATTCGAGTCATTCGTGAGCGGCACTTCGACTTTGATACTCTTCGTAAATTTGATAGCTGTGATATAATCTTGCTTTTTGACGATACCCATTGTTCGCGCCACCGCTTCCTGTAAGCGCCGCGCACGAGTGTCGCCCATAGAAGGAGAATGGTCAAGGACAAACGCTACGGCGTGAGTGTCCAAGCTGCCTTCGCGGACTTCTTGCACATCAAAGCTCCGCACTCGTGTTTGCGCTGTGGAATTCATCTGCGGACACGAGTCAGCAAGCGCTCTCCAGTAGGCGCGGTAATTGCCCGTGCCTTGAAAGTTCGGCGGTGCAAGCCCTGAAATGAAGCGTCCGGCAGTGTCAATGACCGAAACATTCAATTCGATTTCATTCGGATAATGCGCATCGTTAATGCTGCGAACTTGAACGTTGATTGGCATAATGGCAGGCTCGGCGGCAATGCGTTTCGCCTCGCGCTCCTCCGCCGCGGCAATGCGTTCGTACTGCTCCTGCGCCTCGCGCTCGGCATATTCACGTTGCATCAGCTCATACTTTTTTTTCATTTCATGTATCTGCGGGAGCATCTGCGCCATTTTTTGCGCCATTCCCGCAAATACTTGTTCGGTGGGAATGTCAGATTTCGATTTATCCTTTTTTTCGGCTTTGCTTTTACTTTCTTTTTGTTTGCCCTCTTTACTTTCAGGCTTCATCGGAACAGCAGCAGAATCGCCCATAGCGCTTGAAATCATTTCCGGCAGGTTATTCAATATTTCGTCCGGTATCATCGAGGGAATATTTGCCAGCGTTTTCGCAAAGGAGGAATCCTTCAAAAGGCGCTCCATATCTGCCATGCCGGAGCTATTGCTGCCGGAGCTATTCCCGCCGAAGGTTTTGAATTTGCTCAGTGCGCTGTCCATTCCGCCTGATAAGAGTGTTTGCGCAAGCGCAGAATCGCCCAGAAGCCCCTTCATTGCTGAGGTTATGTCAGGCAAACCGTTTGGGAATTTACCTGCAAGTGCTGACGAATCACCACCACCGACCGAACCAATACCGCCAAGCGATGCGTTCGTACCGTTCTGCGAAAGCGTTTTGCCAAGGTCACCGGCGTATGGAAAAGAAGAAAGTATGCTAGGGTCAAAGCCCGATGGAATCTGAGAAGATGGAATTTGGGAGGTCGTAGCGGAAGAAGAAATTTTTGCCTGCTCTGTCAGCTTTTTAAGCGACGTGTTCGATGTGGTGTACGACGGCTTATAGCCTTTGGGCGGAGCCATTTTTTCGACCATTTCCTCAATGTGATGCGGACAGGCATTGAGGAGCAAGCAGAGTGCGCAGCAAACTGCCGCAATAACGGTGCGTCTGAGAACAAGAGGTCGTACAAGGCGCATACAATCAAGGATTAAAAGCAAGAAAGATAATGAATGCACTCCAAAAGACGCAGCCGAGCGGGAAATGTTTCGCCTTCGTGAGGAAAATGAACGTTGCGCGATGTTAAGAAATGTTAAGAACCCTGTTCTTCAGTGCTTTGCTGACACATCTCGGCAGCAATCGTACCCAACGTCTCAATAGCGCGTTCTATGCGCTCCGACCAAGGATAACCGCAGTTCAGTCGAATATAGTGATTGTACTGGTCAGTTTTAGAAAAAGCCGGACCGGGCGCAATACTAATCTTCTCGCGCATTGCCTCGCTGTGGAGCGCGATAGCATCCACCTCGCGCGGACACTCTACCCACACAACAAAGCCGCCATTGGGGCGCGTTACTTTTGTACCTTCCGGGAAATACTCGCCCACAGCACCAATTATCTTTTGCATTTGCACTGCAAAGGCTTTGCGGAGCGCTCGCATCTGGTGTTCGTAACCGCCGGTCTGGAGAAATTTCGCCATCACAAGCTGCGGGAGTGTTGGCGAAGCAAGCGTGGAAGCGATTTTCAGACGATACACTTCATTGTAAAAACGTCCCGGAATAGCATAGCCCACGCGCAATCCGGGCGAAACGGTCTTGGAAAATGAGTCGCAGAGCATCACCCAGCCGTCTTTGTCGAATGCCTTCACCGGGCGAGGGCGCTGGGAACCGAAATAAATATCACCGTAAACATCATCCTCAATGATAGGAATTTCGTGCTTTCGGGCGAGTGCAGCGAGTTTTGCTTTGTTCTCGTCCGGCATACACGCGCCCGTGGGATTGCTAAAATTCGGGACGACCATCACCGCCTGCACTTCATTCCGGCGCATTACGGGTTCAAGGCTTTCCAGCGAAATGCCCGTGCGCGGGTCGGTCGGTATTTCCAGTGCTTTCATGCCCAAGCCCTCAATCACCCGCAAAATGCCAAAGTAGCACGGCGATTCCACCGCAACCGTGTCGCCCGGCTTTGCGACGGCGCGAATACAGATATTGAGCGCTTCGGTGGCTGCACCGGTCGTGATAACGTCGTCGGGGGCAAAGAGTCCACCCCAGTCCATTGCTCTCAGTACAATATGGCGGCGAAGCTCCAGATTGCCGCTTGGATGCTCGTATCGCGCAATGGTGTGCATTTCTGCGCGAGCAAGCGAAGCGTAGAGTTTGGAAATTTTCGTAATGGGCAAAAGGTCGGGAGCAGGCATAGCAGCGCCTAACGGCACAAAGTCCGAGTACTGGTACGTGTTAATGAGGTCTTCGACGAGCGTGACGACATTTTTGACAGGCTTTGCCATCGGTGCAAAGCGCTGAATGCTTGGCTCCGGCGGCAGATTGCGAAACTGCTGCCGCACGTAATAGCCGGATTGCGGGCGTGCTTCTATCACGCCCACATCCTCAAGATTCATGTATGCTTGTAGTACCGTCGAAATGCTTACGCCTTTCTGACGGCTCATCTTCCGCACTGACGGCAAGCGATTGCCGGGCTGCAAGACGCGATGCTCAATCTGTGAACGAATCTCCTGTGCTATCTGCTCGTACAAATGTCCGCTCGAAGAAGGAACATTCAACAAACTTGAATTCAAGGAGTTTGCACTCAATGAACCTGAATTCAAAGAAGTATTCGTTGCTACCAGATCGCTATTTCTTGCCGATACAGGCTTTGTCGCTTTTGCAGTGGGTACAAGATGATTATTTTTTACCGTCTTGCTCGTCATCATCGGCCGGATTCCAGACATTTTCATCCTCCTCATCGTAAATTGCTTCAATATCTTCACCATCAAAAACTGCTACATAGCCTGTCGGAAGGGCAAGCACAGAAAGCAGCATTGGGCGTGATTCCAAAAGTTCGTACACATAGCAGGCTTCGTAATCTTCCTCGTTCTCCGAGCCTTCCTCATCGTCGTCCTCGCCGCCGATATACCAGCCGGAATCAACGACTTCTGCGCCTTCTACGCCCGTTTCATCCACTTCAGCTTCGTCGCGCTGCATGACGATACGCTCTTCTTCAAGAACGCCTTTGCGAAGAACAATGGTTTCATCGAAGCGCGGGATTTTGAAATATTCACTGGAGCCGGTCACTTCGCCGACTTCGTTCTGCATCACCACTACCCAGAGTGAGCGTGAGACATCTTCGACGACATTTTCAAACGGATCGTCGTCGTAATCGGGTTCGCAGACGACGAACATTTCGTCGCGCTCTACAAGAGCAAGCACAGAGAAGCCAATTTCCAGCGTCCAGCCGTCGCGCAGTGCGTCATTGGTTTCTTCGGAAATGTCTTCGATTGTTTTGAGCAGCCATTCTGCCTGCGTTTCGAGGCGATTGTCGCACTGGACAAGAACGGTTTTGCCCTTAATAACGCGCTTGAAGGCTCCTACTTCAAATGCTTCTTGGTTATTATTACTCATTATGAAAAAAGTGTTGATGAGGGAACATTGAGTTTCAAACTATACAGTCTCAAACTATGCAGTTTTGAACTGTACTGGTTGCGAAACTACAATATTGTATCTGTTTTGCAAAATTCTTTTGTTGTAATTTTGTATCGTGTTCAAAATGTACCGCGTCAATCGCAGATTTTACCCATGCTCATCAATAATCTCAACATTCGTTCTGCTACGCCTGCGGACGTTCCCGTTATCCTTGATTTTATCAAGGCGCTAGCTGAGTATGAAAAATTATCGCATGAAGTCGTTGCTACGGAAGAATCACTCCGCACAACACTTTTCGGCACAAAAGCAGTTGCAGAAGTCGTTATCGGATACGCAGAAAATGATGTTCCTGCCGGATTCGCGCTCTTTTTTCACAATTACTCCACGTTTTTGGCAAAGCCGGGTATTTATTTAGAAGACCTCTTTGTCAAACCGGAATTTCGCGGCAAAGGCTACGGGAAATCGCTGCTCATCTATCTTGCTCGCTTGGCTGAAGAACGTCATTGTGGACGTTTGGAATGGTCGGTACTGGACTGGAACACGCCCGCAATTGAGTTCTACAAAAGTCTCGGTGCAAAGCCGATGGACGAATGGACAATGTTCCGCGTCACAGGCGAGGCGCTCAAACAGTTGGCAATGGCAACATAAGCACATACTAACGCCGAGCATTGACGACAAACTTTAGAAATTGACACATTCAACTCTTAGAATTTACAAGGAAGAAAACGCCATGAACACCGCACCATTCAACCCCACGAGCCTTTTTGCCGAGCGCATGAGCAGCGTACCGACATCGTTTATTCGTGAAATTTTGAAAACGACGGTGCAGCCTGATATCATCTCTTTCGCAGGTGGTTTGCCGAATCCGGCGTTGTTTCCGGTGGAAGCCTTCCAACGCGCTGCCGACACGGTCTTTTCCAAGAGTGGTCGCAATGCTCTCCAATATGCTCAAACCGAAGGCTACTTGCCGCTTCGTGAGTATATCGCCAATCGCTACAAGCAAGTACAAGGCTTAGACATTAAGCCCGAAGAAATCTTGATTACAAGCGGCTCTCAGCAAGGTATTGACCTTGTGGGTAAAGTGCTTGTGAACCCGGGCGATACTATTGCGATGGAAAGCCCCGGCTACTTGGGTGCAATTCAGTCGCTATCGGTCTATCAGCCTAAGTTTGAAGGCATCACGCTCAACAATGACGGTGTGGACGTGGACGAACTCGAAGCGCTCTACGACAAACAAGCAATCAAGCTCTTTTCCGCAATTCCGAATTTCCAGAATCCTACCGGTATCAGCTACAGCGAATCCACCCGCGAGCGTGTCGCAGAGGCACTTGTGGGGCGCAATACCATTTTGATTGAAGACGATCCCTACGGCGATTTGCGTTTTGCCGGTGTTCGTGCAAAGTCGCTTCGTGCATACTTTGGTGACCAATGTATTATGTTCGGTTCTTTCTCGAAAATTGCTGCACCCGGATTCCGCTTGGGTTGGCTCGTCGCTGCAAAGCCGCTCATGGAAAAATTGATTATTGCCAAGCAAGCAACGGACTTGCACACGAATTTCGTTGGTCAGCGCATCATGCACGAATACCTTGTCACCAACGACCTCGACGCGCATATTCGTCGCATCACCGATGCTTACAAATCTCAGTGCGAAGCGATGCTCGGTTCTATTGCACGCCATTTCCCGGCTGAGGCTGTTACTACCAAGCCCGAGGGCGGTATGTTTGTGTGGGTCACAATGCCGGAGCACTTCTCAACGGTGAAATTTTTCGACGCTGCCATCAAGCAGAAAGTCGCATTTGTGCCGGGCGTTCCGTTCTATGTGAACGGCGGCGGCTCAAATACGATGCGTCTGAACTACTCTTGCTCCGATGCGGCAACGATTGAAGAAGGAATCAAACGCCTCGGAACGCTCATGCGCGAAATGCTCCCGCAGGCTACGACGGTATGAAGTAAGCGCACGAATATTGCGCGATTGGAATGAAATAAACAACTCTCGAACCCGTGTGCTACGTACTGGGGACGCACACGGCGAGGCAATTCTGGCAACAGAAAAGCCTCCTCTCTGAAGCATCAACGCCGCTTGGGACTTTGCTCCCAGGCGGCGTTGGTGTTTTGGTGCTTTCGTCAATGATCTGCCTTCATCAGCAGCCGTCTTCATTATTGTTTCTGGGAATCATAAATTTTGTAAACGATTTTCCGTCGTATGTACATATGCCGCCGCCATCGGTACCAAACCAAAGTTTTCCGGTTCTATCTTTATAGATTGTCCAAATCGCATTACTGCTTAACCCATTGCTTGTTGTAAAATTGGTGAGGGTTTTTCCATCATAACGCCATATTCCGGCATCTATGGTACCAATCCAGAGGTCTCGATTATTATCTTCAGTAATCGTCCAAACACGGGCAAGGGTTCCGAGTTTACCTTGTAAACTCTTCATAAAATCAGGATTGCTCAATCCTTTTTCCTGTGTAAAATTTGCTATGGATTTCCTATCGTATTTGGTCAAACCCAAGCCATTACTACCAAACCAATAGTTTCCATTCTTATCCTGAAAAATGCAACGAACGGCAAATCCTACTTCTTTTTCGCTGAGATGAACATTGGTAAACGATGTTCCGTCGTAACGGAATACGCCTTTTTGCTCAGAGCCGAACCAAAGGTTTCCGGTGTTATCTTTTAGTATGCTATACACCGAATATGCAGTTCGATTCACTCCCGGTTGAGAGCGGCGCAGTTTGGCATCGGCTTCATCAACAGGTAAAGGCAAAAAGGTAAATAATTTGCCATCGTAGTGATAAGCACCATCCCCAGCGCCGAACCAAAGGTCTTCGTAACCGCATGAATTTTTCCAAAACGTATCCGAAGAAAAATTGTTCAGTATCTCCGCATTAAGGAAAGAATTGGCAACGGTAAAGGCTGTGAAAGACTTCCCGTCGTAACGGCAGACACCATCACGAGTTCCGAACCAAATATTGCCGCGTCTATCTTCTTGAATACTTCTGACAAAATTACTACTCAAGCCATCTTTTCGCGTAAAATAGGTAAACGATGTTCCATCATAGCGGCACACACCTTCGCCGTCGGTAGCAAACCAAAAATTTCCTGTTCTGTCCTGCAATATGCAGCGTATGTTGTTATATGGCTCTGTAGTGGACTTGGCTTCGGGATTATTCGTATTTGCTTGCCCGCCCGATAGTGCTTTCTGTTTGCTTACGCTCGCATTGAGGTATTGTGCTTTATCGTCTCCGTTGAAGGCGGCGATTGCGATTGATAATACAAGCAACAGCAGTGAATGGATGTAGGTGTACATAGTGATTAAACTCTTTTGTAAGTGAACAAAAAATTATTGTTATTGCGTCTGCTCTTGTATGGCTGCTATGTGGGCGCACGGGCTTGGTTTTTTGTATCCATTGTCGTAGTTTTTCGTAGATGACAAGAATGATTTGAACAAACATATTATCTCCCAAAGTAAGAGCCGTGTAAAGAGATGTCAAGCATTGTAAATTCACTGTAAAAAACCATTTTTACATTTGATAAAATCCATTATGTCAATGAATTTTAAGCACTTCGTTAGTCTAGTCGCTGTGGCAATAATGTACCTTCTATCGTTAACCAATGCGACTACATTGAAAGCCGATGATGAGAATTTTTCGGATGAAGCGATGAATCTCGTCATGAGGAAAATTGGACATGACATTCTGCTAAGTGTGGGAGATAGCACCTCAAGAGTGCTCCCTATCCAGAGATTGGACGAAAATGAATTTCAAATCCGATTTGAAAGCCGTTTTACCTTTGTACCTGATACACTTATCACCATCGTGGAACGGCTTATTATCGCACATCATCTATCACGGGATTATATCGTCAACGTGTATGATTGTTCGACCAATGAAGTAGTATTTGGTTACGCGATGTTGGAAAACAGGCAGAACAATATCGTCGCCTGTACAGGAAGAACCCAACCTGTGCGGTGCTATTACATCAATATCCATTTTGCGAAGGAGGTAGTCGCCAGTTCACAGACTCCCTATATTTTTGCAGGATTTAGTCTGCTGACAATAGGATTCTTCTTTGCGGGGGTAAAGCTATGGAAAAGAAATCGCCATCACGTACCGCACTATAGCAGAGGAAACATTGCTCCCGATACATCCGCCGCGCAGCGTCCTTTCCTACAGCTTGGCAAGGCACTTTTTTATTATGAAAACCAATATCTCGTCGTCGGTGGGGAAACAATAGAATTGACCGCAAAAGAATCAAAATTGCTGCACATTTTTGCCGAGAATCCCAATCAAATTATTGAACGAAACAGATTGCAAAAAGAAGTTTGGGAAGATGAAGGGGTCATCGTAGGGCGCAGTCTGGATATGTTTATCTCGAAACTCAGGAAAAAATTAAGCGGCGATTCCTCACTCAAATTGAGCAATATTCACGGGAAGGGCTATAAACTGGAAACAATGCTGCAAGAAGAACTGCACTAATCGGCTTGAAGTGAAATGCTACCTGGCAAGTAATAAAAAAAATGCCGAGTGCAATTGATTCCCAAACGGTGTTGATGTTTTTGGAATATCCGTGTTGTAGATTGTTCAGAACACATACGCAACAGTACACTGAATCACTGTCGTCGGGAAAGTAAATGGTGCATTGCGTTCGGGAAAGG
>JANYDO010000139.1 GCA_025363605.1 Candidatus Kapaibacterium sp.
ATTCGCCCCCTTGATAAAGGGGGAACGGGGGATTTAGATTTTATGCGCCTTTCGACAAATCCCCCACTCGCTGCGCTCGTCGCCCCCTTTGTCAAGGGGGCTGATTTAATGCAGATTTCAGCCTTAACTTAATGACATTGGCTCTTTGGGGTTAATCACTACGTCCATGTCCTCCATCGGAATTGCACCCAAAAGCACTTCGGAATTGCCCGGAAGTACCATTGCGCGGCACGTTGTGGCGCGGTTGGCGAATTTTACGATTACCGGCGCAACAATAGGTAGCCGTATTTGCGTTCCATCTGCAATTTCAGCAGTTTGCGTGTCAACAGTTTGTAAATCAAGCTGTTCGCGGATTGTTTCATTGATAGCGAGCATATATGCGCCGCTATCAACCAATGCAGAAACGGTTATTTTCTTCACTTGGTTATCTTTGATAAAACCGCGACGACTCAACGTATCATCATCACCGCTTATCAATTCAATGTCTGCATAGACTAAGCCCATATCACACACCTTGCGTTAGAAAATTATTTGAAAATAATGTCGTTCACCACTGTGCTACCGACGCGCTCATTGAGCCGCGTAATGACTTCTGCTTTGCGCATTTGTAATTCCGTTCGCCAGACCGGAGATGCGCAGTGTACGAGCAGTTTGCCGTATTCAATCCGCATTACCACGCAAGATTTCGCCGCTTTCTCACCAACGACATCCTGCCAATGCTCCATGACGGAGACTTCGAGCAGTTTTTTGTCCAAGCCGGATTTTGCTGCCATTTTCTGAAGCAGCACAGCAAGCGGTGTTGCAGATTCATTTTCCATAACTCGTGCGAGTTTGATGGTACTGAGTTTGATAGCGCTGATTTTGGTGATGCTCACGGTGAAATGTGGTACTGACTTACTGCAATCGCGCCACTTCTCCCGAATGAACGCTGAAAAGCGCGTGATTGCTTGTGCCAAAGGACGCAACGTAATCGTGATAGATGCGTTCTTCTGTCGTCGTGAGCAGCGTTTGTGCGCCGGATTCGAGCAGCGCAAAAACGTTTGCAGCCCGCTTTGCATCCAGTTCGCTGAAAATATCGTCCAAAAGAACAATCGGCGTTTCTTGCCGGAGGTCGCGTAAGTACTCAAACTCTGCCGTCTTGAGCGCAATAAGCAAGGTTTTATGCTGTCCCTGCGAGGCGCACTCTTTGGCGATACCGCCGCCAACACGAAAAATGATTTCGTCTTTTTGTGGTCCGGCAAGCGTCGTGCCGCGTCGCTTTTCATCAAATTTCACCTTGTCAAACACTTTTGCATATTCTCTGCGAACATCGCTCACATCAGGCTTTGAGACAAACAATTCCTGCGGGAGATTATCCGGCTCATACTCCATCGTGATTTCTTCGGCATTGTGGGCTATTTCCGCATACAAGCGCCGCGTATAATCCGAAAATTCCTGCAAAAATTCCCACCGCCGCACAACGATTTCCGCGCTAACTTGAACAAATTGCTCTGTCCACGTTTCCAGAAGCGTTGTGTCTATGGCGTGTCCCAGTTTTGCGCTGTGAAGCATTGAGTTTCGTTGCTTCAGCGTACGCTTCATCGTGAGCATATTCGCCATGTAGAGCTTGCTGGCTTGCGAGAGAATACCGTTCATAAAGCGTCGTCTGTCCTCCGGAGCGCCTGCCGTTATCGCCTTGAAGTCCGGCGAAAGCACCACAATCGGCATTTCACCGATAATATCTTGAGGCGTAAGGCGCTTTCCCAGCGACGACGAAATCTGCTTTCGCTCGTGCAAACCGATTTTCACGCCCACTTTGTACGGGGTTTCAAGGTCGGTGTGTGCTGCCGTTGCTGCCGTTGCCGATTCCGAGCCGCGCCGAAGCAATGCGCTATCGGGGCAGGCTACGAAACTTTGCGATAAGGCGCAGAGCGACACCGCTTCCAAAAGCGATGTTTTTCCATGACCGTTCAAACCACAAAGAACATTCACACCCCGCATAAAATCACAATGCGTGTGGGTATGATTACGAATATTTTCGACCGTCAGCGAAGTCAAACGCATAGAACTTTTGAGAGATAACGAGTTTTGAACGATGAGTTTTGAGTTCGGTGACATTGCATCATCATTCACCATTCAAAATGTACACTCAAAATTTCTTACAAGCGCACGGGCATTACCAACATCAGCACATCGTCACCTTCTACGTCGTCGCGGAGCGGCTTCATCAGTGCAGCGCGATTAGGATTGGAGAAGGTCAGCACGGTAGCGCTAACACCATCATCCGTCAAATGCGCGAGTGCTTCTTCGATGTAGCGGTGATTGAAGCCGATTTCAAAGGCTTCGCCCGCGTAGTCGCAGGTGATTTCTTCTTGTGCTTTATTGCCCGTTTCTTGGTCTTCCGCGATAACGGTAATTTTATTTGTACTCAGGGCAAGGCGTACCTGCTTGGTGTTCGTGTTGGAAAAGAGTGCGGCGCGTTTGACCGATGCAATCAGTTCCGATGTGCCGACCCGTGCAAATTTGTCGTTGCCTTGCGGAATAACGCTTTCATATGGCGGGAAGCGCTCGTCAATAATCCGTGTGATAATTGTTGCCGTGCCCGTAGTGAATTTCGCGTGTGTGTCGCTCACCAACATCACGAGGTCGCCTTCGATGCGCTTCAAAAGGTCAATGGCACGAACAGGAATAATCACATCGGTCTTTTTGTCTGCCAAAAGCTCACCATTGCTTGATTCCAGAACTACTTTCACCAAACGGTAGCCGTCAGTGGTAACGACATTAATCCGCGTCGAATCGCACTCGAAGAGCATACCCGTCATAGCAGGACGGTATTCGTCTCTGGAAGCGGCAAAGGAAGCGACTCGTGCAACACGCATTGCGTCTGCTCCGGGAATGTGGATGGTTGTTCCCGTCGAAAAATCCGGCACAGACGGAAATTCATTCGCATCCAGACCATGCAGCACATACTCGCCGAAATCCGTTTTGAGGATAATTTTGTACGATTTGCCTTCTGCGCTCACGCTAATACGACCCGCATTTCCAAGTGCTTTCACAATGTCAGAGAGTTTTCGTGCCGGAATAAGAACCTCGCCATTGCTTACGCCGTCCACAGGGAGCGTGGCGATAATCGTCAGTTCTTGATCCGTAGCGGTGATATGGAGTGTCGAGCCGTCGAGACGGAAATAAAAATTCTCCAGCACCGGCAGCGTGGACTTGGGTGGAACGGCTTGGAGGGCTGATTGCAGGACTTTTTGGAGGTCGGGCAGAGCAACGGTAAATTTCATACGGGCTTTCCTAAGCGAAAAATGAAATGTTGGAAGAATTGTGATATTTGCGTAAGTTCTGACGCTTTTTTGTACGCAGTTTCGTACAAAAACATGGTCAGTTCTGAGGAATGAAATACTTCAGCGTACAACGTCCGCGAGGACACACTAAACTTACAATTTACGAAAAAGTCAAGACATACACTATGATTACTCGCTATGGCTACGATAACTTCCTTGCACTCATGGCAGGTGGTTTTGCGCTCATGACCTTCGGTCTGTGGTCGGATATTGCTGCTTTGAAATGGCTGTTGGTCGCTTTGGGCGGTCTTTTGTGCTTCTTCGCTCTCTGGTTCTTCCGCAATCCCAAGCGCACCGTGCCTTCCGAAGCACTCGCCGACGACGCACTCATCATTGCTCCTGCCGATGGAAAAGTTGTGCAGATTATTACGATAGATGAACCTCGTCTTATCAAGGGCAAAGCACAACGAATCAGTATTTTCCTTTCCCCACTGGATGTCCATGTGAACCGCGTTCCGGCAAACGGTGAGATTGTTTTTTCGGATTATCAACGCGGAAAGTTTCTTGTGGCAATGGATCACCGCGCTTCGGAGGAAAACGAACAAACCATCATCGGGCTGAGAAACAGCAAGGGGTCGATCATTTTCAAACAGATGACCGGCGCTCTGGCGCGGCGCATTGTGAACGAGGCCAAACCGGGCGACAACTTCAAAGCCGGTGATGAATTCGGCATGATGAAGTTTGGTTCGCGCATGGACGTTGTTGTGCCGGAAGGCACACAGATACTGGTGCGAGAGGGTGAGCGCGTTGTGGGTGGAGAAACCTTGCTTTGCCGATTGGTGTGAATTACTTTCCAAGAAACTACTTGCACCCTGAATTCATGCACAATGAACTTCAGACATCCCTTTACTTTTTACCTTTACCATGATTGAAATTCGCGGTCTCCGCAAAGCCTTCGGACAAAAGCAAGTGCTGGATGGTGTTGACCTCACCATCAATCCGGGCGAGACGATGTGCGTTATCGGGCGTTCCGGCTGCGGAAAAAGCGTTTTACTGAAGCATATCGTCGGGCTTCTGGAGCCGGACGAGGGAACGGTATTTGTAGATGGAAAAGAAGTGCAAACACTGCATGGCAAAGAGCTTTTCGAGTTGCGGCGCGGTATCGGCTATGTTTTCCAAGGCGCAGCGCTTTTTGATTCGATGACGGTCTGGGAAAATGTTGTGTTGAGCCTCTACGAACACGGTGAACGCCGCACGGAGGTCTTAGATGCCGAAGCGCGTCGTGTGCTATCGGCTGTGGGGTTGTTGCCGGATGAGACGACGACGGCATCAGCAGAATTTGAGAAAGAATATGCTCTTTTGCGAGACAAAAAGCCATCTGACCTTTCCGGTGGTATGCGTAAGCGCGTCGGCGTGGCGCGGGCGCTGGTGGGAAGCCCGCAGTACATCCTCTACGACGAGCCGACAACAGGACTCGACCCCATCACATCCGAACAGATAGACAATCTCATCCTTGAACTTTCGCAAAAGCTCTCGGTTACGTCCATTGTCATCACGCACGATATGTTTTCAGTCTATAAAGTTGCTCAATCGGTTGCCCTTCTGGAGCAAGGAGTCGTACGCTTTTTCGGTACTGCTGAAGAACTCCGCGCAAGTGAAGATAAGGTCGTACGGGAATTTATTGAGCGATATGAGTAACGAAGCACTTGTCCGCCACTCAATAAAGTGGCGAACAAGACATCGAATTTTTACCACCAAAGCCTCACAAAGCGCTCGTCACTTCAATCATGCCAGCCGAACCTTTTTCGGATTTATCGAATTTTCGTCGTAAAATCTTGCAACTTGGCAATGTAATTATTGATAATCATCGTCTCAGGGATGCTGCTATGCCCGGCACCCGGTATTTTGAAAAATTCTTTGGGTGGATTAAGATTAGTAGGTGCGGTAGCAAAAAGTTTTTCACCATGACGGGTAATGTCAATGAAGCGGTCAGCCGTACCGTGCATGAGGAGGAGCGGGCAGCGAATTTGTGCGATGCGTACCAGATTTGCAAACTCGTCGCGCATTACAAAACCGCCCGGAATATCCAACAGCGCGCCGCTTTGCACAAGGTCGGACGCGGAAGCAAAAATTGCCTCAGTGATAAGACCTTTCGGTTGGAAGGTTGCGTTCGGAGCCGCATATTTACTTGCGAGATAGACCGACGGTACGCCGCCAAGCGAA
>JANYDO010000163.1 GCA_025363605.1 Candidatus Kapaibacterium sp.
ACACTGCCTCTTGCCGACCGTCTCCGCGCTGCCCGTGCTGCTGCCGACAATGGACGGTTGCAGCCCGGCACGTCTGCCTTCGACGCAAAACTCCGCGAACTCGCGCTTATCAATAACTGGGACATCGGCGGACAGCTGATTATGCAAAATCAGTTTTACCACGTTGAGGGGCAATACGACCTTTCGAGTTTGCTGGGGAACGTTGTGGATGTGCTGGTGGGCGGAAATTACCGCAATTTCGTCGTGAAGCCCGAAGGCAACAGTTTCACCAATCCCGACGCAAGCGACCCGTACAAACCGCTCTATAACGCCAACATCGGCGGTTTTGCGCAAGTCACCAAACGCCTTTTTAGTGATAATTTGAAACTCATTGCATCGGGGCGGATTGAGAAAAATCAGTATTTCGATGCAAAATTTAATCCGCGTATTGCCGCAGTTTTTACGCTGGAGAACGACCACAATTTCCGTGCGTCGTATCAAAACGGCTTCCGCTTCCCGACGCTCTTTGAGGGCTTTTCGACGGTGAATAACGGCGGCATTGTTCGCTACGGCGGATTGAATATTCTCACTGAGCGCCTTCAACTCTTTGAAAACTCCTACGTCCGCACGACGGTTGATAAGTTTCAAGCCGCAATCACGGCGGATGTGAACAAAGGCAAAACCGCCACCCAAGCGGCGATTGACAACAAGGGACTGCTCACGGTGAACGATTACACCTACATTCAGCCCGAAGAGGTGAATGCTTTTGACTTCGGCTACAAAGGCTCGTTCTTTGAGAACCGCATCTTTATTGACCTCGATGCCTATTACACGATTTACAGCAATTTCATTGACCAAATCGAAATTGCCGTGCCGAAAACGGGCAAAATTGGTGAAAGTGTCCAGAACGGCGTGGACAATACGATTTTCCAAATTGCCAACCTGCAACAGCAAAACCGTTACCGGATGTGGACAAACGCCAAAAGCAAGTATTACAGCTACGGTGCGAGTTTGGGCGTGAATTACAACATCATTGAGCGCTTTAATTTGACGGCAAACGTGAGTTATGCGGACTTGGAGCGCATCGACAGACGTGACCAAAATCTTGAAACGCCCTTCAATACGCCGAAGTGGATGCTGAACGTCAGTTTTGGCAACCGCGAAGTGCTGCCCAATTTCGGCTTTAACGTCGCATACCACTGGCAAAGCGAGTTTCAATGGCTCTCGCAGCTTGGCAACGGCACTGTTCCCGCCTACGGAACGCTTGATGCGCAGGTAACGTACAAAATTCCGGCGTGGAAACTAAGCGCAAAACTGGGCGGCTCGAATCTTTTGAATACACGATATTTGCAGTATATTGGCGGACCGAACATCGGCGGAATATATTACCTTTCTCTCACATTTGAAGACATTTTAGGAGGTCTGCAATGAAAAGATTTTTCATAGCGTTTTTCTTGTGCGCTTTGATGATGGACGTTTGCGGTGGACAGTCGGCGTTTGCACAAGCAGCGCCCGCGCAAGACAGCATCACACTCACGCCACTTGTCCTCACGGGGCAAGTAGGTGTTAGCTACGGCTACAACTCGCTTGCTGCGCAAGGGGCAATTTTTGTTCACTTCGGCGGGCCCGGACTCACATGGAAATACGGCGATTGGTCGCTTGGACTGAACGTCGCACCGTCGGTGCGTATTCAATTTGGCGATGTGGTGCGCCCGACGCTGGGCTTTGGGCCGTCATTTGGCTACAAACGATGGCTGCTCACAGCGCCGATATATTTCGATGTCATTAGTGGGAAAACGACCTATATCCCCACGATTGGTATTGGGTATCGATTTTAACATAACTAAGTTCGTGAACAATAATTTTTCGGTAAAATCTTGTGAACAAGGCAGCATGCTGCCTTGTTTCTCATACCAGATTACTTTTGGTCAAGGGATTAGCTTTCATTCTCTCTCTTTATTTTCGGCAAACCATGAAACCACACACTTTCGATTACCTCGACGCTTTGGAAGCCGAAGCAATCTATATTTTCCGTGAAGTTGCCGGGCAATTCGAGCGACCTGCGCTTCTCTTTTCCGGCGGCAAAGATTCGATAACGCTGGCGCATCTTGCTCTAAAGGCGTTTCGACCGGGTAAATTCCCGTTTCCGCTTGTGCATATCGACACGGGGCATAATTTCCCCGAAGCGCTGGATTACCGCGACCGACTGGCGGAGCGCATTGGCGAAAAGCTGATTGTGCGCCGCGTGGAGGACACTATCAAAGCAAAACATTTGTCCGAACCGAAGGGAAAATTTGCCAGTCGCAATGCGCTGCAATCGCATACGCTTTTGGAAACGATTGAAGAATTTCGCTTCGATGCTTGCATTGGCGGAGCGCGGCGCGACGAGGAAAAAGCCCGCGCCAAAGAGCGTATTTTCTCGGTGCGCGATGAATTTGGACAATGGGAGCCGAAACTCCAACGCCCCGAATTGTGGAATATCTTCAACGGCAAAATCCACCAAGGCGAGAACGTGCGTGTCTTCCCGATAAGCAACTGGACGGAACTGGACGTGTGGAACTATATTCAGCGCGAGAATATTGCCCTGCCCAGCATTTATTTTGCCCATGACCGCGAGTGCTTGGAATACAAAGGTCAGCTTGTGGCGTGGTCGGAGTTTATCATGCCCGATGAAAGCGACGTTGTTTCCAGAAAGCGCGTTCGCTATCGCACGGTTGGCGATATGACCTGTACGGCAGCAGTCGAATCCAACGCGACGACACTTGACGACATCATCCGTGAGATTACCGCCTCCCGCACCAGCGAGCGCGGCGAAACCCGCATGGATGACCGCGTTTCGGAAGCGGCGATGGAGGATAGGAAGAAAAATGGGTATTTTTAGGGAAGAATGATTGAAGAAGACGCAAGGATAAAAAACTTTCTTATCTTGCTTTTCCAAATTTTCTCGATTATCAGATTACGAAATCCGCGTTCATCAATCTATCACCACACTTTGCAGAATCTATGCTCCACACAAAACCCCTTGCCCGTCTTCTCGAAGAAGCCGCCGAAACTGGCGAACACACGCTCAAGCGAACACTCACCGCCACCAATCTTGTTGCCATCGGTATCGGCGTGATTATTGGCGCGGGATTGTTTTCGCTTACGGGTCTTGCGGCAGCGAATCATTCCGGACCCGCTATTACGCTTTCGCTCTGCGGCGCGGCGCTTGCTTGCGTCTTTTCGGCACTCTGCTATGCGGAATTTGCTTCGATGGTTCCCGTCGCCGGAAGCGCATACACGTACTCCTTTGCCACGCTTGGCGAATTTTTTGCGTGGATTATCGGATGGGATTTAGTGCTGGAATACTCTGTCGGTGCTGCAACCGTGGCGATTAGTTGGTCGCAATATCTTACGCGCTTTTTGGCAAAGTACGATATTGTTTTCCCGTATCAAATCACGCTTTCACCGTTTGAAACGGCTACATTGCAGGACGGAAGCGTTGTTTCGGGCTTTATCAATCTTCCCGCTATGCTGGTCGTGCTGGCAATTACGGCAATTATTATTCGCGGCGCAAAGGAATCTGCCCTTTACACGACGGTTGTGGTCGGGATGAAACTCGTTGTCGTGCTTGTGTTTATAGGTCTTGGCTGGCAGTATATCAATCCCGCAAATTATCAACCGTACATTCCCAACAACACCGGCACGTTTGGTGAGTTTGGCGTAAGCGGGATTCTGCGCGGCGCGGGGGTTGTGTTTTTTATGTTCACGGGCTTTGATATGGTCGCTACGATGTCGCAAGAAGCAAAAAACCCGAAGCGCGATATGCCCATCGGGATTATTGGTTCGCTAATTATTTGCACCATTCTCTACGCGCTCTTCGGACACGTCCTGACGGGCATTGTGAATTACACGGAGTTCAAAAACAGCGCCGCACCCGTCGCCATTGCTATTGACAAAATGCCGTATAAATGGCTTGGACAAGCAATTATTCTGATGATTCTTTTTGGCTATACGTCGGTGATTGTGGTAGATTTGATGTCGCAATCGCGTGTCTTTTTCTCCATGAGCCGCGACGGACTCCTGCCAAAAATCTTTTCCGAAATTCACCCGCGCTTTCACACACCGTACAAATCCAACATCGTTCTGGGTTGCTTCATTGCGCTCTTCGCGGGGCTTGTTCCCATACGGGTTGTGGGCGAGATGACGAGCATCGGAACGCTGCTGGCGTTTGTGATGGTGTGCATCGGCGTTCTCATTTTACGCAAAAAAGAACCCAATGCGCCTCGTGCTTTCCGTACGCCGTGGGTTCCTGTTGTGCCGATTTTGGGTATTATTACTTGCGGTATAATGATGGTTGCACTTCCGATTGATACGTGGATACGGCTTGGTGCATGGCTTGTCATCGGTTTGGTGATTTATTTTGGCTATAGCAGGAAACACTCGTTGTATAAAGCATGAGCAGACAGGAGGTACGACAGAATTTTGGTATATTTATGAGTTGGTTGCCATTCTACCTACCGACACAAACATAAACGGATAAAATTATGACACGAACGTTTTTAACAGCATTACTGATTGGAGCCTTTAGCCAAATCGGATTGGCTCAAAACTTTGACAGAACTAAATTAGACAAATACTTCAATGCACTGGAAACGAACAACAAGTTTATGGGAAGTGTCGCCGTTTCAAAAGGCGATACAATTATTTACTCAAAAACTATTGGATTTTCAGACGTTGAGAACAAAGTAAAAGCAAACGAGAATTCTAAATATAGAATTGGTTCTATATCCAAAACTTTTACATCAGTATTGGTTTTGAAAGCAAATGAAGACAACAAATTGGACTTAAACCAAACCATTGACAAGTATTTTCCGACTATCAAAAATGCGAGGGAAATAACGATAAAATTTTTACTCAGCCATCGAAGCGGAATACACAATTTTACAGACGAGAAAGACTATCTGACTTGGAACACACAACGCAAGACAGAAAATGAAATGGTGGCAATTATTGCAAAAGCAGGTAGCGACTTTCAACCCGACACCAAAGCTGAATATAGTAATTCAAACTTTGTGCTTTTGACCTACATTCTTGAAAAAATATTCAATAAATCGTATTCTGAATTGCTAGAAGAATGCATTATCAAGCCTGTCGGTTTACAAAACACATATTTTGGCGGAAAGATAGAGGCAAGTAAAAACGAATGTAAATCCTATCATTTTAGCGATGGCTGGAAACTTAATCCCGAAACCGACACTTCTATTCCGTTAGGTGCAGGTGGAATTATTTCTACACCAAGTGACTTAACAAAGTTTAGCGACGCTTTATTTAGCGGAAAACTTTTGAGGGCGGAAAGTCTTGAAATAATGAAAACCATTAAAGACCATTATGGAATTGGATTATTTCAAATTCCGTTCTACAAAAAAATAGGTTATGGACACACAGGCGGTATTGACGGTTTTAGTTCCGTATTTTCAAATTTCTCTGACGGAAAGATTACTTACGCTTTAACATCAAACGGAACAAACTACAATAGCAATAATATATCTATTGCAGTTTTAAGTGCTTTTTACAATGAACCTTATGACGTTCCCCTGTTTTCAAACTATACTATAAATTTGGAAGACTTAGAAAAGTATTTGGGTGTTTATGCTTCCAAAGAAATTCCACTAAAAATTAGAGTTACAAAAGACAACAAGACTTTAATCGCACAAGCGACAGGACAATCCGCATTTCCACTTGAAGCAATAGAAAACAATCAATTCAAATTTGACCAAGTAGGGATTATTTTAGAATTTAACATGGCAGAAAAAAAGATGATATTGAAACAAGGTGGTAGGCAATTTATATTTACGAAAGAATAAAGATAGCAACCAACAATGGTTTTACATAAAGTGAATTGATGTGCAAAACTCAACGGCATTAAACTCTATTTGAACTTTCGTAATAAATTCGACATTTGTGCTTTGAATTCCATACCTTCTCCAAACCCTCGCATTATGCACAAGTAGAGAAATATTACTCTCCGCCACTTTTCACAGCAGGGCACCGACAAATGCAGTTCGACCAAGGCAGATAATTCGCTACTTTTTGTATATTTTTATCCCCCTAAACTTGACTAATATGCAATTCGCAGATATAAAAAATGACATTGCGTTCCGCAAAATATTTGGCAATGAAACCAAAACCCAAATTCTGATTTCATTTCTCAATGCTGTTCTCCAACTGGAAGGCACAAAGCAAATCGTCTGGGTGGAAATTCTCAATCCCTACCAATTACCACGCATGGCTGGCTCTAAAACCACCATTCTGGACGTGAGGGCAAAAGATGAGAGTGGCAATTTTTATATTGTGGAAATGCAGGTTACAGACAAGAAAGGACTGGACAAACGCATCACGTTTTACTCTGCCAGAGGCTACGCTTCACAACTGGATGCCAGCGAAAATTACTACCAACTCAAACCTGTAATTTTTATTGGCATTTTGGACTTTGAATACCTGCAAAACCCGCACTATTTGTCCAGACATTTGATTTTAGATGCCGACACGCATGAACATAAACTCAAAGACCTCGAGTTTACTTTTATAGAACTGCCCAAATTTGATAAGACGGAACAAGAGTTACAGACCTTAACAGACAAATGGATTTTCTTTATCAAAAATGCGGAAGATTTGAATTTGATTCCGGCGAGTGTCAATGATGAAGGCTTGAAAAATGCCTATGAAGAAGCCGACCGACACACTTGGACAAAACAAGAATTGGAAGAATACGAGTATGCAAGAATGCGAGAAACCGATGAAATCGCAAGGGAAATGTTTGTCGTTGAAAAACGAAACCTTGAAATTGCTATAAACTCAATCCTAGCCGGACTACAAAATGACATCATTACCCAAATAACAGGACTCTCCCTTGAGCAAATTCAGAAACTACGAACTGGAACAGAAAAATAACTGCGCCTAAAATTGCGTTTTGTACAGGTGCGGCGGCGGTATTTGGCTGCACCTGATGATTATTTGGCTTGGTGATTTATTTTGGGTATAGCCGCAAGCACAGTACCATGAGGTAATTCTTTCCCTTTCAAACCCGCTCTATGGTTAAGAAACCAAATGACGGGAACGGGAACTGCTCGCAAGCAAAAGAATCCCCGTAATCTCAATCATCTCAACAAATCCCAGTCAAGAAATCCCAGTCCGCAACTCTATCTCAATCATTCCACTTATGAAATCACGTGTTTTTGGCTTCCCGCAAATGACCGCTTTCGTCATCGCCGCCATGATTGGCACAGGCGTTTTCACCTCGCTTGGACTGCAAGTGAAAGCAATTCCATCTGTTCCGGCAGTAATACTGCTGTGGGTTGTGGGCGGCATTGCCTCGCTCACGGGCGCACTGGCATACGCGGAATTAGGCGCAGCGCACCCCCGCTCGGGCGGAGAATATCATTTGCTTGGCACGATTTACACGCCCACGCTTGGCTTTATTGCCGGCGTGGCGACTCTTGTGGCAGGCTTGGCTGCGCCGATTGCGCTTTCGGCGGTTGCTTTTGGGAAGTATGCGCAAAACCTCATTGCGCTGCCCGAACCTGTGTTTACGGTCGGTGTTATACTTCTTGCCACGATTGTCCATAGCGTGAATGTGCGCGTGGGTGCTGCGCTCCACAGCGCCGTGACGTACTTCAATGTTGGGCTAATTCTGGTGTTTATCGTTACCGCTTTTCTTGCGCCAACTGCCGCACCGTCGCTTATTCCGACAGCAAGTGATTTCTCACTCATTCTCACTCCCGCTTACGCCGTATCGTTTGTATTTGTGTCATATGCGTATTTGGGCTGGAATACGTCGGTGTATGTGATTGATGAAATTAAAGACGTGCAGAAAAACCTTCCGCGCTCGGTCATTACCGGTGTCATCGTCGTAACGGCGTTGTATGTGGTCTTAAATTATGCCTTTTTGAAAGTGGCTTCTATTCCGGCATTGTCGGGCAAACTGGACGTAGGCTATATCGCCGCGCAAGGGATGTTCGCCGAGCGCGGTGCGCTGGTGATGAGTGCGCTTATTGCCCTCGTGCTTTTGGCAAGCGTCAGTTCCTACACGGTGCTGGGACCGCGCGTCTGGAATGTGATGGGCGAAGATTACACGCTTTTGCGCTTTGCTGCCGTGAAAAACAAACACGGCGTGGCAGTACGCGCTTTCTGGCTGCAAGCCGCGATTGCGATTACGATTGTGCTGACCTCCAGCTTTGAAGCTATTTTGATTTACACGGGCTTTTTGCTGAATGTGTTCAATATGCTGGCGGTCGTCGGCGTGATTATTTTACGCCGAAAACACCCCGAACTACCGCGTCCCTACAAGGTGTGGGGCTATCCCGTTACGCCACTTATTTTTGCAGCCATTAGTTTTTGGATGGCGGCATCGGTCGTGGTGGAGCGTCCGAAAGAATCACTGGCGGTGCTGGCGACGTTTGCACTGGGCTTTTTGCTCAATATCGGCAGAACGAAGCGTGACGCAAACATATCCGAAGAACCTCATCAATCCTAGACTTCATAGTTCTGTAACTGTTGAGGTTTAATCTTGAGGCGGAACGCAGATTTCAGGATTTGCAGGATAATTATTCGGATTAGACTCAAAATAGAATAAGGATTCGATGGTGTAGATGTTTGCCATCTCCTTTATCTTGAAATCCTGAAATCTGCGTTCCACCACCTATAACAATTACCATATTTTATCTTTTATTCTTTCCAAACTATGGACATTCTCCGCTTTATCACTGCCGGCAGCGTTGATGACGGCAAAAGCACACTCATCGGGCGCTTGCTCTACGATAGCAAATCCATTCTGCAAGACCAACTGGAAGCAATCGAATCGCAAAGCCGCTCCAAAGCGGACGGCGAACTTGACCTTGCGCTCCTGACCGACGGACTTCGCGCCGAACGCGAACAAGGCATCACGATTGATGTGGCGTACAAGTATTTTTCCACGCCGCGCCGAAAGTTCATCATTGCCGATGCGCCCGGACACATCCAGTACACGCGCAATATGGTTACGGGTGCGTCCAATTCCGACCTTGCCGTTATCCTCGTAGATGCCCGCAACGGCATTATCGAACAGACGCGGCGGCACTCAATTATTGCTTCTCTTCTCGCACTTCCGCACGTCGTTGTGGCGGTGAACAAAATGGATTTGGTTGATTTTTCCGAAGCACGTTTTGACGAGATTGTCGCAGAATACCGTACCATTGCTGAAACACTAGGCTTGAAAGATGTGCATTATATTCCCATTAGTGCACTCGGCGGCGACAACATCGTGGAGCGTTCACCAAATCTGGCGTGGTACAAAGGCGCACCACTCTTGGAGTTTCTCGAAAATGTGGAAGTGCAAAATGACCCCGACCTCACGCACTCGCGCTTTCAGGTGCAGTACGTCATTCGCCCGCAAACGGAGGATTTGCACGATTATCGCGGCTATGCAGGCATGATTTCCAGCGGCTCGTACCGAAAAGGTGATGCAGTTACAGTGCTTCCGTACGGCGTACAAAGCCGCATCAAAGCGATTGAAGTTGCAGGCACGGACGCAGTGCCACACGAAGTGGAAGAAGCGCACGCACCGAAAAATATCATCCTTCATCTTGAGGACGACGTGGACGTGAGCCGGGGCGATACGATTGTCAGTAGCAACGACGCACCTGTCATTGAGGAAGCACATATTGTTCAGGAAGCACATATGGTTCAGGACGTACCTATGGTTCAGCAAGAAATCGAAACCCTGCTTTGCTGGATGGATGCAAAACCGCTCACGGTCGGCAGCAAATATCTTTTGCAACACAAAAGCCGCACCGTCCGCGCCGTTGTGCGTTCTATTGACTACAAACTGGATGTGAACACGTTGGAACGCACGGAAAACATTACTTCGCTGGGGCTGAATGATATTGCGAAGGTGTCACTCAAAACCGCTTCCCCGCTCGTGTTCGACCGCTACGCAGACTTGCGTTCAAGTGGCGGTGCAATTTTAGTAGATGAAACCAGCTACGGCACGGTCGGGGCGTGTATGCTGCAATGATGTATGCAAGCAGCTACTTTTGCAAGCAGCTACTTTATTTGGGACACGGATTTTTACGAACAAAACAGATTTTACAGATTATTTTTGAACAACCATGAACACCTCATCACATCTCACGTCTTCCACTCTTACCCATCTCGAATGTAGCATGACGGGCGAACGCTACGATGCCGACCAAGTGTGGAATCTCAGCCCCACAGCGCAGCGCCCGCTTCTTGCACGCTACGACCTGAAGAAAGCCGCACAAACACTCACACGCGACAGCCTGAAAGAGCGCCGACGCGACCTCTGGCGCTACGAGGAAGTTTTGCCTGTGCGGGAGCAGAAAAACATTGTGTGCCTCTCCGAAGGCGGTACGCCGCTTGTTCATGCCGAGCGACTTGGAAAGCAGATTGGATGCGCCCAGACATACATCAAGGATGAATCACCCAATCCAACGGGCAGCTTCAAAGCGCGTGGTCAAGCGGTTGCTGTCAGCCGCGCACTGGAGCTGGGCGTAAAAACACTCGCCATTCCCAGCGCTGGCAATGCCGGAGGCGCAATGAGCGCATATGCAGCCGCAGCCGGACTGCCTGCACACGTGTTTATGCCCGCCGATGTACCACTTGCTTTCCGCGCCGAGTGCAATGCTTTTGGCGCACATCTGACGCTTGTAAATGGGCTTATCAACGACTGTGGTGCAAAAGTCCGCGAGGGCGTATCAGCGCACGGTTGGTTTGACGTAAGCACCCTCAAAGAGCCGTACAGACTGGAAGGCAAAAAAACGATGGGCTACGAACTCGGCGAACAGATGAATTGGGAATTGCCCGACGTGATTATTTACCCCGCAGGTGGCGGAACAGGACTTATCGGGCTGTGGAAGGCATTTGCCGAAATGGAAGAATTGGGCTTGCTTCCAAAAGGCGGCAAGCGCCCGCGTATGGTCACCGTCCAAAGCACAGGTTGTGCGCCGATTGTGAAGGCTTTCCATGACGGCAACGAACACGCCCCGCTCTGGGAAGGTGCAAAAACGATTGCTGACGGGCTGCGTGTACCCGTTGCGGTGGGAGACTTCCTGATAATTCGCGCCATGAAAGAAAGCGGCGGCACAGCGCTCGCCATACGCGACGAAGACATGATGGAATACTCCAACATGATTGCCCGCACAAGCGGCATATTTCCTGCTCCCGAAGGTGGTGCTTGCTTGGCGGCACAGGTGGAACTACTCAAACAAGGCTGGATAAAGCCCGACGAAACAGTCGTGCTGTTTAATACCGGTACGGGAATAAAATACGCGCATTTGTGGGCATGATAGCCTGCAATAGTGACGATACCATTTGTTCATACACCCGCGCACGATTAGCCGCCAATAGAAGACATTGAATCAAAATGATTTGCAGTATGTTGCGTGTGCTGCTCTGCTTCTTTGCCGTCCCGAAAACGATGCTGCACGGCATCAACAAGAGCATCGGAAACCTCTTCATTGCTTGCACCGGAGCGCAGAAGCGTTTTCAAATCCAGAACGCCATTATCGTAGAGACACGTTTTCAGCGTTCCCTTCGCTGTGATACGAATCCGATTGCACGCCCCGCAAAAAGTACGTGAGAATCCCGCAATAATGCCAATTTGCCCCGCATAGCCCGGCACACGGTAGAGTTCCGCCGTAGCGTGATTGCTGCGTCCGATACGCTCGAGATTGGGAAAGGCATTTTCCAGTGCAGCGAGAATTTTGGCGTGATTCCACAGCAATGTCGGTAGTTCGTGTGTGCCGCCATTAAACGGCATTTCTTCGATGAAGCGCATAGTAAAGTGCTTCGTGCGGGTCTTTTCGCACATTGCAATTATATCTTGACTATTTTTGCCTTCCATCACGACCGCATTGACACTGAGTGGAATTTCACTTGCTAAAAGCGCCTCGAATGTAGCATAGACACTGGCAAATTCATTACGCCGCGTCAGGTCGAAAAAGCGCTCCGCATCGAAGGTGTCCATACTCAGATTCACCGAAGCAATGCCCATGCGTTGTAGCTCCGGCACGTATTTTTCCGTCAAAACGCCGTTAGTGGTGATATGTACTTCCTCAATGCCGCGCGTTTCCTTCATCCGCCACAGCAGATCCATAATGCCCTGCCGAACAAACGGCTCACCACCTGTAATACGTACCTTGCGAATACCAAGTGCCGCCGAAATCTCCACAAGCCGTATCATTTCTTCATCGGTAAGGAGTTCGCGTGTGGGCAAAAACCGCATATTCTCCGGCATACAATACGCGCAGCGCAGATTGCAACGGTCGGTCACGGCAAGGCGTAAATACGTGATGGGGCGACCATAATTGTCCACCAGTGGATTATCCGTAGTGTTTGGGCTAAAAATAGAAGAAGCGGAAGATTGCAAAACAGGAATCTGCATATTTTTTCGTTGGTGCGTGTGAGAAACAGTGCTAATATAGCGAGAAATCAAGCTGTTTTGCAGAACTTTTTTAGCGTCGTCGTCATGCCATGAATCACCACAGCGCAAATCACTACACCGAGCGAAACACCGCATCAGTGCTTACTGCTACGCTCCCCCCCGTTCTTTCTTCCGACGAGAAAGCACGGTATAGCCGCCACATCCTCCTTACCGAAGTCGGCATTCAGGGACAGTTGCGCCTCAAATCCGCGCGAGTGCTGGTCATCGGTGCGGGCGGTCTGGGTAGCCCGGCGGCGCTCTACCTCGCTGCGGCGGGCGTGGGAACGCTTGGCATTGTGGACGGGGACACGGTTGACATTTCCAATTTGCAGCGCCAAATCTTGCACACAACTGCTTCAGTCGGACGCAACAAAACGGATTCAGCCCGCGAAAGCCTTTCCGCGCTGAATCCGACAATCACGCTGGAAACGCACAACACCCTGCTTTCGCGCGACAATGCGCTTGCAATTATCAGCGACTACGACCTCATTTTGGACGGCACGGACAATTTCGCCACGCGCTATCTCGTGAACGACGCTTGCGGGCTTTTGGGAAAGCCGCTTGTCTATGGCAGCGTCTTTCGTTTCACGGGGCAAGTGAGTGTATTCGATGCCAAGCGTGGCGGCTGCTATCGGTGTTTGTACCCCACGCCGCCCGCACCGGAACTCGTTCCGAACTGCGCCGAGGGCGGCGTATTGGGCGTATTACCGGGCATTGTGGGAACACTCCAAGCGGCGGAAGCACTCAAAATCGTGCTTGGTATCGGCGAAACGCTCCACAGACGTTTGCTACTTATTGATGCGCTCACGATGGAATTTTCACGCATCAACTTCCCTCACAATCCGCATTGTGCCTTGTGTGGAAAAGAACAGACCGTCACGGAATTGCAGGATTACGAAGCGTTTTGCTCGCCGCCAAGCACAACTGCTACCAACATTTTCGACGCACGAGCGCATGAAATCACGGCGGAGGAATTGCGGGAACGCAAAAACGAGTTTGTGATTATTGATGTCCGCGAAGCTGAAGAGCGCTTCATTTCTTCTATCGAAGGAAGTCTGCATATTCCATTGGGTGAGATTGCGTCGCGTATAAATGAGCTTTCTGCACTGGAGCGCCGCATTATTTTTCATTGCCAATCAGGAAAGCGCAGCGCTGAAGCCGTGCGAATAGCGCACGAGAATGGTCTCACGGTGCAGCATTTAAGCGGTGGAATCGCGGCATGGCATGAAGAAAGACCATAATGTTGATAATTTGAGTATCATTTTTTCCTTGTGCGGTACGACTCGACTTTTGTAAGTTTGTTCTTTGATGCTATCATCACCGACCATATCGCCCTCAGCAAATATCACCATCGTTCGACTTCGTAACGCTGCGTGGAAAAGTGGCTTGCTCTGCCTGATAGCACTGATGTTGCTTGCTCGGACGGTTGCTTACAATTATGACTTTGCGCTCAGCCTCAAAGACAACGCCCGCAACTACAACCCCTTCCACAAGCCGATTCACAGTCTGCCAATTACGACCAAAAAACCTCGTGCAATGTCCGGCATTACGCTCCCGATGGCGCAAAGCCAAGCGGACATCTGCCAAAATACTCCGCTCGTTAAAACGTTTTCTTCTCTCCACGACGCAACAATCCAGTCAGAATCTACTGCTCCGACACATTTACTGAATGAGCAGTCTGCATATTTGCTCCTCTCTCAAGCCGAACCGCCCAATCTCTGCGTCCTCCACGCCACCTTTCGCATTTAGAATTCACGCCCCTTTGTCATTTCACGAACCGCTATTTTGCATAGCGTATGTTCGTGCCGTTTCCGTATTGCCATAATCGTTCCACTTGTTTGTACCACAAAATTGTAACACCAACGTATGAAATCCCTTTTCATGCGCATATCCGGTATGATGCTCATTCTGATACTCATTGTAGCAGAAATACCGCTTTATGCGTACTCGTACTATTTGCCGTTCGCTTCTTCGTCGCTTGCATCTTCGCCGTCTGCGTCTTCGCCTGACACAATTCGACTTTCGTTACCCAAAGCGCTGGAACTTGCCAAAGCAAACTATCCCGCTATCAAAGCCCGCCAAGCAGCACAAAAGCGAGCCGCAAAAGAAATTGATGTCGTCCGCGCAGAGTATTTACCGAATGTCGGACTAACAGCCTACGTAAATTATGGCTCCAACAACAGCGTAGCCGGAACATTCTTCCCGTACAACGCTCCCGTACAAGGCGGCATCAGAGCCAACGGCATTTACACGCCCGTCTTTGGGAGTTTTGCAGCGCTCGAACTTTCGTGGTCGGCGTTTACCTTCGGGAAAACAGATTCACGCATCGCTGCGGCGCAAAGCGAATATGAACGCGCAGAACTGGAAGTACAAAACGCAATCTTCCGGCAACAACTCGCCACAGCAGACGCATACTTGCTTGCGCTTGCCGCAGAGCGCCTTGTAGCAGTGCAGGAAAATAACCTTCGGCGCAGCGAAGTCTTTTACACCATTGCCAAAGCAAAAGCTGTCAGTGGTATTGTTTCGGGCGTGGACAGTTCACTTGCTGCTGCCGAGCGCTCCAAAGCACGACTATTACTTTTAGAAAGCCGCAAAAGCGTTCAATTGCAGCGCATTAAACTCGCCGAACTCACGGGCTTGCCGTCCACAACGGTTGTTCTGCCCGACACGTTGACGTTCTTCAGCACCATTCCCCGCGAAAGCGTGTCCGAACTCACGCCGTCGGCACTCGAAAAATCTCTCGCTTCCACGCCCGAACTCCGCGTTGCTCAGAAGAACGTCGAAGTGAGTGCAGCTCGCACCGAAGTCTTGCAACGCTCGTGGTTACCGAGTGTACGGCTATGGGCAGATTTTTTCGGAAAAGGCTCCGGCGTTCAAAATTCCGATAATTCTTTCCGTACCGACTTCGCCTCCGGCGTAGTATTTCAAGCCTTGAACTACACAACAGCAGTATCGTTGCAATTCGACGTGTTCGACCTTTTTCGCAGCAACGAGCGTGCAGCAGCCGAGACCGCACGAAATCAAGAACTCCGCTACGACTACGACACCAAACACCTCGAAGCCGAGCGCCGTTACGAAAATGCCGCTGCACAATTTCGCCTCGCACAGGCACAAGCGGAAGAATCTCCCCTGCAACGAGCGGCTGCACAAGCCACTTTCAGCCAATCCAATGCACGCTACGAATCGGGTTTGGCTCCGCTCACCGAGCTTGTGCAAAGTTTTTATATCCTCAGCCGTGCCGATGCCGACGTAGCTGTGGCGTATTCTAACGCTTGGCGGGCATTACTCTTCAAAGCCGCTTCTCTGGGCGATGTGGATCTATTTCTCAATCAACTGAAATAAATTTCTCAAAGGAATCGTATTATGAATATCATTCAATCAGCGCTTCGTAAGCCGATTAGCGTTGTGGTGGGCATCATCGGCGTTCTAGTCTTTGCGCTCATTTCCATGCTCACCATTGCGATTGACATTTTCCCCGCGCTGGATTTGCCAACGATTTACATTGCCCAGCCCTACGGCGGCATTGCACCCGACCAGATGGACGGCTTCATAGCAGCCCGCTACCAAGACCAATGCTTGTATGTGTCGGGTATTAAAAACATCGAAATCAAAAGTATTCAAGGGCTTTCTCTGCTCAAACTCAGCTTTTACCCCGGAACCGACATGGCGCAAGCTGCTGCTGAAGTTGCGAATCAAGTGAACCGCGCTCGTGCGCTTATGCCCGACGGCACGGTGCCGCCGCAAGTTGTTCGCTTCGATGCCAGTTCTGTTCCCGTCGGGCAATTAGTCTTTGAAAGTGAAACGCGCGGACTGTCGGAAATACAGGACTTGGCGGCATTTCGGATTCGCTCGCAGTTTGCCACTATTCCCGGCGTATCCTCGCCACCGCCCTTTGGCGGTAATGCGCGAACAATCGTTGTGAAGGTCAATCCTGAACGCCTTCGCAGCTACGGACTTACGCCCGAAAATGTTGTGAAAGCAATTTCGGCAAATAATCAGCCCTCCGCAGCAGGAAATGTCGGCATTGGTGACTTTTCCGTGATGACTCCCGTTAATTCTCTTGCCCGCACTCCGGCGGAATTTTTGAACATTCCACTCCGCACGGGCAGTGGTCCGGCGGTGTTTGTGAAAGACGTTGGCACGGTCGAAGACGCAGCAGACTTAACCGTCGGTTATGCGCTCGTGAACGGTCGGCGAGCAATTTACATTCCTGTTATCAAAAAGTCCGATGCTTCCACACTGACGGTAGTGAATAACATCAAAGCCGCACTGCCCAAGCTCCAAGCCTCTTTGCCGGAAGATGTGCATTTGTCGTACGAGTTCGACCAATCGGTCTATGTGGTGAACGCACTCAAAAATCTTGTGAGCGAAGGCGCACTGGGCGCACTGCTGACGGGACTGATGGTGCTGCTCTTTTTGCGAGACTGGCGCAGCAGCTTGATTGTGGTGATTACTATTCCGATTTCGATTGCAGCCGGAGTAATGCTGCTCAAACTTGCGGGACAAACCGTGAACGTGATGACTCTGAGCGGCTTGGCGCTTGCGATTGGGGTACTCGTTGACCAAGCCACTGTTTCGATTGAGAACATTCATCAGCATCTCGAAATGGGAAAGCCCAAAGCCCGCGCCATTCTTGATGCCTGCCGCGAAATTGCTTTTCCCGAACTTCTTATTTTGCTGTGTATTCTGGCAGTCTTTGCGCCTGCATTCATCATGGAAGGTATTCCCAAATCCATGTTTTTGCCGCTTTCGCTTGCTGTTGGCTTTTCCATGATTGCCTCGTATCTTCTTGCCCAAACGTTTGTTCCGGTGTTGTCGAATTGGCTCTTGAAGGCGCACGAACACAAGCCGGAGGAGAAGTCACACAGTCAAATACATCCGACACTCTCGCATCCGACACTCTCGCTGGACAACACCGAACGTCAACAACTTGTGGTGGAAACAATGAAAGAAAATCACTTGCAGGCAGCGCATAAACTTTCGGGCTTCGACAAATTCCGTGAGCGCTATGGGCGCGTCGTGGAGCGGCTTTCGAGCAGTCCACGTTTGGTTGTGGGTGGATATTTACTTATTGCGTTTGGTTTGGCGGGACTTGGTTTTTGGCGTATCGGTACGGATATTTTACCGAAATCAAATGTCGGGCAGTTCCAAATACGGCTTCGTGCGCCGGACGGAACACGCTTTGAACGTACCGAGCAAGCTCTCATCAAGGCGCTGGCAATTATCAAAGAAGAAGCCGGAGAGCATGATGGCAAAAGTAACGTAAAAATTTCCTCCTCGTATGTCGGCACTCAGCCCAGCAGTTACGCCATCAGCACGATATTCGTTTTCACCAGTGGTCCTCACGAAGCTGTGGCGCAAATAGCATTAGAAGAAGATGCGGCATTGAACGGTAAAACAATCGTCATGGCGGCGTTCAAAGAACAGCTTCGCAAGAGGCTTCATGACGAATTGCCCGCAGTGCAAATCTCCTTTGAACCCATTGAACTCGTTGAAAAAATCATGAGCCAAGGCTCTCCAACACCGATAGAAGTAGTTGTAGCGGCAAAGAACATTAATGAAGCATTTCTGCACGCGCAAAAAATCGAAGCGGAACTCCGCACTATTCCTTTCTTGCGCGACATTCAGATAGCACAACCCCTTTGCTACCCGATAGCAAAGATTGAAATAGACCGCCGCCGCGCCGGACAACTTGGCGTGACAGTGCAAGAAGTCACGCGCTCTATGATTGACGCAACGTCCAGTAGCCGCTTTACCGAAAAAAATCTCTGGCTCGACCCGAAATCGGGGCTTCCCTATCAGGTGCAAGTCCAAATTCCGACCGCCGATATGCACAGCGTGAACGACATTGCCGCTATTCCGCTCAAGGGCGGTGAGGCGCGTCCGATACTGGCGGACGTAGCAACGATTACTCCCGGCGTGATGCCGGGACAAATCAATCGCGAAGGTCCGAATCGCTACGTGACTGTAACGGCAAATATCCACAACAACGACCTCGGCTCGGCAACCAAAGCCGTACAATCGGCACTTGCTCGCGTCGGAGAAGCTCCACGCGGCATGACTGTTAGCTTGCGCGGATTAACAAAATTGCTCACCGAAACGCTTGCCAGTCTGCAAACGGGACTACTACTGGCGATTATCGTTATTTTCCTCTTGCTCTCTGCGAATTTTCAGTCGTTCAAGGTGTCGTTCGTGATTTTATCATCCGTTCCGGCAGTGGTCGTGGGCGGTGTATGGATGCTGCTTGCCTGCCGCTCGACGCTTAATTTGCAGTCCTACATGGGCGTTATCATGTCGGTCGGTGTGTCGGTAGCGAATGCAATTTTGATGATTACCAACGCCGAAAGCCTTCGCATCAAACTCGGTAACGCCCGCGAAGCCGCACAGATGGCTGCCAAAAGCCGCTTGCGTCCGATTTTGATGACGAGTATTGCGATGGTGGCGGGTATGGTTCCGATGGCTTCGGGCTTGGGCGAAGGCGGCGATCAGGTCGCACCGCTCGGTCAGGCGGTTATTGGCGGCGTGGTGTTTTCCACACTTGCATCGTTGCTCATTTTGCCGGTCGTCTTTGCACTGGTGCAGCGCCGCACATCGCTTGATTCAGTCTCACTTGACCCGGAAGACCCCGCAAGTGTCCATTTTTCGCACTCTGCAACACATTAGAGTTTATATCGAATAAAGTTTTTGAGGATTTGAAGCAAGGCAGCATGCTGCCTTGTTACGCAAAAAAGTCTATTTGGAATTCAGTACCGTACACATATTTAGAAAAAAAGTTCTTTGAAAGTTGAAGACCATACGCACGTGGCGTAGATTTGTAGTGGAATCATCACAAACCATCTACAACCCAGCCACGAGCATATGACCAA
>JANYDO010000186.1 GCA_025363605.1 Candidatus Kapaibacterium sp.
CACATCCACGGCAGCCTGTTTATCTTGCGGGATTTCGCCGAAGGTTTCGATAAGAAGCGCTTGCGTTTCAATCGGTGCTTGCCACCACCACCAGCCACCGTCCTGCTTCCAATACATTCCCATTTCGTCGGAATGCAGGGCGCGTTCGCGGAAGGACTTGATAATGAGCGCCGGGGTGTCTTTTTCGCTGAAGCGGTGCAGCGCAAGCGCAATCATGCTTTGCCCCATCATGCCTTGATTTGTCCAGTGCTTCAAGGCTTGCTTTTTCCAAAAACTCACGGCTTCCTCAGCATAGCTTGGAATGGGCTTTTTCACGAAAAAACTGCGGGCGTAGAGATACTGCACCGCGTCGTAACTCAAGTATTCATTCTCCGGCTTGAAGCCGCGCTGCGCCTTGAGTCGGGCGTATTCCGCCGTAATCTCTTGGTCAATAAAATCCACCGCACGGGCGCTTATCGCTTCTAAACGGCTTGCAAAGGTCGTTTGCGCGGGAAAGGTAATGCCCATTTTTTGCAAATGCCCCATGCCGGAGACGAGATATTGCGTCATAAAGCGGCTTGGCTCCATGCCCGGAAACCACGAGAATCCGCCGTTGCCCGTCTGACGTTCTTCCAGTTTTTTGAGTGCGCTGCCCAGTTCGTCGCTCATGCGGTTCAGGTCAAACAGCAAGCCCACGCGCCGCTTGCGCTCGGACTCGTCCTTGCCTTCCATCACCCATGGCGTTTCTTGCAAGAGCAGAGATTTTAGTTCTTCGTTCTTTTCAAGTTTGGACAAAAGCGCATCGGGCGATTGCTTCCACTGCTCAAAGACCGCTTTAATGCGGGGTTTGGAGTTTGCCAGATGCGTTGCAATGGAGTTCGCGTAGAAGCGGTTCCACGTCTGCTCTGCGCAATCGTAGGGATATTCCATCATCATCGGCAGCGCTTGAATGGCGTACCAAGCTGGATTGGAGGTCATTTCCAGCGTCAATTTCTGATGACGAAGCGTTGGCGATTTGCCTGATTCGGTCAGCTTTTTCAATTCAAAATTTTTCGTTTGTCCGCCTCTAACATACAAAGGTAACGTCTCGGTAACAAGCATACGGTTCGGCAGCACGGGCAGCATTGCTTCTTCGCCATCGGAGAAGGACGAAAGCGAATCGCCCGCTTTCGCCACCACGCGGTAGAGCAGCGTTTGTAAGCCTTCCGGCACGGTGATTGTCCACGAAACGACGGTGCTACGAGCTTTCACTGCCGTAAACGGCTTTTGCGAAAGCGGCAATTTCAGTTCTTGCATCGTGCTTGCGTCGAAGAGCTTCAGTTCTGCTGCGCCCGTGAGGTCTTTGGTGGCGAGATTACTGATTTTGACGGGAAGCGTGATGTTATCGCCTTCGCGCACAAAACGCGGCATATTCGGCAGCAGCATGAGTTCTTTTTGCGTTACGGCTTCTTTAGTCATCATTCCCGTTTTGAGGTCGGGGGTGTGCGCAAAGGCAAGCATTTTCCAGCGTGTGAGCGCTTCCGGCATGGTGAAGGTGAGCACGGTTTCGCCTTTGTCGTTGGTCTGCAACTGTGGGAAAAAGAAAGCAGTTTCGCTGAGGTTCGTTCGCGCCTGTACGCCCGATAAATCCTGCGTTGCTGGCTTTTCAGGTTCTTGTTTTGTTTTTGAAGAACCACCTTTTTTACCACCTTTGCTGTATTCGTCGTCGGCATCCACCATCGTTTTTTCTGCTGTGGCAAAATCTGGAGGAGGTGCAGGTGCGGCGGCACGCGAGAGTATTGCTGACTCTGACTCCATCGCCATCATCTGTGGCACGGCATTTAGTTCCTCACCGCCGTTGCGAGCTTTTTTGCGCATTACTCCGCCGTAGGTTCCATACCCGCCACCAACGCCATAGATAGCGCGGTTTACTACGGCAAAGAACAAATCATTATAGTATTTTTCACCGCCAGCAACGTAGCGATTCCAGTCGAAATCGCGGTTGTACTGCTGTGCTATGCCGAAGGTTTGTGCTGACATTCCACGCTCGGCATAGAACGTTTGCCACGAAAAGCCGCTCCACGAGTGGACGGCGAGGGCATCCAGTGAAGCGTCGTACATTCCGGCGAGCATTTCCGCCATGACTTTTTCACCCTTCGTATCGCGCACGGTCAAGCGCCATTCTTCCTTGCTTCCGGGCAACATTTTGTCGCGGAAAACCGATGTTTCCACGCGAAGTTGTTTGTTTGTCCAAGGCACAGAGATAGTGTGAGTTTCTGTGTAGAAGCGGTAATCATGCACCATTGACAAATGCACGGACACATTCCCGCGATGCCGCTCTGCAAGCGGTATGGCAATCATTTTTTGTTCGCCGGAAAGCGTCAGCCATTCCTCTTGCACAATCTTCCCGCGATGCTCCACGCGGAAGAGTGCTTTGGCATTGGTGTACGGCGTGGTCAGCAGCAGTTGAGCGGTCTCGCCGGGTTCGCCGCTTGTTTTCACAGGCACGGCATCGAAGGGAGTGCGCGTGGCAATGGCGCGTCCGCCTGTGTCCAGAACCGTGAACTGTCGTATTTGCTTCAGTTTTTGACCCGAAACGTCCTGTACCTCTGCCGTGATGCGATACACGCCCGGCTTCAGTGCGCCGAGAGCTTTGGTAAAATCTTGTGCGTCAAGATTGACCACGCCTTTTGCGTCGCTGGCGAATTTCATCGTGAGCAGTTCGCGCTCAGGTTTCCACGTTTCGCGGCGGCTTTCGTCTTTGTATTCATCCTGTGGGAAAGCGCTTGCAAACTCACTTTCGCTCAATATAAATCTGTCAGCTTTGTGTATAAAGCGTCTGCGGAGTGTTCGCATCGGTTCTGCCAGTTTTTCCATTGTGACCGTTCCTTGTGTTGCGATGCCTTCGCCATTCAAATTGCTTGTTGTGATGCGGATTCCGGCACTTGTCGCGCTGGCGAGTTGGTCGGTGAAGAGCGTTTCCGGCGCAGTCACGTTCAGCGCTATTGCCACATAGCCCACCGTTACACGTGTTTCAGCGCTGCGCGTTTCGCCAGAAATATCAGTAACGTCGGCATAGACCGTAAACGTAAACACGGGCAGCGTAGAAGGAAGCAAGGATTTATCGGCTTGTGCGAGGAAGTCGAGTGTAAATTCACCCTTCGCATCCGTTTTGACGCGACCCCGGGCAATTTCTTTTTGATTTGCGCTTGGCGGAACGCCCCACCACCAGTACCAGTAGGGAAACCGTGCCTCGCGCACCACACGATACCGCACTTCTGCGCCATCCACGACAGAACCCGCGTACGCACTTGCGCTACCACTCACCTTGACGTTTTCTCCAACGCGAAAAACACCTTTCGGCGCTTCCATTTTTGCTTCAAATTTCGGGCGCTTGTATTCTTCCACACGCACGGTTTGAGCGCCGTTTTCGTTGCGAATGGTCATAGCACCGTTCAGCGTACCTTTGGGAGCGGTGAACGAACCGTGAAACGAGCCGTAAGCGTTGGTTTGGAGCGGCTGTTCCGCGACTTTTTGCCCATTTACATC
>JANYDO010000214.1 GCA_025363605.1 Candidatus Kapaibacterium sp.
TTCGCCCCCTTGATAAAGGGGGAACGGGGGATTTAGATTTTATGCGCCTTTCGACAAATCCCCCACTCGCTGCGCTCGTCGCCCCCTTTGTCAAGAGGGGGCTGATTTAATGCAGATTTCAGCCTTAACTTAATGACATTGATTGTCAGAAATGGTTTGCAAGCATTACAAAAGCCCGCTCACATCGCTTTGTTCGATGTTCGTACTGGTCTCCGCTGTTTCAGAGGGAACTAGTATCTGCGCAACTTCCAGAATGTCGGCACGTTCTGCCATCAGTTCTTCGAGTTCGCGCGGCTTGGGCAGGTCTGCAATACTCTGCAGTCCAAAAAGGCGTAGAAATTCATCGGTTGTGCCATACAGAAGTGGCTTACCAACAGATTCACTACGACCGACGATGGTAATTAGATTTTTTTCGAGTAGTCGGTTCATAATCTCATGGGAACTTACCCCACGAATAACTTCGAGCTCCGGCTTGGAAACAGGCTGGCGGTAGGCGATAATGGCAAGCGTCTCCAACCCTGCTTTGGAAAGTCGTTTTTTGGATTTGGACTTTACCAAACTCGCCAGCAGTTCGCCATGTTCGGGATTGGTGGCGAATTGAAAGCCTTTGCTACCTTCGCGGGCAACTTCTACCACACGGAAGACTCGCCCTGTCGTTTCTAATTCCCTATTCAGGTCTTCGATAAGGCTGTTTATCAACGATTCGTTTTTGCGAAAACTGACGGGAACCTCTTCAATAAGCAGGTCTTTTGAGGAAAGTTCATCGCTGTTGAGTGTTAATATCTCATTAACCGTCATGCCTTCCGGTGGTTCTGTACGCATATATGCGACTTCTAGCGTTGCGTCTGTAAATTCTTCGTGGTGAGCTAGTGTCCCATTTGTTAGCGAGCCGTTTTTTGCATTCTTTCCGCTGAGTTTTTTGTCGTCGCTGCTACCTGGAACAAGAATATCGTACAGTGCCTGTGGTGATAGGGGTTCTTCCGATGCAAAGAGCAATACCTCAAGGGCGCTCATTTGTTCGCGACGAGAAAGGGTGAGAAAATCTGGTCGTAATGGTATTATGGATGGCGCGTTTGCTTCTGCTGAATCTTGTGAAAAGAATTCGTCTTCGTCGAAATTATTGTTGGGGGATTCCATAAAAATTTCGGGCTATGATAAATCGTGAATTCACGCGGTCGGTTGCGTTTTTTGTCAATATAGTATTTTTTCAGGGAACGTGCAGGCTTATTTCCTGCGAAAGAGGCGATTTTAACCGTCCGTTGGTGGCGGATATGGCGTACCGATACGCGCGTGAAGCACCCGTGCGCACTCGGTCGCGGAAGGTCATTGCGGGCAGTTGCACTGCTTCGTACTGCTCCAAAGGCTCGTCATCGCTGGCGCGATAGATGATGAACCACTCTTTTTCCGCGGTGTTTTTTGCTGATGAAGTGTATTGCCACTGAAGAACGACATTGCCGGAGGTGGAATCAAATCGTGCTGTCAAACCCGTGATTGCTTGCTTCAAGCCCTGTTCGTAAGTGTGTGCTTTCACAATCACCGACGGCTCCGAGCGCAAGCCGGCGCTGTCCACCGCCACAATGCGGTATTCATACTCGGTTTGCTGCACAATAGAAGCATCGTTGTAATTGCGCTCCAATGGAGAAACAATTTTAAGTACCTGCCACGAAGCACCCACCACGCGCCGCATGAGCGACTGATACGACACATCATCACTCGCGCTCGGCTGCCATGCCAGCGAAACAGCTGTATCGCCCACCACAACACTTGTAAACATCGGCGCAACGGGCGGCACGACATCGGGACGCTTCAAGGTCAAAATCCGCGAAGGCTGCGAGTGAACATAACCTTTGTCCAACGCAGCAACGCGGTAGAAAATAGATTTGGTGAGGGTTTTGAGAGAAACCGTGTCCGTAAAGACCGTATCGCGGAGCATATCGCCGGTGAGAAGCGTAAACTCTTGCTCGGGGTCGTTTGCCCGATAAACACGATAGCCCACAATGGCGGATTCCTCGCCCAAATTCCACCGAAGGCGCACCACGCCTAACGTGTCAATCGTTGCCGCCAAGCCTTTCGGCGGCTGAATCGGGTTTATATTTCGCATAATCGTATAGCCGGCAAAGGAATGAGCGCGGTTTCCGGCTGTGTCCACCGCAACAACGGCATAATACGGCTCTTCTTCATTGGCTTCGGTGTCGGTAAATTCACGTGCTGTCGTGGGAAGCCGCTTTCCTTCGTATTCTTTCCCGCTTGTGTCGGCAATCGCTTCTTTGTCTGCATTTCGCGGCAATGCTTTGAATCCTTCCAACGAGCGTGCAGAGCGCATCACGACAAATCCGGCAAGGTCTTTCGATACCGTTGTCGGCATTGACCATTTCAGTTTGACGGTTGTTTGTGCGGTTTGCTCCGGCGTAGCGAGTGTTGGCGCGGGCGGCGGGGTGAGGTCGCGTCCGAAAACTGCCACTTCGAGCGGCAAAGTTTCGTCGGCAAAGGGGGTGATGGCAGTGAGGCGGTAGCGGTAAAGTTTGTAATTAGTAATCGTTGTGTCGGTGAATTGCGATGTTTTGGTGGAATCGTTGGAATTACCGACAAGCGGAAGCGTGTTCAAGCGTTTGAAGGTTGGATTTGCCTTGTCGGCGCGATAGATGTAGTATCCCGCATAGCCTTTTGTGCCTGTCGGCGACCATTTGAGCGTTATCGAGCCGTCGCTGCCCTTTGCCTCGAATGCAACATCCGCCTGCACCGCTTGAAACGGACGCGCTTGGGCATAGACATAGCCTGTATCAATCGTGTACGGCGGTTTGGTCGGAACAAAGACGCGGTAGGTGTAGCGTTTGCCCGCACGAACAGACGTATCCACCAGCCTCAACGCCAGTCCTTCTGCCGCAAAAGCATCCTTGTCGGCTGCCAAGAGTGCAAAAGCAAAACGTTGCTGCTGCTCCTGCGCTGCAAGTGTCATTGCACCGAAATCTAAACCTTGTGCAGAATTTGCCGACGACGGCGCGGCAATTTTCCCATAGAGCATCTGCGTTGCAACGGCGGCATTCATGTTCTTTTCCTGCTTCAAGCGGGTTGCACGGGCTTTCCACTCGGCTAGTGACCAAGGTTTTAATGGCTCCGGCGTAAGCCGCACCAAAGAATTTGGCAAGGGCTTGAGTGCAGAATCCAGCGTCAAACGTTCCACCACATATCCTGTATCATTGGCAATACGCCATGCGGAAGAAGTAGAAACGCCCCAGCGCACAATAACAGAGCTTGTTGAAGAACGCGCTACAACGGCAACTGATCCTATGCCGGTTTGTGGACGTGTTTGAGCTTGCAATCCGCCATACCATGTAAGCATGAAGACCGCAGCAAGAATAAAAGTAATCTGTGAGTGTTGTTGAAATTTCATGGCGATAGTGCGCTTTAGTAAAAATTCTGAATAAAGTTCTGAAGAGAATATGTCGCAACTTATTTACCGAACATACCCCAAATGAATGCCAAAATAGTTGGCGGTGGGTTTTCTATGATTGTGAAAGGAATCCATGGTGTTGTGTATTGGTATTCGTGTGCCTGATCAACACCCCATATAGTTGGGTCATTGATAAGGCTGTTGAGTTCCGGGCATAGCGTTTTCATGTCGCCCGTATAAGCATTGTCGTTCAGAATCGAAGCATCACCAACAACGGTGCGATAAGTAACAGAACTTTTGTCGTCGAAGTCGGTTGTGGAAGCACGAAAACACCTGACATTGTAATCACCGAACCAAGGAGCATCCCATCCTGTTGTTTTTACGCGAATTTGTGCTGTCTTGGGTGTTTCTTGTCCCGCAAAGATGTTCAGCATTTTTGATGGGTTAAGATAGGTGATTGTGAGGTTACTCCATTTCTTCTTCGTTCCATTTGATGCCGTTGGATTTTGCACCTCAAGGCTGAAACCAATCGCAACGTCTTTTACTTCCAATTCATCAAACGGCTCTTCGACATTAAAATCTACACCGTTCGCAATAGCACCAACCGAGAGCGGGTGGGGTGCAGGAAGTTGAGTGATTGCTTTGAACATACTCAGTCTGTAGGGAAGCGAGTAAAAACGATAACCCGTAATTGAGGTAGTGCAAGAGTAGGGAATTCCTTTCCCACCCACCGACTCTGCCTGAGGCTTCGACCATCCGGCAGGCGTATTTTGATCTGCTTGGGAAAGATCTTGCATATCACTCATTGCCTTTTGGTACGAATCGTAATCTTCTTTTGTAAACTCACTATAAGGTGGATCTTCGTAGGGGTACGTAGAAAGCGGGAACTTTAGCTGAGCATACTCGCCGAAATTCGGGGGCCAGTTCCCAACCCGCGTGAAATACCGCAAACGTCCCAAAACGCCAGCATACTGGCTTGGACAAAGGTCTTTCGCCAGACTCACACCATTGCCTGCATTCCCGGTGCTGATTTGCGGGCGAAACTTTTGTATTTTTTCCGCAAAAGTATTGAATTTACTGGTTTGGAAGACATACACGCCGACAATTTTATCATTTGGCGAGGTAATCACCGCAGTACCACTACCCGAGAACTTCGATTGCAGCGAGGTAATTGTTCCAAGATTTTTTCCTGCCAAACTCAGCGTCGTGGTTTTTGTATTGCTTTGTATGCTCACATTGTCGGTGTTGATTGCCGATGCTTTGCTGACAATTTCCAAAATGTAAATCGTGGAATTTGCCAAAGGCGGAAAATCCCAGCGTACATCGCCCACAGAGCCATCCTGACCTTTGGTATAGGTTAGCGTAGCCTCTTTGACGACATTCTTTGTATCGGTGAAGCGTGCCACGTATTTTCCCGAAGCAGCAAATGCGCCCTTGAGTGCTTGAGTGAAATTAATGCGTCCCCGCTTTTCTTCTTTTGGCAAGAAGTACCGTTCCAAGTACATCGGAGTCATCGAAGCGATTTTGTCTTGCGGAATAACGAGGCTTTGCGGTCCGGTGGAGAACGTAAGGCTTTTGGTGAATATTGCTTTTGTGCCATCGCTGTACTTCGCGTTATCCCATTTCTTTGTTCCAAAATCATACAACTCTGCACGAACATTCACCGTCAAGCGATAGGAAGAATACGCATCCAATTCGGATTTCAGTGTAAGCGAACTACTTTTCAAGCTACCATTGGCGCGGTCTGTAACGATATATGTCGGTGAACCGTTCACGAGTTTTTCAAGGATAATATCACCGGCATTGCAAACAAAGCGGAAGCGAGAAATTGTGCCATCCGATTGTTTTATATCAAATTTGGAGCCGTTGGAATTGACATAGGAGCTAAACTCCATTGCTTGATTAAATGCTACCGACGGAACGGCAAAGGTGCTTGTTTCCGTCGTGCCGTCCGCAGGGCGCATATCGCCGATTGGCTCGAATCCCTTGAGCGCGTCGGCGGGGTTGGTGAGAGGTTTACACTTCTCGCCATATTCAAAATTGAAGTCCGAATCGAACGACAATAAGCCGTCCAGCACTTCGCCATGAACGTTCACCGTACCGCCCAGCCACGAGGGGTTAGGGAAGACCGCTTGAAGGGTTGCTCCCGCATCAACAGCGACTAAACTCACTTCCCCTTCGTAAAACCACGTATCTATGTACACACCCGCATCGCCGCTCATCCAGGCTGCTATCTGCCCGTCCACTATCCAGCCGTTGATGCCCGGAGTACCATAGCCCTGACACTGATAGGCTGCTTTTTTTATCATCACCTCAAAGCCCCAACCGGCAGTCAGTTGGGCATAAAATATCAAAAACTTTTGCTTGCCGGTGTGGATTTCTTGCTTCATACCAAAGGCAATACCATCGCCTCCTGCTACTGTATTCTGATTTTGCTTACGTTCTGAGGTCGCTTTTTTAGCCGTTGCCAGAAAATCTCCATTATCCGGCAAATTTTTACCGAGCATAAAGTAGCCTTTTGAATCAAGAGCTTGGAAGAGCGTGACCGTGTTCGGATTCTGCGGCGTTCCCAAGAAAATGTGCCACTCGTCGGGTGAAAAGAGTAAATTCAACGAGCCGTTTGCTGTCAGCAATTTTGTTGATGGTGTAACGTTGATGGCATAATCGCCTGTACACGTAAATTTTTTCTTCGGAAAATCCATGCCAATAGTCAAATCTGCATACGCCATTGCATTGTTCTTCGGGTTTGCCGGACGCTTCAAAATTTCCGTCATGAAAAATGCTTTTGTCCCGAGTGTGAGAGTTTCTAAGCCGTTGCTGTTAAATTCACCTGTCAGGGTAACCGAGCCGTTGAACGTCGTAGCGTTGCCGCTTAAACCAATGTCGCAGGAAGCCTTGATGCCAAGTTTGCCACCCGAACTCGGTGTGAATTTTAATCCCGAAAACGAC
>JANYDO010000215.1 GCA_025363605.1 Candidatus Kapaibacterium sp.
TGTGTACTTCATGTACCTCAATAGTCTTTCGGTTGCTTTGTGGTATTTTTCTATCGCAACGCTTATTCATTACGTGCTGCTTTTTGGGATGTTTGCACCAAACGGCTGGTCACGGCGCTTCATTGCTCGCTATGGTGAAGAAGAGGGCTTTCGGCGATACGAAGCGCTCATGGCATTTGTGTTCTTTCATAATGGCGCAAGTACGGCACTTGCCTGCACGGTATCTGCCGGAGCGCTCTATGCCTTTGCTCCAAGTTCTCTTTTGGTTGTTTGCGGGGTAGCGCTCTCTTGTGTCGGGCTGCCGACGAAAGTGTGGGCAACGGATATTGTCGGCATTGACACTTACTATTACCGCGACTTGTTTTTGCGCCGTCCTGTTGGGGAATTTCGCGTAGCAGGACCGTACAAAATATTTCGCAATCCAATGTACGGCGTGGGACATTTGCACGGTTACGGTTCGGCGCTGGCATCGGCATCATTGCTGGGATTGGTGCTTGTTGCTATCAATCAAGCCTGCGTGTGGCTGTTTTATTGGACAGTTGAAAAGCCGCATATTGAAGCGGTTTATGGGAAGCAGACTCAATAATGTGCTGAAACTTTACATTCACTACGTCGTATAAACGAGACCTCTCGGTTCGATTCTTGAACCACGCAATTTTTATCGGTTCCGCGCGACCACATTCTATCTACCACAGCTTTTCTTTTAAGGGTGTTACAGTGAGAGTATCGTTTCTTCTTTATTGTTGTTGTTTCACAGCATTAGGTTTGGTTCAGATTACCACGCCCTTTGTGCTTGATGCTCAAGTTGCTGCGCCCACACAGCAAAATAATAGCACTCAAGCCTCAGCATTTGATAACTACGTTCTCCACACCACGCGGACATCGGAGAAAATCACGATAGATGGTAAGCCCACCGAAGAGGCATGGAAAAAGTCGTCTCCTATCAATAATTTTTTTCAACACTATCCGACCGACTCTTTGCAAGCGCGGAGCCAAATAGAAGTTCGTGCGCTTTACGATGGTGAATTCATGTACTTTGCTATTACGTGTTTTGATTCGACTGCCGGTAAATACTTTTTTCAGTCCTTACGCAGAGATTTTTCTGCGGATGAATCTGATGGCGTGATGATTGTTCTCGACCCGCTTGCTACGGGGCAGAATGGCTTCGGCTTTCGCGTGTCGCCTGTTGGCGTGCAGTGCGAGGGATTTGTGGCAAATGGCGGAAACTTTGGTATGGATAGATCTTGGGATAATGTCTGGTTTTCTGAAGTGCATACCGAGTCAGACAGATGGACGGCAGAACTTGCTATTCCTTTTCGCGCAATTCGCTTTGAGAGCGGGCGTAAGCGCTGGCGCATGAATGTTGTTCGCTGGGATTGGGGACGCAACGAAAATTCTACATGGACACGGTTCCCGATTAACTTCAATTCTTTTTCTCTGGCACACACCGGAGTACTCGAATGGGATACACCGCCTAATGCAAGCGGCTTGAACATGAGCATTATTCCCTCCGCAGTGGGAATTGTGAGCCACGATTACCAAGATGATAATATCCCCAAATTTAGGTGGAATCTAGGCGGCGATGTAAAATGGGCGCTCACGCCAGCACTTAATCTTGACCTTACGGTTTTCCCGGATTTCTCAAACGTGAATGCGGATAGGCAAGTCACGAATTTACAGCGCTTTAGCTTGTTCTTTCCTGAGCAACGTCAGTTTTTTATTGAAAATAGCGACCTTTTTGCGCAATATGGTTTCTCGCAGATTCGCCCCTTTTTCTCGCGGAAGATTGGTTTTTCTGATGGGCAAAATGTAACGATTCCAGCTGGAGTACGCTTGAGTGGTAATCTTGATGATAACTGGCGCGTGGGCTTGATGACCATTCAGACATCTGCAAAACCGGAGCAAACACTTGAAACGCAAAACTATACGGTCACTGCCGTGCAAAGACGACTTTTCGGGCGCTCGAATATCGGGATGATTTTTGTCAACCGTCAAGGCAATAATTTTAATCAAGAAACAGGCAATAATTTCAATCGAGTGCTGGGCATGGATTTCAACCTGCTCAGTAACGATGGCATTTGGTCGGGTAAGCTCTTCTATCATCAAAACTTTACGCCTATTGCGAAACCAGACCAGTTTGCATCGGCAGGATGGCTTCAATACAACGTTCCGGGACTGAACATCAACTGGAATCACGAATATATCGGTTCAAACTATAATCCCGAAGTCGGTTTTGTACCGCGCATGGGCGTTTGGCGCGTACAACCGAATGTTAATCAGGTATTTTACCCGACTGACCGTAGCTTGATAAATGAGCATGGATGGGGCATTGAGGGTGATTGGTATTTCGACAATAGTGGGCGCTTTGTCCCGCTTGACCGCTCTTTATTTGCCTATTATTACGTGAGTTTTGCCAATACCGTCAATGCGTCTGTATTTGCGGGTGAAATCTTTACCAAGCTCACATTTCCCTTCGATGCAAGCGGTATGGGCGATGACACCCACGCACTGCCCTTGGATGATTACCACTATTATCAATATGGTGTAGATTTCTCAAGTGACCGCCGCTCGCCTTTGACTGTTAATGCTTCTATTAGAGCAGGTAGCTACTACAATGGTACAAGCCTTCGGTATAGCGGCTCGGTGGGGTATCGTTTTCAACCCTTTGGTTCCATTCGGTTCAATCTTCAGCAGGACGAAATAACTCTCCCGCAGCCGTATCATTCCGCAGAATTTACGCTGATGAGTATGCAACTTGAGTACACGCCGACGCGCGAAGTCTTTTTTACAACCTTTGTCCAGTACAACACGCAAATCAACAATGTCAATCTTAATGCTCGTATGCAATGGCGCTTTGCACCGATGTCGGATGTGTTTTTGGTTTATACCGATAACTACGATGCTACCTTTTGGAAAATTCGCAATCGCGGTATAGCGCTCAAAATAACATACTGGCTTAATGTGTAAAGGGCGTAAATTTTCTGCGAAATGTCCATTTTTTTTGCGATTTTGCTGAACAACGAACAAGTGTAGCACAATATTTTCCCAAGCGCTATGTCCGCAATGACCACGTACCCGATTCTTAATGTCTCTGAGACCTTTATTCGCCAAGCATTGTACGACAATCTTTCCGAATCCGTTCGGGCAGGTATTGATTTTGAGTCCTTTCGTCCATTTGTAAGCCATGAAGACTATCGCTTTTTCGCCAGTGCGATGTCCGACCTTATCAACGACTATGTGAATGAGAACAACATTTTCACCGAGTTTCTGGGGCAAGCTGCACTAGAGACAATTTCACAAAGCGAATCATTAGCAAAATTATATGTCCCCGGTAGTATAGAATAAATTGGTTAATCTCTTTTGTAGATTTTGTATGCAGCACTGTTCTTGACGGTAAGACGGTGTTGCATTTTTCGTTTTGAGGGGAACGCTTGGCGTATAAAACCTAGCGTACAACAATTCTTGTACTCAAAAGCCAAGCACAGCGATAAAAAAGAAAGCAGAACTGGAGACCTAGTTCTGCTTCGGTTATCACGCTATTCTGCACCGGAAAGTTCCCCTTCAATAAACACTACGAAAACGTAGCGATGATGGTGCATTTTCATACAATGTTCAATCACCTCTTCAAGTTTCACATTTCCTGATAATTTCTACCACGTTCATCACGATAAATTCAGGGGAGACGAAGAGATCGCAAAGGGCTTTTATGTCGAAAACCATAGCTAAAAATTAATCTGTTGCAAATATAGAGAAATACGCAAGGCAGCGCTAGTGTCATATGTAACGAAAAACCCGTTACAATCGTTGTTGCAACATTTAATTTTTTTGAAAAAAATCGCCGTAAACGCAATAAAGTCAAAAATTTACAGCGATTTTTTAGAGTGTGTTTTTTGAAAAAATATTTTTATTTTTTTGAAGATTTTTTCACTTTTTTCTGCTTTTTTCGTCATTTGGGCAGAAAAAACGTGTTGGCTCGTAGGGTATATTTTGACATTTTGGGTTGGAAGCACTGTTATTTTGTATTTTTGAGACCAAAAGAGAAGACAGCCGATAACATTATCGAAAATAATCACGGGTAAAATTTACGGCACGACGACCATGACATTCTCAATCGTCCAGCGCGGGCGCACTTGAATATCTGTTTGCAGCACCACAAAGCGTTCTGCGGGCACAAAAGGAAACGCTGAACCATAATCATAGCGTGCATTGCCGTTAGCGTCCACAAACGCCGTCAAGCGGTATGCGCCAGGGGGAATATTCGCAAACTCCCACGCACCGGGCTTTTTGAGACGTACTTCAAAGCGCTTTTCTGCAAAGGGAAGGCTTGTCTGCGATGTCGCCGCTGGCACTTGATTTACTGGCGGGCTATTTGCCGCATTCTGCGACTGCTGGGCATCGCTGCCGGAAGTGCCTGTGGGTGAAGTCGGCAAGGATGAAGCCGCTTCCAACACCACAATATATTCAGCTTGGGTTGAAAGAATACGTGCTTTGGGCACAACGCTGATAGATGCTTGCGTTGAAGCAGGTACTTGCGCCATTGTTGTTTGGGAACTACTCATTTGAGAAATATTCACCTTAGAGATACTTGCTTGTGAAGCGCCGACCAATGCCGTAGTGGAAACCGCAAAAACAGAATCCCGCACCACTCCCGACACCCCTCCGTAATCTCGTGCATCCTCCGTTTGGAATCGCAACACGACGACCGAATCCCGCAATGCTGCTCCATGCCATGCTTGCAGAGCCTGAGTCCTGAAGCCTACCGTGTACCACGCATTTGGCGCAAGCGTAGTCGAAGGCTCTACGACAAGCATATTTGCTTGCTCTAACGCCGTTGTATGAGGAATAGCTTTGCCGTCTGCGCTCTCCCAGACAATTTCCCGCACCGATGCTGTCGTAGCGCCCAGTGCCAATGCTGAAGAAAACACAAATGCGATGCGCGGCTTTTGCGGTACGTTGCGGGAACTGTCTGCCAAAAGAGGCGCAATAAAGGGCGAAAGCGCTGTGCGGCTGAGAACTTGTGTGCGCACAAGCGCTGGCAAAAGCGTATCGGGCAACGTCTCCTGCGGTGCAGTAAAATATGCCATCTTTGCAGAATCAACAATCGTATTTCCAGCCGAATCGCGTACCGCCGAAGCCACTATCTGCCAGCGTTCTATACGCTGCGAAGATGCTGTTTGCACAGTTTGCAAGGCTTTATCGGTGTAGCAATAGACAATGGCAGGATTGTTCGCGTCCGTGTGCAGTGCTTGTACGCGCGGCAGTACTTGGGACGGAAGCGAACCTGCGGAATCACGCAAAAGGAAATTTGCTGGACGCAGAGAAGCAGGATGAATTTTTTCGCTGAATTTAACAGCAAGTCGCGTCGCCGAAAGCTGGCGGACATCAAACACACGCGGCGGCGTGAGGTCTTCCGTCGGGGCTATGCGCAGAAGCGCTTCGGCAGTGCCACCCTCCGGCAGCACCACATCATGCGTTGCAGCACCAAAAGCGTCCGTGCCTTTGTCAATGAGGTCATTACGATATTCGTCGCGCAGTACGAAAAGGCGATACGCACCCTTTGCCAATGCCGGAAATTCGAGGGTTTTATTCGAGCCGACCTGAGTTTTATACTTCGGCTTCGTTGTTGCGGGATTGAGTGTATCAGGATTTGCGGTAAGTTGATAAAGAAACGCCGTGATGCCGTCCGGCTTCTCTGCCTCTACGCGGGCGCGAATCGTACCGCTATCCAGTTTACTTCCCGTCGAGAAAATGAGTGTGTAGGCGGCTTCCGGCTTATTACCATCCCAGTCGGTGTATTGCGTACCAAGCGTGAGCGCGACGGTCGTATTGGAATCAAGTGGCTCTTTGAAATTCACAAAGACCGTTCTGCCCGACCACACATATTCTACTTTGAGCGGCGGCGTGAGAAAAAGATTTTGCTGGACTTGGCTTCGCTGCTGCACGAATTTGGAAAACTCTAATGCAATATAGCGCGGATGCACATTAGTCGCACGCTGGGCGGGTTCTGTTGCAATAATTTTAGGGGTTGTTTTATCCGGCTCACCGCCTGTGGGCGCGACTGCATTGGCGCAACCAACACACCAATAAGCGACAAACAACAAGAGCAGAGCTATTGCGAATGGCGGGAATGGGTACAAACGACGTTCTTGAGTGTTCATTGGTAATTTCGCACTTCCGCTATTTCGCAATCGTTATCATCGCCGAGACGCGCTTTCCGGAAGGCGTAACGACAATTACACCATAGACCCCACTTGAAATGGAGGCGAGAGGAAGGGTCAACACTGACGGCAGTACATTCTGGGCATCGGTTTGAATACTACTTTGCGCTTCCGGCTTCCATTCTTGCGTAAGAAGACGCTCACCGAGCATATTGACGATGTGTACCGTGTGAATGCCATCTTCCGGCATTTGGGTGGTAATGGTTAGTTCATCATGCGCAGGCGTAGGATAAATGCTCACAATAGCCGTTGTGCGGCGTTGCACGGCATTATTCGGCAGCCGGGGGACAAGCACGTTCCCGATTTGCTGCAAGACAACGGTTGTTACCATCAGTCCATTGCCATATCCAAGCACGTCATACACGCTATCGCGGCGCGACCAGCGAGTCTGGGCAGGAACCCACTCAAAGACACTACGCATCGTGTCGGTCGCAATCGGTGTGCCGCCAATCGTCGCAATAAGCGTTGTACTCGCCGTAAGTCGCACATTCGGAATGGTGATAACGACAAAGCGGTCAAGACTATCAGCACGGTTCGTATCAAGCCGTACCACACCAAACGATGAAGTCAACATTTCAGCTCGCGGGTAAAACATTCCTCGCCGAATCTTAAACGCTGCCTGTAATATATCTGCGCGGTTAATCGCCGTGCCGATAACTTGCCCCCACAGTCGAATACTGGTATCACGAAGCATATTCACATCGCGCAAGGTATCAAGCCAGACACGGGCTTGCATAGCAATCGGACCCGTCGGCGTGGCAAGGAGCGGAACGCAGTCGGGCTATAGAGAACACGGTGCAGCCACATTCGTATAGCTCAGACGCAGGAAATCGCGCAAGGGTACATCTGCTGGTTGCGCATCGGTGGGCAAGACTTCGACAATGATAGAATCTACCGCCCCCGGTGCAAGTTGCAATGCTCTCTGCGTGGGACGCACGAGGCGATACGGAGCGCCAAGGGTACCGATATTGACCGTAAGCGGTGAATTGCCGGAATTGGTAATACGTACACT
>JANYDO010000217.1 GCA_025363605.1 Candidatus Kapaibacterium sp.
TTGACGGTGACGGCGACCTTGATATTGCAGCGGCAAACATTACCTCCAACAATCTCACCCTTCTCTACAATATGTCCCCTCCAACGGCATATTACTACCGTTCCGGCAATGCTGCCCTGCCCGCAAGCTGGTACACAAGTCCTGTGGGTGGTATTCCCGCCACGACGTTTTCTACGCCCGGTCTGGACTTTATCGTTATGGGTGGCTCTTCTGCCCTAACGACGACGACCGCGACGGCGACCAGTGCGCTGAACATTCCCGTTGGTATCAATTTCAGAATACAAGCGCCGTCCGTCTTAGCGATGGGGAATAATATCTTGCTGAATAATGTGGGCAATATTTTTGTCGAGGGCAATGCCGGTAGCAGCGGCACCCTTCTTTTTAACGCAACGCTGAATTTCGCGGGTAATGTGCCGACGTATCAAAGTAATTCCACGCTTCAGTATGCCGGCACAGGGAATATTACGACTGGTAACGAACTGCCCGCAACCATGCCCGGAAACCTTCGCGCAAGCAATATCGGGACGCTGACCTTGGCTCCCGCCGGAAATCCCGTCATCAATGGAAGCGTAACGATTGACCAAGCCACGACCTTACAGCTCAATGCCGGAACGACGACCACGTTCAACGGCGCATTAAACCTAAACGGAACATTGGCGCATTACGCTTCGGGCGGTCTGAGAGGTTTGATTTTGAATGGGGCGCTTGCCCTCAATGGCGTTATCAAACAATCAGGGGCATCCAATTCGGCGGTAACGATTGGCGGCGCGGGAGCAGTGACAGGCACACTTAGGTCGCTGGACAATACGTGGAAAAGTACACTCAATCTGAATCGCCCCGGCACTCGGCTGCGACTGGGCGGGCCGCTTCTGATGAATCCTGCTACGCCGCAACTCATCAATCTCGCGTCGGATAATTGCATTATCCAAACCGATAGTGTCAATATCCTGACTTTATCAGCGGCAAATGCTGATATTTCCACTGCTTTCACTACTTCGTATATTGATGGCCCGCTTCAGCGCTATGTTACGCCCAATTCTGCGGGGGCGACAATAGCGTTTCCCATCGGCAAAAATGGTCAGGCGCTCCCAGCCACACTGCAAAATCTCGCTACGGGCGGAAACTCCCCCCTTCTCCGTGCAGAAGCCTTCACGGGCGCTACGGGCGGCAGAGCGGACGGCGCAACGGTCGGTTCGCTGGACTCTGCTCAGTACTGGAATATCAATTTGCTTGCGGGGAATGTTGTTTCGAGCAACGTCCAACTTTCTCGTGTGCAGCCTATTCCCGCAGGAAGTATCATTGCAAAATCTCCCACGCAAACAGGAGTGTTTGCGCGGCTTTTGGGCGGTACGGCCGCGCAATCGGGAAGTTTTTCCGGCATTACTGCCGGCACATTTTCCAGCTTCTCTACCTTTGCTCTTGGTACGTCCTACACTCCGCCACCGCTTGTGCCAAGCATCACCAGCTTTTCACCGCTCCAAACCACAAGCGGCACAACCACAAGCGGTACGAGCATTGTTCTGCGCGGAGCGAATTTTATGAATGTGCAGAGTATCAGCATTGGCGGCGTACCGGTGCAATCGTTTACGGTTGATTCCACGAATCAAGTAACCATCACTGTTCCAAGCGCTTTTGCTTTAGGAGGACTTGCTTCGGGCGCAATCACCATTCAAACCGCTCTGGGAACAGCCACGAGCGCTTTCCCGCTTACGATTGTCGGCGCACCGACCGTAACGGGGTTTTCGCCCTCGGTAGTTGGTGCCGGCACTCAGGTCATCATCACGGGAACGAACTTTATTCCTGCGCCTGCGGGGAATGCTTCCGGTGCATTTCCTGTTTGGGTGCAGCTTGGCGGCGTTACAGCTTCCAGCGTGAGCGTTCTTTCGCCGACGCAAATTATCGCTACTTTTCCGCTTGGCGCGGGCGGGCAAGCACTTTCCGGGCAGCCCGTTGTGCAAGCGTATGGCGGCTCCGGCGTAGCAACGCAAGCGCTGACCGTCATTCCGCCTCCCATCGTGAACGGGTTTACGCCCAGCACACTGGCAAGCGGCGATGTTCTGACGGTCACGGGCGCAAACTTTGTCCAACCAATGACCGTGAGGATTGGCAACATCGTACTGAACGTTACCGTCAATTCCCCAACTCGTGCAACACTTGTGCTTCCTCAAGGGCAGACGCTTTCGCAGTCCGCCGCGCTGACGGTCAGCACTCCGGGCGGCACGGCGACAGCCGGAACGGTGAGCATTATCGGGCAGCCCGTCATTTCGAGCCAAAGCCTAGTTGCCGCCTCACCCGGCGAAACAATAACGATAAGCGGAGTGAATTTGACGACCGCACAAAGTGTTCTTTTCGGTACAACGCCAGCAAACTTCAGCATTGATGCTCAAGGACGCATTCTCGCTATTGTTCCAGCGAACTTACCGCCGAATACGCCGCTTTCGCTCACGGTGCAAACCCTCGGTGGCACTGCCACAGCACCGCAAGCATTTACGCCACGTCCGGTGCAAGGTGTCGTCATTACGGGTGTTTCGCCGCTCGTGGCGGATGAAGGCGCAAGCATAGATATTGCAGGCATAAATTTCCCAACAAATGCGACCTTTACCATCACGATTGGCGGAGTCGCCGTAACACAAGTAATCGTGCGCTCTTCTACGTCGCTCACTGTCACGCTTCCGGCAGGTTTGCTTTCGCTCGCGGCACTGTCGTCCTCTGCGAATGTGATTATTACTACGCCGGAAGGCACTGCCATAGCTGCCGTACCGCTTACCATACGCGCTCTGAACCCGCCTTCGCTCACAAGCATTTCCGATGTGAGCGGTGGGACAAATTCGACACTCACAATAGTCGGTGCAAACTTCGGCATAGCGCCACGTGGCGGTGTGCTGGGCGTGTTTGTGGGCGGCTTGCCCGTGGGCAGTTTTCGTGTTGTTTCCCCCACGCAAATAGTGATAGAACCGCTTGGAACGGTGACATCGGGGGTAGTGACAGTTTTGACAAGTGCAGGAACGCTGACGCTAACACAAGGCGGAATGTCGGGTCTGCCCATCCAGTTCCGTTTTGTCCCGACTTTGCAACCGTATATGTCTGTGCAGGTATCGGATTCACTTGCTTTGGCAGCGCTTTATCAAGCCACAGGTGGAAGTGCGTGGCATGATGCTACAAATTGGCTCACAGAAGCCGTTTCGTCGTGGCGCGGGGTGCGCGTGGCGGATGGGCGTGTCGTGGAATTGCGCTTGCCCTCAAACGGTCTGCAAGGCGTACTGCCCTCAGAAGCACTTCGCGCCTTAACGGGTCTGCGATTCCTCGACCTGAGCAATAATGCCGTACAACTCGACGTGACCAATGTTCTTTCGGAACTTCCCGCCCTCGAAAGCATACGCCTCGCCGGAAATGCGCTTACAGGCTCACTTGCGGGGATTTGTTCTCTGGCGAAATTGAAAGAATTGGATGTATCGTCGTGCGGTCTGACTGGGACGCTTGATGTATTCTGCTGCGCGAATAGCATTGTGAATCTTTCCATTGCCAACAATAATTTTAGCGGCGCGATTCCGGCTTGCTTGGGCGACAAACAATTCCTAACCTCCTTCGATGCGAGTAATAATCTGCTCTTTGGGGCGCTTCCCGCAGCTCTTGGCAATGCCCCTTCGCTTCAAAGCCTAAATGTACGCGGCAATCGGCTTTCGGGTACGATTCCGAGTGCATGGGGCGAAAGCGATAATGCAGACAAACGCACCGCCACAGTAACCGCATTGAGCAGTTTGCAGCGTTTCGACCTTTCGCAGAATCAGCTCTCCGGCGCGATACCCGCTTCGCTCGGCAAACTACGCAGCCTCCGTGAGCTTCGACTTGCCGATAATCGCTTTACGGGCAACATTCCCGATGCTGTGACGGAACTTCTGCGTCTCACTGTGCTGGATGTACGGAATAATCAGCTCTCCGGCGCACCAAGTCTGAACGTGATTCCACGCTTAGACACGCTCCGCATGGAAGGAAATAGGTTTGGTTTTGCGACGCTGGAAGCACTAGCTGCCGTCCGTAATTTCACGTACGCTCCGCAAACTATCACGCCGCCACGCCTTGCCGATACCAGTGCCGTGATTGATGCGCCCTTTGCGCTTTGGGCGACACTTGCCGGAGCAAATAACCGCTACCAGTGGCGTAAAAACAGCGTTTCTGTGTCTCAATCTCCATCCGACGACGCGATAAAATTTATTGCCTTTGCGCCGTCAGATACAGGCGAATACGTATGCGAGATTACCAATACCAAACTGCCCTTGCTCACGGTTTCGACCGCAAGCGCTCATGTGCAAGCAGTCATGCCCACAAGCGCTCCCGATACGGTTGCGCTCATAGCGCCCGCTCCGGCAGAAACAGACGTGCCGACGTTGCCGCTTTTTGTTTGGCGTAGCGCAGACGGTGCGGGGCAATATCGCGTAGAAATTTCAGCATCAGCGAATTTTTCTTCTCTTCCCATCACGCTGACGATTGCACAGACCGCCACAGCACTTGCTTCAGGACGTGTGGAACTGGACACACGCGGTCTGAACGGTTTCCCGCTTCTGAATGAAACGCGCTATTTCTGGCGGGTTCGCGCAGAAAATGCACGTGGCGAAGGGGGCTGGACGAGCAGTAATTTCACGACGGCAGCAAATAC
>JANYDO010000254.1 GCA_025363605.1 Candidatus Kapaibacterium sp.
CGCCTTTTTCCGTGCGGATAATCCCAATCCCGAACACCGTCGCATCCATCACCTCGGCGACGCGCTGGTACAAATTCGTGATAATCGTCTCGACGGCAAGCGACGCTGTCAGGCTGCGCCCGACCTCGCTCATCACCTCCAAACGCTCACGCGAGGCGGTGATGATAGCGGTGGCTTTGCGTTGTAGCCGGAGAGAGCGCACCACCACAAATGCCAGCACGACCAACAGCCCAACGCCGCCTAAGAGTGCATTCCTTACGGTGTTTTGCTGCTTTTTCTCGGACTCCAAAATTTTGATTTCAGCCTGTCTCTTTTCTATATCAACTTCAAACTGCGCATTCGCTATCTTCTGTGAATTTTCAGCATTGTACAGGGTATCTTTTATTGCTGCCAGTAATTTTTGATACTCAAAAGCCTTTGTAAAATCACGCTTGAGGGCATAGATGCTCGCAAAATTTTCGTAAGCATCCTTTATCTCAGTCTTAAACCCTTGTTTCTGGGCAATGAGCAATTCATGAGCAGCGTACGTGAGAGCGCTGTCATATTTCCCAATATCACGGTATGTTGCGCTCAAGCCGCCGCAGCCGTTTGCAATACCGTACTCCTCTTTTGATTCTTCATTTAAAATTAATGCTTGCTGGACACATTTTAAGGCTTCGTCATACCTACCCAAAGGGCGATATGTGCTTCCCAGTCCGTTTAATCTAATTGCCATACCATCTTTATTTTTGAATGCAGTATCTATTGCGTAGGCTTGTAAGTAGTATTGTAAAGCCTTTTCGTATTCTTTCAAATTATTAAACACAATGGCAATATTGTTCAGCGGACGAGCCATACTTTTCATGTCGCCAATTTCTTTATACAACGACAGTGCCTTCTCCAGCACTTCTTTTCCTTTTGCATAATTAAGATTTTGTACATATGCTGTTCCGGCTCTATTCAAAGCATCGGCAATACCTTTTTTGTCTTGAAGTTCTTCATAGAGTTTTTGAGATTTCAGGCAATAATCAATCGTTTGTGCGTTATTGCCCAATCTGAAATGCCCATTTCCAACCTGATAGAGCGATGCGGCAAGCCCCCGCTTAAACCCCAAGCCTTCAGCCAAATTCATACTTTGTACGGCATATTCGACAGCCTGTTGTGGTTTTGAGCGAGCTAATTTATCGGCAAGGGTACACAGCAAATTCACCTTATTCGTATCTTCCTTCGCCGTTTTGAGAGCATTTTGCAAGGAATCCAGTAGAACAGGCGTTTGCGCGGAAAGCGTTCCTGCACCAGCAAGCATCAGCACAGCAAGGCACAGCGTCAGCACCATTACTGCTGCTACATTTGTGAAACGGAAAAACTTCATTGAACCAGAGCCGTGAATAGTGAGGAAAAGCGGTCTCAAATATTACACCGCCAAAGCAGGCGTATGAACCATTGCCGCAAGAGAATACCCGTACTGCACCAACATATCAATACTCAACTCGGCGGCAAAACTCCTGAGCATAAGAGACTCATCGTTATCGTGGATAAGGAAATGCACCCAAACATCCCGTGAATCCTCGGCACTTGGGGTAATGTGCTGAAATTCGGCAGCAGGAAACCGCTCTTGAATGCGGGCGATAAAATCAGCGAGAAGTTCTTGTTGTTTGAGGTTGAAGTCCATGATGCAGCCTTGTGTTGAAGGGTGGAGGCATTCAATCTCTGCTGTTGCGAGTTCTTATAAGGCTTTGGTAAAAAATGCGTTTGATGATTCCATAGCGTAAAAATACATTTTTTTGCTGTTTGTACGCAAGGAATTTCGTGTTTGCCCCGCACCTTCGGCAAAGCTGTTACAACCGAACTCCCAACACCAACATATCATCCACCTGAAACATCCCGCCTCGGTGCGCGTCTATCGCCGCAAAATATGTGCAATATTGGGATGACAATATAAACAAGCGGTAAACGATTGGAAAAATACAGCAAAAGTTGTATTTTCTAGTGAGCTATTTTTGTGATACTCTCAAGCTAACGAACGATGATGCCGCAACCTTCCGCCCAACCACTCACAAATGTACAGCAGGAAATCTTGAAACTCTATTCTACTGAATTGACGGAAGAGGAGTTACGCGATTTCCGTCAAGAACTCGGTCGGTATTTTGCCCGCAAAACCACCGAAGCAGCTGACCGCGCCTTTGAAGCAAGGGGCTACACGGCGGACGATATTGAGCGTTGGCTGCATGAGGAATAATCTGCCCCAGCCGCCACGAGTCGTCGTGGACACAAACATCGTTCTTGTTGCGCTCACGTCGCATTCGCGGGGGTACAAGGTGTTTGAAGCACTTCGGGACGGCGCATATACACTCGTAGTCAGCAATGACATCATCACCGAGTACGCAGAAAAAATCCTTGCCAAATACGACCGCCTCACCGCCGAAAACTTTCTCCGCACTCTTCTCGCCCTGCCTAACGTCGAACGCCAAGAAATCTACTTCCGATGGAATCTTATCACGTCCGACCCCGACGACAATAAATTTGTTGATTGCGCGATTGCGTCATCGGCGGAGTATTTGGTCAGTGAAGACCGCCATTACAACGTACTTGCCGGGATTGAATTTCCTGTTGTCAATGTGCTGCGGCTTGCGGAATTTGCAGAGCGATTTTTTTCAGACTCAGCATAGAGATTTTTACAACCGCACCCCCAAGACCAACATATCATCCACCTGAAACATTGCGCCACGATGAGCATCTATCGCCTCGCCCAGCAAGTGCTGCTGTTCCTCAAGCGGCTTTGCGGCTATTGCCGTGAGCAAGGGACGCAAGCGCTTGGGCATAAATCGCTGCCTCTCGGCATTGTACTGGTCTTTGTAGCCGTCGCTCGTCAGATACAGCATCGTTGCGCCTTTGGGAGCTTCTGACAAATCCAGTACGTGCCGTGCGTACTTTGGGGAACGTTCCTCGCGTCCGCCCAGTTCCTCCGGTGTACCTTTGAACTCCCGTAATTCCCCTTGAACGACCGCATACAACGGGTTCATCGCGCCTGCAAATTCCACGATGCGCGTGCCCAAGTCAATCATACAGAGGCAAATATCCATACCGTCGTCGTTGTTGGTTTCTTTTTGCCGCAAAACCGTTTGCA
>JANYDO010000262.1 GCA_025363605.1 Candidatus Kapaibacterium sp.
CCCCAGCCAAATTTGCCGAACCCGCCGAACCGCGTACGACAATTCCGCCAACACCATCACCGCCAAAGCGCACACCAACGCCGTTCCACGTGGTCACTTGTGGATATGCTTCAGCGCCAGTGGCTTCCGAAAGACAAACCAATGCTCGTGCTTGGTTTGTTCCGACGCGTTCTCCGCGATAGGTTACCTTTGCTTGGTCAGAAGAAATGGTTGCGGTGGAAGAAAGCGTAAAGCTGTGGCTGTTTGCAAGACTTGGTACAATTAAATCTCCGCGTCGAAGTTCTAGCGTACCAAAGTTATTGAAATCGCCACGCCGCCCGAAGTCGTTTGGGGCGCTTGTGGTAATGGTTTGCGTCGTGCCGAAGACGCTTGGAGCATTGACCAAACCTTGCGGGAAGCCGGCGCGAGTGCGTCCGTCAAAGATTCCAGTCAAGGTAATGCTGGGACGCAAGCCCACGCCCGTCGAGTAGTATTGGTCGTTAATTTTCGTTGCACTATTACTCACATCCGGTCGTGTGTCAATGTAGGCGCTGGCAAGTACGCCCGGCGTGATGCTGTCCGCGCTATTGCTCGCGCCGTTTGCTGTTTCGTTATAGACAGCATTCGGCTGATACAGCCCCGTGCGTGGGTCGAAGGCGTGGCGCGGCAGATGTCCGTTTGCCGTCATCACGTGTTCGGGTCCCGCAATGAGCGTTCCGGCGGTCGCGCCCGTGAGCGTATTCGTGCGGTTCGCAAAATTCAGGTGCGGCAGCCCCCAGTTCACGCCTTTTTCCGATGCAGGTTGAAAATCGGTAGTGCGCACGGGCAATGTTTGGGAAACGTTGCTTGCGGAATTTATTACAATGTTATGCGCACCCCACACACCACTTGGGAACTCAATTTGTGACATAATGTCACTTGCTTCGCTGTCGTACTGAAGCGTCGTTGTTGCGGTGGTGTTGATGGGTGCGTCGTAAAGGCTGTTGGTGATAACGGGAAAGCCATTCACGAAGTTTTGTATGCCTGTAAGCGGCTTCTGCATGAGCGTTGTAGCGCTTTGCGTACCATTCACGCGGTTCAGCGTTTGGCGAATCACTTGTCCGAAGCGCGCTCCGTCCAGTGCTTGCGGTGCGTCGCCATAAAACACGCCCCGCGCGGCATAGCCATGACGAGCGCTTGCGCTGTTTGCGGACAAGGACGATGGTTCGGTATAATACGACGGTTCTGCGGGCAAACCGTGAACAACAGGCGCTTTCACGCTTGGAGTCATGTCCATTTGTTCGCGGTTCGTGGATGCCGAAAGGGTGATTCCGACGGGGAAGGACGCACCTTCGGGGTACAGCGCTTGGTCGTAGAGGATGATGCGCGTGGAAGCCGTCGTGAAGCCCACAAATGCTACGGGGTCAGTGTTTCCGCCGTAGGCAGACCAGAGCGGCTGCGGTGTTCCGTAAAGCGGAGTTGCTGCGAAAGAGGTAGTTTCTGTACCGTCGCTGGAAAGCGAGGTACGAAGCGTCGTACCGATATTATTTTCCTCGCGGAAGCCCGTCAGTCCAGTGCTGCGCAAATATACGAGCGGCGGGAAATATCCTGCTTTGCTGGCGGACTGGTTTGCGCGAAGTTCGCCGCCATGAGCTTGCGAGAGATAATACGGCAGAACAGGTGCAGCACTACCATTCCCACCAAAAGCACTCACAGGAACGCCCGGATAAGCGAGGTTCTGCAAGCCTAGTCGCGCTTCGCCTTGCAGAATGAGCGCCCGCGAAATGGTGACGGTCGTAACGGGCAAAAACTTCGTGCCCGTGCCGCGCAGCACAAGATGGCTGTACGCGGCAGTCGTGGAAGGCTGGAAGAGCGCGGCAGTACCAACACCCAAGCCCGACGGCGACGAGCCAAACTGCGTGAGTACACCGCTTGTGGGGTCGCCCGTTTGCTGCACTCCGGCGTTGGCGTTGAAATTGTTGTTGTAGGGGTCGAATAAGCCGTTTTCGCCTGCCGCAAGCCCCGGCGCAATAATGGGTCCGGCGGGATTAAACGACAAATATGGCGAATCCTGCACAAGCCGTTGGTCGCCGGTGCGGGAATAGATAACCGTGCCGTTGAAGCGCACATCGGCTGCGCTCAGACTGCTCACTGTTCCCGCAAACTCCAGCGCTCCGCCTTCTTC
>JANYDO010000422.1 GCA_025363605.1 Candidatus Kapaibacterium sp.
GGCACAATTTGGAACACATCACCGCGATAGATGTGAGGTTTAATGCGCCCCAGCGTTTCCAAAAATTCTTCATCCGTAAAATTCGACGTTTCCTCTGCTTCTGCCTCGAAGCGATAGCTGGCAAACGTTTTTTTGCCGATAAGGGAAGCCACGGTTTCGAGAGAATCGCTCGAAGGCTCATCAATACTTGTCTCCGGGACGTGTTCAATAATCGAAAGTTCATTCGTAAAGTGGTTCAGCGCTATAACATACTGATACAGATGATACTGCATAAGCGGAATACGGCGCTCCGGCTCGCATTCGGCATGAAGCGTTATTTCTTCGCAAAACTGCACGGCATCGTAGGTCATATACCCAAACACCCCATTGTATGCGAAGTGTGGGAAATGCGTACCACCATGCTCGCTCTCGAAGCCTCGCAAAAACGCATTAAGTCCACGCAAAACGTCCGTATGCTGCTCCGCACGGCACGTGGTGTGCGTGCCGTCCGGCAGACGGCATGAAATCTCCGTATGCTGACCGTCATGCTCTACCACAAAACTTGCTATCGGCTTGCAGCAAATGTAGGAGCAGCTATTTTCGTTACCATGATAATCCGAACTTTCGAGCAGAATGCTGTTTGGAAATACGTCGCGTACTTGCAGATAAATGCTAACAGGCGTATACGTGTCCGCAAGAACAGTCTTGAAGCGGGTTGTGAGGCGAGTTGTGTGTTGCATACTGTTTTAAGATGTTCATAAAAAAAGCCCACTGCTTGTGGGCAGTAGGCTTTGCTAAACATTTCGTCAGAATTCTTGAAAATGTGATAGCTGCACGGGGGAAAGCGCTACGCCGCCAAATGAGAATGCGAGTAGTTCCACCACCAGAGCCAGCTATGTGTTTGCGTTGTCATTATTGTTGTTTTGCCAAGAAGTAACATATTATTTGCGCCGCTAAGATGCGTAAAATTTTTAATCAAAGCAAATTTTTTTGAATGTTCAATTTTCGTAAAACAGATGTCAATCACCTACAAAGCGCATAAAATGGTTGCTCCTTGTTCTGCCAGAACAACACAAAACAGTACTTGCCACATTAAAATTCCACCCGTACTCCACCAATAAAAAATCGCCCTAGCTGCGCCGTTCCAACGACTTCATTGCGAGACGTGCTGTACGAATATCCCAAAAGATTCTCGCGATTGAGCAGATTTTCCATAGAAACATAGCTAATAAGCGCCCATCCGTTAAAATTATTGCGAAAGTCAATCCGTGCGTCTATGCGCTCATAATCAGGAAGGCGCAGCGAAAATGCTTCTTCCGATTTGCGAATGGTGGTCTGATAGCGGCGCGAAAGCTCCGTGTTTATCGGTGTTGTGGGAGCGCCACCCGCACGGGCGTAGCGTCCCGAAAATTCAATCGAAAAACTATCCGTTATTTTCCAGTTGTACCCCGCCAAGACCGTTGCAATATAGCCGTTATCGAAAGCTCCGCTCCGCCACACGTTGTCGGAGCCTTGGTACTCCTGACGCACCAGCGAGAGCGATGCAAGCGCATACCACGAACTTGAAAAATGCTTTGAGAATGAAAATTCCGCACCATAACTGCGCCCAACGCCATTATTCGCCAAATTGCCCAGACCACTGATGCTGCCGAAGTTTGTGCCAAGATTGAGAGCGGAAAAAGAATTGGTCGTGCTTGCCGAAATGGGAATACGCGAATAATCTTTGTAGTACGCTTCCACTTTGAAAAGCATATCGGCGGCGGCGGCAAAGCTATACCCCGCCACGTAGTGAATGGCTTGCGAAAAATCCAGTGAGCGATTGTCAACGTTTGGCGAAGTGTCCAGATAGACCGCAAGCGGCTGCGATTGGCGATAGATGCCCGTACCGAGCGTGAGCGTGTGCTGCGGCGCAAGATTCCATGCTAACGCGGCTCGTGGCTCCAAGGTGGCGCGGTTACTCACGCCAAGGTACTGCGAGTGCAATCCCACGTTCATGGTAAGCTCATCGGTAAAGCGATAATTCCAGTTGACAAAACTCAAGGTTTGAAGCGCTGTACCGCTTGCTTTCACGGAGAAAAGCGTATTGCTAAAAAGACTGCTGGTCGTGCGGTACTCGTCGAGGTTGTAGGTGCGAAGCCGTGTTTCGACTGCACCCGTGAAGACGCTGCGCGTATCGGGTGAATACGAAACGGCATATTTTGCCGTCCAATACCCTTCAGTGGCACGATTGCGATACCACGCCGAAACATTCCGCAGCCCGCCGTCACTTGTTGCCGTGATAGAATCTACATCGGTGCGGAAACGGCTTGATACCATACCAAGCGTAAGCGTACCAAATGCACGGTCAGAAAGAAACGCTCGCCAGTGAAGTCCGACGGCTACAAGGTCAGTACCGTTCTTCGTGTCTTGGTCACCGGTGCGCAGATTTTTTCCGGTGGAGTTTTGCATAAAAATATCGCTTGTTCCCAATAGCCCCGTAAGCCAGATTTTATGCTGCTTGCCCACATCCAGATTCACTTTGAGTGACAAATCTTCATACCGTGGCACACCCGCTCCCGTGAAATTTGTGCCAAGTGCAGCAAGAATTTCCAAAAACGATTTACGATAGCCCACGAGAAAACTTCCCTTCACATCGCCGTCTTTGCTGAAAGGAAGCGGTCCTTCTGCCATTGCCTCGATACCATTAAAGCCGAACTGCCCGACAAATTCGTATTTCTCATCGTTGCCGTTGCGAGTGCGAAGGTCGAACACGCCGCTCATGCGGTCGCCGTATTCGGCAGGAAATGCGCCTGTCAAAAAATCGCTATTGGAAAGCATATTGGAATTGATTGCTCCGACGGGACCACCGGTCGCGCCTTGCGTTGCGAAGTGATTCGGATTGGGAATATCCATACCGTCCAGCCGCCACAGCAGTTCCGTCGGCGCACCGCCGCGAATGATGATGTCGTTGCGGGTGTCGTTTGCGCTCAGTACGCCCGCAAAGCCCGAAGCCATGCGGGCAACATCGCCTCTGGCTCCGGCAAAGCGATATGCGTCGTCCAGCGTGAAGACATTTGCCGAAATGAGAGATGCCTCGTTAATCGGCACAAAACCTTCCTTCTGCGCTGATACCACGGCGGCTTCGCTGCGAACAATTTTCTCGGTGAGAGGCAAGTTCAGAATAACTTCCTTCCCCGTGGTGACGACAATTGGTATCGAAAAAGCCTCATAGCCAAGCGCTGTCGCCCGCAGCGCATATCGTCCCGCCGGAACATCGGCAATTTTGAATTGCCCTTCGGACAGGGAAATTGCGCCCTTGCCAAGCTCCAGAATACGAACCGTTGCGCCCTGAAGCGGCGCTTGGGTGGCGGAGTTGACAACTTTTCCGCGAACGCTCTGCACCGCCGGATGCGCAGAAGATTGCGCAAAAATGTTCATAGCGGAAAATCCGAACAATGCCGTGAGCGTTATCGTCGAGATTCTTAATAGATGAGCTTTCATGGTAGTTTCAGAACGGTGAAGCATATCGGAATCACAAAGAAAAGAAAAATGGTTCTAAGTGATTTTAGTTGGAAATTTTTGTCATGCCGACGTAGGTCGGCAGCCATTGGAAGCGTATAGGTGCTGTTTTCTTTCGATATGGATACCGACATTCGTCGGTATGACAGCGAGATGTTTTCAGTATTCTTGGG
>JANYDO010000424.1 GCA_025363605.1 Candidatus Kapaibacterium sp.
ACCGTTGGGATAGAGTTGGTTGTACAGTTCTTCAGTCATTGCTCATTCTCCTCAGTTATTAACTCAAGGAAAATGATGAATGCAAAGTAAATTGCAGCTATAAGCCCAGTCATTCCTCACCTTCCTTTCTTGAAATAACAAATAATGCAGACCCAGCAGTCATATGGTGAGAAATACCAATAGCATCATTGTCAAGAAAACGAGTTTCTGTGATGCCAACATTAACAAGAGCGCTCACCATTTTGTACCTGATAATGCCTTTTTCTAGCGCCTTTGTCACAAAATCACTTGTTAGGTATTCTTCTGCATCTCTATTGTTTATTTTACCGCCTAGCATATGCAATTCGATTACCGCATTGCTGTTTGCACACACCAGCCACACTAGGGAGGGTGCGGTTGCGAGAGCAAAACAATTACCAACCGCTAGGCCAAACTTTTCTTGTGATTCTACTCTATTCATCGCTTATCTTCCTTTCTTAGCTCTAGCCACAGCAGGGCTGCTGCTTCGGCGGGGTTGTTGTGAAAAATCTCAATGTCATTTTCAGGAATGTTGATTGAGCCGCCTACATTACAGTACCACTGAGGCGTATCCCAATCGCTGATGCTAACCTCCCAATACATCCTACCACCTGTTTCAATAGAAAAATTCCTGTATTTTTCATTACCTAAGATGACCAACTCTTTCAATAACTCTTGCAGGGTAGGGGCGGAGATTGCCTGCACTATATCCCCATCCTCCTCAAGTATTTTGTTTGCATGATGCACCGCGTACAGCCCTTGCAAAGAATTGAACACATTCGTTTCAACATCAATCAAATAAACAAAGTAGGTATCTCCTACCCACCCAGCTTCCTTCAGCGCTTTACACGTCTCTAGCGTAGGTACTTGTTGCTCAGGTGTCATGGCTGCACCTCACATTCTTGCAATAGTGTGATTAGCTGCTCGCTTAATTTTTCATAGGAATAAGCAGTAGCATAAGCAGCAGCAGGATAAGCAGTACAAGCTGCACAAGCATCAGCAGCAGCAGCAGTAGCATAAGCAGCAGTAGCAGCAGCAGCATAAGCAGTAGCAGTAGCATAAGCAGCAGCAGTAGTAGCAGCACGAGTAATACCAGTAACATCAACATCATCTAAATATTTATTCACACAATCAGCAGCCGCACAAAGGGCATCATTATCGTTATTTTTGAATGCTATGATTACTCCAGTTATTGCATTTCTCACATCATCAATTTTCCTATGTGTGTTGTTCTCTAGGAATTTAATCACCCGCTCTAATATCCAGATTTTCATCTTTCTGCATACATCGCCTGTGTCTGCTCCTACCTGTATGCTGTTCCATACCCGAAAGGTGAATGTCCTGCGCAGTCGCGGTGGTAGGTTTTCAAATACTGAATCAACCAACAGACACAGGTCAATACTAACATCTAGTAGCCGTGCTACATCGTTATGTGAATTGTATGCTATACTGCTGTTGTTAATGAGGTTGAGACTATGTACAGTACATCCTATTGCACAGCCGCCCTTGAAGGCAGCACCACCGCCTTCATTATACTGCCCGCTTATGAACATATCCAGCTCTTCGTGTCGTTTGATTTCTTTCAATACCTGTTCACGAAATGCGGGGTTGTTGTTATATGCTGTCATGTCGTTGCTCCTTTTGTTCTAAAATGTGAATGAAATGCTGCTCTTGCTTGGTCGTTTGGTTAATCCAGAATCAACCAATCTTTTTTCAACACATCAGAGGGCGATGCTACCCACCCGAAAATGTTATTGTCAGGGCGGCAGGATTTGAACCTGCACGGAGCGTTTTGCTACACGGCTTATGGTTTCACCTAAAAGGCTACTGTTAGCGTGCGCGTAAAGGATTCATCGTCTCCAGAAACTACTCTTGCGTCTGCCATTTCCGCCACGCCCTGTAATAGTGGGATGCTCACAGCCCAGTTCTTGCAGCCGCTTTGCTTGCTCTAGTGTGCAGACCTGTTCTACTCGTGTCATGATTTCACCTCTGCGTGAAGGATTGCATTGCCAATAACCACTTCATCGAAACTGTGAAATGCTTGCGTCATTGCTACTACACAAGCAATTCTCTGCTCCTCCATAGCTATTTCCACTGCTTCCTCAATAGTTGTGCGGACATTGCTATAACCTAGTAGTGGGTTTATCTGCATTTCGTCTGCTAGTTTCTGTGCGTAGGTCATAACGTCACCTCTGCGTTAAGGATTGCATGTTTGAAACTTGGGTGCAATGTCCATTTCTCGCCAATATTCTCTATTTCTTTCTCCGCAGCCTGTACACACTCTTCTCGTTGTGCTTGCATTGCTTTCTCTACTACCTCAATCATTTCAGATTGTGTGCCGCCTCTATTGAGTACATCTAAGATTGCCTGTACTGTTTTCTCTGCGTATGTCAATGTTTCACTCTCTTTTGTTGGGTAATAGCCTTTACAGTCCTCACCTTTTTCAGGTTCAAAGATTGCAAAGTATAGGTTGTATTTATTTGCTACCAATCCAGTAGCAACAAAATTTGTCAGCACTCTATGGCATTGCTCTTTAACAGCGCATTCCTCAGAGTTAGCACAGAATGTTATATCAGTAATCATTTCAGCGCCTCCTTTGTTGGTGCGGTATAAGCAGCTTTCGATTTATCTACCACCGATTGCAGCTTGCTAATGATAAATTCCAATTCCTCAATATTGCTGTTAAATTCAAACCAGCTGATTTCTTCTATTTGCTCTTCCTCTCTTACCCAAAGAGCAACCATTTCAAACACCACCATAATTCTATTTTGCCACCCATTAGCGGTATGATGCATAACAGGGGAAAAACTCGCGCTTTTTATGTATTTCATCTCACTTCTCCATTTTCTTGTTCTTGTAATCTTTTACGATTGCAATAATAAAAACTACAATTAAAGCTACCGTAGTTAATGCTTTAACTATATCATCTAATGTCCATATAAACATATCATTCCTCCTTTTTGGATTCTTCAAGCCCTTCTTTTATTTGCTGCCATTTTACCTTTTCCGATTCTTTCCATTGCTCTTTTGTCATGTCCTTTTCTTTGACTGGTATGTCTCTAGCGTAGTCCCATACCCACATCACATCGCCTATTTGCATCTTGCCATAGAGTTTACACATCCTTGCTATTCCGCCCATAATGCTCTCCTTTGTGGTTAAAAAATAGTTATTGTCAGGGCGGCAGGATTTGAACCTGCAATTCGGTGTCTTGCTTGACAAGATTGCTTCTACTATTGCCAGGTTCGTTTGCCTGACCGAACCGTGCGTCTGCCATTTCCGCCACGCCCTGTAATAGTGGGATGCTGCTGTACTTCACTACCCGTTTTTTCTTAGAAGAAGTTTCATTCCCAAAATTGTTGTCATATACTTATGTATTTGATCCTAGAGCCTCCAATTCCTCAGCAGTCATCTGTGAGAGGGCGTACTCGCCGTCTTGTTTTGTATAAAAATATACCGCACCAACAAATTTGTCTTGGTACTCTTCCCAACGGGTCACTTCAAATTTTTCTCCATCATAAAGAATGTACCAGACAGCTACATTAACAGTATATCTTTTTTCACTCAACTGCCTTGCCAGCCACGCCAGCTTACGTCTAGCACGAGTGCGGAGGGCTTCTTTCTTAGCTTCTTCTTTGGTTTGAAAGCAGTTGAAGTTGTTGTAATAGTCTTTATCTTCATCTTGGTCATGCCAAGCCTCATCTGCAATACTACCATCAGAGTATAAAACCCAATAATCTTGACCCTCTTCAGGTTTCCACCGCTCTAGCTTGGGCTGTTGTTGCGTCTTTTTTGCAATGTCTCGCAATATTTGAAGCTGCCGCTGATTGTCAGCAATGCCGGCTTGTAGCTTGTTAATTTCTACTTCCATTTCTTCCGGTGTCATGATTTCTCCACTTCGGCTATAATGAATTTCGCTTTGTTAATTATTGCTCCATACTTGCCAACAGCAACCATGTCATCGTCGCTGTGTTGGTCTGTTTCATCCCATTGTACAAGTGCCTTCAACACCTCAAACATCTCTTCTGCTAGTTCGCCCATGAGATTCTCCTGTGTGGTTAAAATAGTGTAATGCTTACCTGAAGTGCAGCATCCCACGTGATTGTCAATTCAAATACCATTTAATCAGCTTCACAAAATCCTCGAATGTATCCAAAACCGCCGTCAAATAGCCCTCGTCATCACATTTCGCTTTGTATGCTTTTTGTGCGGGCGTGAGCTTACCGCCCGGGCGCTTCATCTCAACTTTCAAACCGTGATAACCGTGCCGCGCTTTGTCAACGTGAATATCAAATACGCCCGCTAAAACGCCCTGTCTTTTAAGGTTTGCAGCTTCAATGATGTTCCGAGAACCACCATTGGGGACGTGATAGATTAGCTCGTGCGGATATTGCAGCCTTGCCCAAGATATACACGCCGATTGTAGCTGTGCCTCAGTGGTTTTCATGCAGCCTCGCTTTCTGCTAAAACCAGCGATTGCAATTCATCATTTTTACGTCGCAATCGGTCGTTTTCGAGTGCCATTTTTTGCAAACGCTCTTCCAATTCCGACACTCGTTTTTCGCTCTTTGCCCACAGCGAGGCGAAATTTGTTTCCTCACTTGGTTGTAGAATGTAGGTTTTTGCCCCGCCATTTTCGCTAGGTTGCGTTTTTGGCAGCGATTCGATATTCTGCCAAGCCCCTCTAAAAAAAACGCGCTGTAAGCCCTCTATTGCGTTTTCGTCTTCAGGGATGTAACGCCACAGTATTTTCTCGCCCACTTGGTACGCTTCCATGCGGTTTTGTGCCGTAGCGTCGTTTTTTTGCTCTTGTGCCGCCCAAACGTGCGAGTGCAATTCAGGCGGTGTTTTGCCATTCACGAAATCCGCTATCGTCCACCTATCAAACGATTGCCGCTTCAAAAAGCTATGCACTTGTGCCGTGAAATCGCTCTCAGTCCATCCGTCATTTTTGAGCGTTTCCCAGAGTGCAAGCGATTTTGCGCGGTTCTCAGTCGGATTGCCGTCGTTGTCCAGTGCCGTATAGTCCACGCCGTAATTCGCTCCAATTTTTGCCATTGCCGCCGCGAATGTTTCGGGGCGCAAGCGGAGAGCAGGGAACCATGCAACCACAGCGACGGGCTGCATGGGGCGTAATTCAAGTGAGCGAAGCGGCGAAATCTCGTGCGTTTTCGACGAGTGTTGTAACGCTACGCTGTCCGTTGTGCTGTCGCTGTTGATACGGCGTGAGAGATTTTCCATTAACGCCGTTCCCGTTTGTGCCAGTGTGTGCATCGTGCTGTGCTTTCATCCGATTAAGAAAAACGTCGTAGTATTTTGTGCCAGTTTTGTCTTTGTGCCGGAGCTTCGTAGCGCTGAGAAAGTTCGCTTGCCAAAACGAATCTTGCCGTGCAAACTTCACGACTGCGAATATCTCCTGCTTTTCGCGCTTGTCAATCGCTACCAGTTCGTCGTAGGTTTTTGCCCATGCTCTCAAATCTCTGTCGGTCGTGTCGCGGTCTGGTGGGAGTAATCCACGAAACCACTGTGCAAATTTTTGAGCGCTCTCAGAAAGTTCTACTTCCCGCTTCTCCGAAACGGTACGTTTCGGGGAATGAGATTTAGATTCTTTTGTTTTGTTTAGTTTATGTTTAGTGTTGTGTAAAGAATTTTCTTCACTTACACTATCACTTTTACTATCACTTTTACTGCTACTTTCACTATCGCTTGTACTAAAAATTTTTAAGTAATAAGTGCTTAAATCACGTTTTTTTTTGCCGCTTTGGAAGCCTATTAAGCCCGCTTGCTGCAATCTATTCCTTGCTCTAATCATCGTTGGTTCTGTTATGCCTACCGTAGCGGAAAGATAACTGTTGGATTGTCGGAAAGGATTTTTCCAACCTAGCGTATTGGCTTCGTTCAAAAGCCCGAAGTACAGTGCAATTTCGCTAGGGTTGAAATGATGCTCTTTGTGGCAATACCAAAATTGATTGATTAGGTGAATGTAGTTCATGCCTTTGCCCTCTTATTCTCCCCAATCCAGACCAGACCAAAAAACTCTAGTGCAGCTATTTGTGTCATTACGCCTGACGTGGGATATTTATTATATTCAGTGTTCATGAGCGTTTCGAGGCTTTTGCGGTGCGGTAATGTGTCAGGGTCTTTATCGATACGCTTCGCGTAGTAACTCATTTCGGTCTCAATTACCAGCACCGCGAAAACCTCGCCTGTCTCGCGTGAGACCACCTTGTACTCGTGCATCAGTAGATAGAAAATTCAACGCCTAAAAATGGACTTGCCACGTGGTACGCATAGCGCTCCACAACAGGGCGCAACTCTCGCAAATGCTGTGCTGTGATTGCCTCGTTTTCAAGTTTTTTCAGCAATTTGTATGTGTCCGCCCGTGTCGGACTTTCTCTCGCTGTGTGAGCGTGAACATTCCGCAAATAACTCGCACGGTTTTGGCAATTTCCAGAGCAATACAGCGCTTTTTGGCTGAATGTTTGCGGGATAGGCTTCCCGCAATGTTTACAGGTTGTCATGGTTTTAACTCCAATTCCAGCGCCCGCAAATACGTTATCTGTGCAGAATAGTTTTGCTCTGTGTTGTCTTTGTAGCGCTTTTTTGCTGCTTTTTCAAACTCATCAATTGTATCCCAAAAACACCCAGCTTTAATCATCAATGCTGTGCCGTGAACTACTGCGTAGCAAATGCGTCCGCTGGGCTTGTTGAATAAGAAAATATTGTTCGCATAGCGCAATTTCGCACCGTTCAAATCAGCATCGCGCAATCTCGCATAGCTCAATTTCGCATCGCGCAAATCAGCACCGCGCAAATCAGCACCGCTCAAATCAGCATCGCGCAAATCAGCATCGCGCAAATCAGCATCGCGCAAATTAGCACCGCTCAAATCAGCATCGCGCAAATCAGCACGGCTCAAATCAGCAGGGCTGCCAGTTTCTGAATTGTCTCGCCATAGTTTGTGTTGTGCTAGTATTTCAGCTAATTGTTTAGATGTGTATTTTTGCATAGTTATCCCTATTTCGGTAATGTGACGGTAAGAATTGCATTGTTTTGATTGGTTTAGGTTAAACAAGTTCAAGTTCTTTTTCGGCGGCGGTGGGTTCGGGTGTGCTTGACGGCTCTTCAGCTTGCACCAATTCCTCGTGTGCGTTGAGCGTCATTTCTTGCAGATAGTCGTTGCCTCGCTCTATCGCGGCTTTAATCCCTGTATATTCCTGTGCAGACAATACGCCTGTTTTCAGCGTTTCGATGAACCAGACGCTTTGCAGATAGTCACGGAAAATATCAGTGTTAATCTCGTGCGTTTTCAGAAGTTTGGAGATTTTTTTGTTGTAGGTTTCTTCCTCTTGACGAGGTGCAAGAGCTTCAACACTAGACCTAGGCAAAGCGGTTGCTTCCTCGCTGTCTGTCAATTCCTCTTTTGTGTACACAGGAACGCCAAAGAAGGCGTCGGGGCTGAATTGCCGCGCACCCTTCGACATTGCGCGGTTATAGAGCATGACGCCGGGTTGCTTCTGCCAGTTATCGTTATTTGCTAATCCCATACGTTTTGCATCATTGATGGTGAATGTGCTAATGCCTAAACTTTTACCATTTTGATAAAATTCGATAGCGCACTCAAAATCAGACTGCGTACGGATAGCATAGTCGTATTTCCCAGACTGTTTGATTCTAGCTGCAATCGCAATCGGTTTCACTGACAACTTGCCCTTTACAATGTCAATAGACTGCATTGCCGTAAATGGCTCCATGCCAATTTCACGCCCTGCCATAATTTTGACAATCGCTTGTTCTTCGGTCATTTCTTTAGTAAAGAGTCCGCTTTTGCGAAAAACTTCACTGAGCGCTCTCATATCTTCGAGCGACATAGAACTCTGTTGTAGCTGTATTGCGTTACTCATTTTCGCCCTCACTTTCTTGCTCTTGCACCCACGCCCATTCAGCGCGGTCGAGTTCGTATTCATATTGCGCCTGTTCCTCAGACGTGTTGTTTATTTCCTCAAAAAATTGCATTTTCGTACTCATTACATTCTCCAAAAGATTGTTTGTATTCGCCCTTGCAAGTGTGCAATCCTGCAAGGGCTTTGTTTATTTAACCGTATGTTTCTTCGTACTCTGCGTTAAGGCTCTTTACGTGTCGGCAAATATCAAGAGCGATTGCAGGGTCGTACTCATGCACCGATTTTGCAAAATCAACAGCACCACATTCCAAAATCAGTGCCGCCACAATCGAATCAATACTAGGTTTGAACGTGATTTTAAGTTCGCGCTGGTTGCACGATTGAATTTCCGCGTCGCTCACAAAGAGCGTGATAGATTTTTTATTCATTGCATCATCTCGTTATATTAAGGATTAAGAAAAGGCGCGGCTTGTAGAGTAAAACAGTATTGAGTGCAGCATAATTCACGCATACCGTCCCGTGCCGCGCCGTGTGGTTTCGTGTCAAAGCGCTTCGTAATCTTCTCCCGAATAGCGCCGTGCAATCTCATTGCGCTGCGCCCGCTGGCGGTGCTGGTGCAGGGTGAGCGTGATAGCTGTACAAATGCAGATGACAGTAAGTGTGAGCATTTTCATAGCGAGAAAAAAACGGCTTGGCATAGTGCTTGTTAGTTAATGTATTGCAGCACAAAAAGTTTAAGCGTCCGCCAAGCCGATTATTGCGATAGTGGTTTCGTGCATTTCTTGCATCGTATTTCGACTGCGAACCCTTCTGCGCGGAGTTCCTTGCGGGCGTTGTCGGCTGCAAGAATGTCGTCAAATTGTGCT
>JANYDO010000352.1 GCA_025363605.1 Candidatus Kapaibacterium sp.
CAAAGAACTTTTTTTCTAAATATGTGTACGGTACTGAATTGTGAGATTACATTTTTCCATTGATCAATAACCAATCATAAAAAGCCCATACATCAAAATGAGAACATTCATAATTTTCTGCTGCTTACTTTTTGCAAAAGATGTCTATTGTCAAGTATTTACAACGGATATTGGGGCAAAAGTGGGTCTCAATATTTCGACCATGTCTATCAATGACAGACCATATGGTCGAAAGATTGGCTTGGTTGCAGGTATATTTTCAATCATAAATATCAGTGATGTTATAGCAATTCAGCCGGAACTGTCCTTTTCTATGAAAGGAACTGCTTTTAAAACAACGTCCGACTATGTATTTAGCTACAACTATATCGAAATTCCAATTTTCTTGAAGTTTACCGTCTTTGATTCAAGGGTATTGAACTTTGACGCAAGCGCTTCAAACATATTATTTGAACAAAGCAGAACGAAAATTTATGTTCTGCTCGGTCCAAGCGTTGGTTTTAACGTAGCGTCTAATCTGACTACGAATATTGAAAAAATTAACCTAAACCAACAGGTTCAGCCAATAGAAGTGGCGGCGAGCGTAGGACTTGGAATGATGCGAGATATCGGGGAAGGAAAATTAATTAGTGAAATACGGCTGTCGGCTTCCTTTTCCAATAATCTTAATACTCTTCCCTCACAGTTCCCAAACTCAACTGCTTTACTGCAAAGTAAAAACATTGTTTTCTCTACAAGTATTGGCTATGCTCTGCCCGTAGAAAAAATATTCCGCAATTTCAAGTAGAAATTTGAATGCAAGAGTGATAGTAATTAGGGCTTTAATGAAACCAATCAATGAGAATATTGTACTATTTGACGGAGTTTGTAACCTCTGCAATGAGACTGTGCGGTTCATAATAAAGAGAGACCCAAACGCAAAATTCAAATTCGCATCCCTGCAATCTGAGTTTGGACAATCATTTCTCAAAGAAGTTGATTTGCCGACAATGGATTTTGATTCGTTCGTTTATATCAAAGATGATCGGTATTTTCTCAAATCGTCGGCAGCGCTGCATCTGGTAAAAGAATTGACGGGGTTTTGGAAGCTGTTGTATATCTTCATTATTCTTCCAAGACCCGTGAGAGACCTTGCTTATAGCGTCATTGCTAAGACACGATACCAACTATTTGGGAAGCAAGAACGCTGTGAGATTCCCACTTCGGATATAAGACGTAGGTTCTTAGGGTAATATCCTATCGCAATAGAAACTCCGCACACGCAAAATCAAGCAGCGTGGTGATTTTGATATTCTTCTCCTGTCCTGCACAAGCACCCGCCGCAAAGTTGGTATTCTTTCGACGCTTCTTCATTCGCCGAAACTGCTCGTTTGGGACGAACCATTTAACGGACTTGACCCGATAGCAAGCGCCACACTGAAAGAACTTATCGCAACCTTGCGCACAAATGGCATAACGATTCTTTTCACTTCCCAAATCCTTGAGCCTGTCGAAGCCGTCTGCGATGCGGTGCTGATTCTGGACAATAAAACCCTCTTGCTGAATCAAACGATGGCGGAAATTAAAGAGCAGATTCAGGCTGCAAACGTGCAGACATTGGAACAATTACTGGTGAAACTGGCAAAGAAGCCGCAAGCGGAGGCATCGGCGCTGGATATGTCGTGGCTGAAAGTGTAGTGCCGCTTGTTGTTTTTTTGTAGAACAGGCAGCGCATACAATGAGCAGTCTAGTAGTCGGGAAAAATCTGTGCAAGCAATAGCGCCCCCGCCGAGCCAAAAGGAATAATGACCGTATCACCTTGCCCCAAAACAATGCACGAAGCATACACACTCTCTTGCGGCGCGGTATAGACTTCGACCGTTTTGTCTGCAAGATTCACCAACCAATAACACGGAATGCCTGCTGCTGCATAGACTTCCGCTTTTTTGCGGTCAAGCGCTAACGACGATAAAGCAACTTCTACAACCAAAAGTGTCTCTTCGCCCTTGGGATGACGCACTGCGTAAGCATCCGCATGACCATAAACAACAGCAATATCCGGCTCCGGCTCAGAAAGTGCAAGAGCAAGCGGTTCTTCTTTGCGAATAAAAAGGTCTTGGCTAAGGGCAAGCACCAAAGCGGCTTGCAGACGGGCAACCGTCGTGGTGTGCAGTGGAGACTTTGGCATTTTCTCAAGAATAAAACCGTTAATAAGTTCAACGTTCGCGCCGAGCAGCCCGCTTTCGCCCATGAAACGGTACTGTTCAGGGGTGATAGGCGCAAAGCGGCTTCGTATTTCCGGTTCGTCTAAGAGAAAATTCATTGTGCGCGTGCCTTCTATTCGCTTTGCAAACGTTTGAGATACTGTGAATGTAGGGTTCTTCTCCCCAGCAATGCTACAAAAAGTCACCTTCCCAACCAAGTATTTTTGACGAGCTTTCCCTGTGCCTACCGTATAAACGGGTTCGTTACTCCATGCTGTCGGCAAAAATCTTCCATCATGCCCTCTAACTGGTCTTGGTAGCCCCAACCCATCATTCTGGAAGTTCGATGAATTTCCTGCACGTCGTCCATAAAGGTTTCGACCAGTTCCGGCTTTGCAGCGATTTCCTTCAAAAAGCTCTCGAACATTGATTCCATCGAATTGTAGAAACCTTCGTACATATCGCCAAACTGCTCGGTAAAATCTGTGCCGACGGTGACAAAATAGAGTTTTAGCTCCGCAATAAGTGCGGTTTGTCCTTTGAGCATTTTTGCGGTTTCATTGACTATTTTTCGTGCTTCGCCGAGTTTGGGCGTGCGTGGATTGCCCGAAGGAGTGAAAAATTTACCGTAGATTTTCTTTTTTGCACCTTCCATGATGCTGCTGTAATCAACCGCGTCCGAACCCTGCACGAAGACTTCCACAAACTGCTTATTCTTCTTGGAAAGTTTGCAGAGTTCGTTGATGATTTCCAAAAGTTCGTCGCGCTGAAGGTCGGCGAGAAGGCTGCGAATCTGTTTTGCCATTGTGTTCCAATATTGAAAAATGTGAATGAAAGCAATTCATTATGTTTGAATTCAAGGTGGTAAATTTACAATTTCTTCGCAACAATCGCTTCGGCGCATTTTTGACCGTCAATCGCCGCCGAGATAATGCCTCCTGCAAAACCTGCTCCTTCGGCACAAGGGTACAAGCCGCGTATTTCGGGATGTTCCAGTGTCACTGGATCGCGCGGAATACGCACCGGCGAGGATGTCCGCGATTCCACGCCGTGCAGCACCGCTTCATTGGTGAAATACGGTTTCATTTTTTTTGATAATGCCTGAAATGCACCTTGTAAGCGCTGCCCGATGTGGGGCGGCAATAGCTCATGCAATGGCGCAGAGACAATGCCCGGCTGGTACGATGTTGCGGGAAGAGTGCCGGAGAGTTTGCCGTTGACGAAATCAATCATTCGTTGTGCGGGAGCGGCTTGCGTTCCTCCGCCCGCATGGAACGCCATTTGTTCAAGGTCTTGTTGAAATCTCAAGCCCGCAAGCGCTCCGTACTGTTTGTTGAAATGAATATCCGGGAGGTCAATCGCAACCACCACGCCGGAATTGGAATAAGGATTATTACGTTTGGAAGGCGACCAACCGTTCGTGACGACTTCCCCCGCTGCCGTCGCACAAGGCGCAATGATGCCGCCCGGACACATACAAAACGAGAATACGCCTCGTTCCTGCACCTGCTCTACCCAACTGTACGCTGCCGGAGGCAGCAAAGGATTGCGCACCGGTGAGCGATATTGCATCGTGTCTATCAGCATTTGCGGATGCTCTATGCGCAGCCCCATTGCGAATGGCTTCGCTTCTATGCGGATGTTTTTTTTTGCCAAAAGTTCAAAAATATCCCGTGCCGAATGTCCCGTAGCCAGTATTAGGTCTGTGCCGAGAAACTCTTTGCCGTCGGCAGTAACAACGCCTTGCAAGGAATGATGGCGAATAATGAAATCCGTAACCCGCGTGGTAAAATGGATTTCCCCACCGGCATTGATGATGCTTTCGCGTATGTTGACGATGATTTGCGGGAGCTTGTTTGTGCCGATATGCGGATGCGCTTCCACCAAAATATCGCCCGCAGCACCGTGAGCCACCAACAACTCCAAGACTTTCTTCACGTCCCCGCGCTTGGTTGAGCGGGTGTAGAGCTTTCCGTCGGAATATGTGCCCGCACCGCCTTCGCCGAAACAGTAGTTAGAATCAGGGTTGACGACGTGTTCCCTGTTTATCGCCGCCAAATCGCGCCGCCGTGCTTTCACGTCTTTGCCGCGCTCCAGAACGACGGGTTTCAAACCCGCCTCTATCAATCGCAAAGCAGCAAATAAGCCCGACGGACCCGCTCCCACGATGAGAACAGTCCGCGCATTGGCGACATTTGCCGCGTGAAAATGGTATTCCTTCTCGTGCGGTGGCTCTTCGCCGATGTACACCTCCGCATGAAGCTGAATTTTGACGTTCCGTGAGCGAGCATCAATCGAACGCTTGAGCTTTTTCACCGATGAAATATCTTCAGCCTTGAGAGCAAGTTTTGCAGCGATGAGGCTGCGTAAGAGCTGTTCATCGGCTTCTTCTTCGGGAGTGACTTGTATGGTGAGAGTGCGAATCATGGCTTTTGTGGGGTTAGAAACAGGTGAGTTGTCACTTTTCGTAAAATTCGATTGGTAAGCCGTCGGGGTCGGCAATAAACGTAAAGCGTTTTCCGGTCATTTCATCTACCCGCACAGGCTCAGCGATAATGTTGTGCTGCTTGAGCGCTTCCACAGTAGCCGACACTTCATCAACCTCAAATGCCAAGTGCCGAAGCCCCCGTGCTTCGGGTCTTGACGGACGTTCGGGCGGAGAGGGGAACGAAAATAATTCTATCACGTAATCGCCGCCAAGCGCAAGGTCAAGTTTGTACGATTGCCGCGCTGCCCGCCATGTTTCTCGGATGATACGCAATCCTAAAACGTTGTTATAGAACGCCTTCGAGACTTCGTAGTTCGAGCAAATAATGGCAACATGGTGGATACGGTTAAGCATATTTCACGTAGGGGATTATAGCCAATTAAGAGTTGATTCCTATTTTGCGCGATTGATAATAAAACTACTTTCTTGTTTTTTGACACTCCCCATGCCTGAAGGCAGGGGATTCTTGGGCTACCCAGCTAACGCCGTTGTATATCTCCCAAGCTAACACGGTCTGCCCGACCGCTTGGCTGCTGTTAGGCAACCGATTGTTTGTTTC
>JANYDO010000353.1 GCA_025363605.1 Candidatus Kapaibacterium sp.
TGTAGTTCGACGAAACAAACAATCGGTTGCCTAACAGCAGCCAAGCGGTCGGGCAGACCGTGTTAGCTTGGGAGATATACAACGGCGTTAGCTGGGTAGCCCAAGAATCCCCTGCCTTCAGGCATGGGGAGTGTCAATACACCGGAGGATTTGCTTCCGGGTCAAAAATCTGCATCCACCGCTCTGGTGCAAGGAGCGGCGTAAAACCGAACTGTGCGTATAAGCCATGCGTGTCGCGCGTCGCCAGCAACCAGCGCCGTAAGCCTTGCAAGTCGGGATGCTCCATAATTGTCTGCATGAGCCATTTGCTCAGTCCTTTGCCGCGATGTTCTTCCAAAATATACACATCTGCAAGATATGCGAATGTAGCATAGTCTGTTACCACCCTAGCAAACCCTACGAGTGAGCCTTCGGGAGAAAACACACCAAAATTCAATGAGTTTCGGAGTGATTTTTCAACGGTCGCCTTCGTGCGCCCGCCCGCCCAATACGATCGTTCGAGATAGTTGTGGATTGCTTCGTAGATTGCTTCCGCGTCCATTTTCTGCGGGTCGGTGGAGATGGTGTAGCCCATAGGTTGATTATTACTCATATTTTAAAAGGCTTAAAATTATTGTAAAAACTTTGAAATCAATGTATTATGCGTACTTGCGATTACTAATAATTTCATCTATCACCATTTGTAAAGAAGTCGCATCAGTTTGAATAATACTTCCGTCGCGACAATGCTTGTGCTGGACAAAGCCAATTATCAATTCATGCCATTCGCGCTCAATCTCACGCAACGGCATATTCTACCTCTTGCAACTGGCGCGAATGCTCTTGTAATCGCATTTGCAGCTTGTATTCGCCAGCCCATTCGACGTATTCGTCATCGCCGCCTTCAAGGTCTTCCGAGGCAAAAGTTTCGATGAATGTTTCCGATGAAACGTGATATTTTCCCTCAAACACTGCTAATCGCTTTTCGGCAAGGGAAATTCCCATTGCAAGTCGCTGAATCTCGGCATCAACAGCGGTGTGAACCAGATGTAATACCGCACGACTTGTATCGGCAGTTGCCGAGCGAACTTGAAGGAGTGCTGGCATAACAACTTGATAATAAATGAGTTGTACTTGAATGTATTTTATTGCAAAAGCTGCGAAATCAACGTAACGCTGAATATCGAAAGCAAAAACCAGCCAACCGCACCTTCCGAGACCGCCAAATACCGCGCTACGCCTCGCGCTTGTATTTCGCCATAGCCCAGTGTTACAAAGGCATTGATGCTGAGAGCAAAGGCATTCACAAGGCGCATAACAACGCCCCACACGAGGAAGCCCAGCATATATGCGCCTACCGCCACGCTCGTCCAGAACTTGCGTCCTTGGGAAAGCTCCTGCCACCTGCCTGGAACAATATCGAACCGCTCCATAAGCCAAGCACTTGCGCTCAAATACGCTTTGTTCAAGCCGTAGAGCGGTCTGCCAAGCCATGCGATAAACGTAGGAACATCTGTGCGCGAAACATCCAGCGTCGTGCGAAAGTTCTGTAAGTCGTCCAGAGCGCGACGGCGCTTGTGTTCGTTGATATTCGCCAGCGTGGCATTGGTTGAAAAATAGCCAATCACCACATCGAACATTCGGAAGGAATTGGCGCGGGAAAGATTATCCGCTTCGCTGGGGAAAACGAGATACAATACGGCAAAGGCGATAATCACGTAGAAAATGTAAATGAGTCCCTTCGCAGAATTTGTGCCGTAGTCCGAGAACACATCCAGAAGCTGATTCAATCGCCAATCGAACCATGTTTCCAGCGCAGGTGCTTTGCGATAGAGATAGCCCGCCCGCCGCGTGTGGATTTGCTTCATCTCCACATAGCAGGCGTTGTAGGATTCTTGGTCGCCGCGTGTTTTGTAGAGCGAGAGGAAGTCGGTGTACACGGAAATGAGGTTATTGTAGTTGGCTTCGTCGGCGATTTCGGCATCTGTGCTGGCGCGGTAGGTTATTGTATCTTTGATAAATAGCGCGTTTTTGCCCGCAACTTGTACCCAAGGTAAAAAAGTATTTTTATGTGGTAATTGGGCTTCATAGAAGTAAACAGAGCTATCAATTTTGCATTGGCGCATCGTTATAGTGCGCTGTACAGTGCTGGAAAAAATGAATTTACCAAAAATAGAATTGATTATCTCAAGATTAATGAATGTACTCCTTGCTAGCGTGGTTGAAAAAGGAAAGCTGCTTCCATTGAGAGATAAATTTTCAATATTACTGTTCAAGATTTCTAAAGTAGGCGCATACTCTTTGGGGGCTGATGCCGCTTTTGTTGCGCAATCTTCAAAATATAGCCAAGTAAGGTTGGCGTGAGATACCCGAATCTTGTGGAAGAATGTACACCGATGAAAACTTAAATATTTCTCTGACTTTAGAGCTATTATTAACGCTTCCCCTCTATCCCAAGCAAGAAATAAAGAATCGGATGCGAACAAACAGTCTCGGAATTGCCAAATGCCAGATAGAGTGTCATAAATCTCTAACCCATTGCCAAAATGGAAATTATGGAATGTAATCCCGGGTATTTCTCCCTTTATCTGAATATTAGCTAGTACCACTCTAGCTTTAATATCGGTAATTGGCAAATCATTGTTTTTCCAGCCATACAGCTCAATATTAAAGCCTCGTAATGGCGTATAATCTTCGGTGGAAACATAATTTGTATCTGCCGCTTCCAAACCAAACCTCAAATCCGCATTTTCCAACC
>JANYDO010000367.1 GCA_025363605.1 Candidatus Kapaibacterium sp.
AAAGAAGCCGCCGCGCTTTCAAGTGGTGCAGCCTCGAATATTGCCGATTATGTCCTCCGTGAAGTCTCTTCCTCGGCATCGGGAGACTACAAGCAAAATATGGGCATGACTGCTTCGGTGGAACGCTCTATTGACGGTGGCAGCAGTAAAAAAAATGTTGTGCTGAATATGGGAGACGACAAGCCCGTGAAGCTCTACAAAGGTAGTTACGCGCTGCTGATTGGTGTGAGCAATTACACTGACGGCTGGCCCAGCTTGCCCGGCGTTCGCAAAGATATTGAAGAGGTGAAAAAGGCACTGGAAGAGCATGGTTTTCAGTGCGTGGTTGTCACCAACCCGCGCCACGACCAGCTTGACGATGCTTTTCGCGAGTTTATTAACCGTTATTGCATGGATGTCGAAAATCGCGTTATCTTCTACTTTGCCGGTCATGGTCATACATTGCGCCAGTCCTACGGTGAAGAAATGGGGTATATCATTCCCGCCGATGCGCCGAATCCGAATAGTAACCCACAAGGGTTTATTGCCAAAGCGATGGCGATGCAGCAGTTGGAAGTCTATGCAAAGCAAATTCAGTCGAAACACGCACTGTTTCTCTTTGATGCTTGTTTTTCGGGTTCCATTTTTTCGCTGTCGCGGGCAATACCGGAGAACATCACCTACAAGACTGGTAAACCCGTGCGCCAATTTATCACCTCCGGCGGGGCAGATGAAACCGTACCTGACAAAAGCGTTTTCCGCGAGCAGCTTATAAGCGCCCTCAATGGCGAAGCTGACGTGAACAAAGACGGGTTTGTGACGGGAACAGAGCTTGGCGAATTTCTACAAGACCGCGTGGTGAATTACAGTCGCAGCAGCCAGCATCCGCAGTATGGCAAAATTCGTAACCCCAACTTGGACAAAGGCGATTTCGTCTTTAGCATTCGCGTCACGGTTGGCGTAAAAAAGGATGCGAATGGGGAGCTGCAACCCGTTGTGAAAGATGTTTCCGTCGAGCCTGTACCTGCCGGCAGTCAAGCTCCTATGCCATATTCGGGCAACAATAGACCTTTGGCAATTCAACTTGGCATTCGCGGTGCGGCGGCATATACCATGATGGATTATGACGTGAACGCGCCTTTCTGGGACAGCGACCCGGCAAGCAAGATGATGAACGGTTTCGGCTTTTCGCTTGGCATCAGTGCCGATATACCGTTCACGGAATCGTTGGGAATAATTGCAAATATCAATTTTGTGGATGCACGCGGCGGTAAAGTCGGACTTTACTATGGCTTGGACGAAGGAGACTATTTTGAGTATGCCTTGCAGTATCTTTCTGCGGACGTGCTTTTGCGGTATAGCTTTGGTAATTTCTGGCTTGCCGCAGGTCCGTCGGTCGGTCTTTTTCAAAGTGGGGCATATCTCGTTCACATAACCGATCCTGCCACACGGAGCGCCACTGACTCAAGGGGCATTGTTAAAGACCGTACGGATTTTTCTTTGGCGGCACGAGTGGGCTTGGGGTACACGATTCATCTTTCGGACTATTGGACTCTCACGCCGGATATTCTCGTCGGTATCCCTCTTTCGCCCCATACTTTGCGCTATGACTTGGATAATCAGACGTATGAAAGCCAAAGCACGATATGGAATATGCAGCTTGGGCTGTCGGTTCGGTATAAATTGTAGTATTTTCGTAAGGCAAAAATGGCAATGTCCGTGCTATCAGCATGAAATTCAACGTGGTAGCACGGACGTCCTTGAGCGTTTATGCGCTTGAATTTTACGTTCACAGAAAAAATTTGTTCATTGATAACGATTTTCCTTGCGCAATATCCCAAGAGGGCTTATTTTTGATATAAAAGAGTACATTGTCCTTAAATAATGCTTTCAAAAACTTGCATATACGGAATTCAAGCGACGATATTCCTTGCACAGCAGCACAAGCAGCAAAGTAATAGGCACTATATTCCCGTCGCAGAAATCTCACGAGCGCTCAATATTCCGCATCAGTTCTTAAAAAAAATCATGCAGGGGCTTGTTGAAAGCGGGATTCTGATTTCGCAGCGAAGTGCAAAAGGCGGTGTCGCCTTAGCTCATGAAGCCTCACGTATCTCGATATTTGACATTATTCGCAGCATTGACGGGGCAGAGATACTCATTTCGGATTGCATCCTCAAACTGCCCGGATGCGGTGATGAAAAACCCTGCCCAATGCATCATCATTGGGCAGTCGAACGCTCTCGCTTACGGATTCTTTTTGAAAATACCATGCTCGACACTCTTGCTGATAACGTAAGCAAGGGCTTCACAAGACTTGGCATTGAATAGGTTTTATAGGTGATGTGATTTTTTTTTGCCAAATAAGCGATAAAATACTATCTAATCCTTTTGTTTTTTTTCTGGAGTTACCTTTATGAAAACGCAACGAACACTCATCGGCTTTTGCCTCAGCACCTGCCTCAGCAACTGCCTCAGCACCTTTTTTAGCATCTGCTTTCTTTTGACAGCGAGCAGTCTTCTTGAATCGTGTGCAAAACAGGACGGGGGAAAATCGGATGCGGCACAAGAAGCTGTCAAAGCAAAACCCGAATATTACAAGGTCAAAGAAGTGAAACTTGGTGCAACGATTGATCCCGCGCTCTCGCAGCAGGGCGGTAAAGTATTTGACGTTACCTGTACGGGCTGCCACAAGTACGATGAACGCTACGTCGGTCCCGCATTAGGGAAAGTTCTCACTCGTCGTACGCCGGAATATGTGATGAACATGATTCTGGACACCGAAACAATGGTCGAAAAAGACGATACCGTGCGGTGTATGCTCCAAACCTACCTGATGAAAATGCCCAATATGCAAGTTGATGAAAAAGACGCACGGGCAGTCGTAGAGCACCTCCGCGAGGTTGCTGCAAAGAAATAACAAAGAAATAATAGTGTGGTGAATGTCAAAATTTTCTCTACCGTTTTACTCAATTTATTGGAGGATTCCGATGAAAACAAAGATTCTAACAGCTCTGGCAGTCTTGTCTATTGGCGCAATGGTGGTGCTTCTCACCGCTTGCCCCTCAGCTCAAAAGACGACTGCCGATGCTGCTGATGCGGCAAAAAAAGTGTATGTCGCGCCCGGCAAGTACGATGAAAACTACCTTTTTACATCCGGTGGCTTTAGCGGACAAATTGGTGTCTATGGGATTCCGAGCGGACGTTTGCTCCGCGTGATTCCTGTGTTCTCCCAAGACCCCGAAAAAGGCTGGGGCTATTCCGAAGAAACTAAGCCTATGCTGAACACCAGTAATGGCATGGTTCCG
>JANYDO010000374.1 GCA_025363605.1 Candidatus Kapaibacterium sp.
CCGAAGGGTTCTTCGATTTCTTCGGCAATCATCTCCAAGCCCATGAGAATATATCCGGCAAACATCTCCGCTGGAATGGTGTAGAGTTCATATTTTTCTATCAGCAAAAACGGAAGAATTACCAAATACACAAAAATAAATACCCGAATATACGTGCCGTAACTAGGCGGAATGGGCGTAAACTTTATGCGTTCGCAAACGCCGGTGGTGTCGAGCAGCACGTCGTATTGAGGCTTCATATTGCGCATATCTTCGCCGCGAAAGACACCGCTCCTAAAGAGCGTTTGCATCCGCTCAAAAATTGCTTTACCGATGGCATTGGGAACGTGCTTCACTGTTTGCAATCGCTCTACGGATGCTGCTTCGAGGTCGGAAAGTTCATCTGGAATAAAAGTATCGCGGAGGTGATTTTTGGTAGCAAATGTGTAGGCGCTGATATGCTTGGCGAAAAATGTGCGATTCTCTTTGTCAACACGGGGTAGCATAGCGTGAAGCATCGTTGCGAAAATGCGCGTATGAATCACCAAACTTCCCCATGCTTTGCGTCCTTCCCAAAAACGGTCGTAGGCGGTGTTGGTGCGGAAAACAAGAAGCAAACTGAGCATCGTTCCCATAAGCGACGCAAAAATGATGTCGCTCCGAAGCGGTATCCAATGGTATTTTGCTTCCACAATGAGCAATATGAGCGTGTACAAGCCAAACCACGCAATACGCTTGAGCAAAAGCGCCATCGTGCCGCGTGTGTGGAAATCCAGCAGCGTGCTAAAAAATTTGGGTGCTTGTGCTTCGCTCATAATGATTCTCTAAAGATTGGCGGTAAAGAGGAAAAGAATACAAAAACGCTCCCATTACTTGCACGGCGAACTAACCCATGCCGAGCGAAAATAACCAATCCATGCGCAATTCGCAAGCATTATCCCGAAAGATGAACACGAAAAATTTTCTTGCCCACGCCAAAGTTTTTTTTCATTTTTGCGACGTGCAAAAGATAGCCTTTACGTGGGTATCTCCAAAACAGTCAGAAATTTCTCCTTTTTTTTGTTTTTCAAATATTTTATGCTCTCTCTCTCTCTCTCTCTCTCTGCTCTTTCCGGCATAATCGGAAGCGTTTCCTTGCCTTGACAGGATTACTTATGCTTTTTTTCTTTGCCGTGCAACACAGAATGTCAGCACAAAATCCAACGGCACAAGACCTGCAACCTAAGAAAATAGGTCTTCCCGGACGCACCGTGTGGGCATTAGCCACCAGCGCAAGTGCTGGTTCCGGCACAACATCGGTAACAACATCGGTAACAACCTTCGCTGCCACCGATAAAGGCTTATGGCGCTCCGGCGATAACGGTACGTCATGGACGGAAACCTCGCTCAAAAATATTGCCGTCTATGCAGTGAAATCCCGCGACATCGGCAGAACCTCTACCCTTCTTGCGGGTACAGACAAAGGCGTACTCCGTTCCACCGACGGCGGCAACTCATGGGCAAGCCCCGAAGTGACCACAGGTACAGTTTCCACATCTAATATCGTTGCGCTCAAAAGAGTATTCGATATTGAAATCGTCGGCTCATCAGGCAGTGCCTCAGCGTGGTTTGCTGCCACGGAAAAAGGTGTGTATCGCTCCAACAATGATGGACGCTCATGGTCACTCGTGAACATTGACCGCACGGCAGACAACAACGAAGTGCGCGGTATCACGGTGGATGGAAACACTGTCATTGTGAACCTCTGGAAAGAAGGTCTTTGGCGCTCGACGAATAATGGAAACTCATGGACAAAACTGATGATCGCAGGCGAGACCGGTTTGGCAAAATCGGTTTTTGCCCACACGGGCAGAATGTGGGTGCAACAAGGAAATAAGGCAACAACGGCAACCGTCTCAATGCTTTTTGTGGGTACGGTATCGGGAAATGTGTGGCGCTCCACTGACAACGGCTCTACGTGGACAAAATCCCTCGCGACTGGAACTGCTCTGCGTTCCGCCCTCTCAACGCCTACCGGAGTAGATGTTTTGACTTCCGCAGGAACGGCACTTATATCGGGAACGCCAACAGGTCTGGCTGTATCGAATGACAACGGCACAACGTGGCAGTCGTTCAGAACATCGCTTCCGCAGCCCATTTCTCTTGTCAGCGATAGTAAAAACCTTTACGTCGGAGTGCAACAAAGCTCTACGGCAACGGTCGCAGAAAAAGGGGCTTCTTCGCTCAATGATGCTGCGCCCGGAGTTGGGACATTTACCACACCCGCGGCAGGACAATTATCGTGCGCCGTTCCCGGTGTAAACAGCTTTACCCCGCCGTCGGTCATTGCCGGTGGTTCTGCCATGACCGTTACCATCAATGGTACAAATTTTGAAAGCGGGACTCGCTATCAGATTGTTGTTATTAACGAAATAACAGGAAATCAAATATTTCAGCAACAACTCACCTCTGGAAATACTATCGGTGGGATAGGTGTTACCTATAACAACTCTAATTCTTCTACGCTTTCGCTTTCTTCAACAATTCTAGCAACCACATCACGTATTGGTATTACTCCTTATACGCCAGGCAATTGTAGTATTGAATCCGCTGGTCCGGGACACACATTTTATATTGCTCTCCACATTCCTACACTCAGCAGCATCGCGCCGACAACATTTTTACGCGGTAGCCCCAATAGCCCTTCGGCAACGATCTACGGGACAAATTTTGAACCGGGGGCGAAAGCGTATCTGTATCATCCAAGTTTGCCGGGCGGAAAGTTTGCATTAGGAACAACATTTGTCGATGCCAATACCTTGCAAACAGCATGGAGTATCGGCATATTTTATTATATCGGTGCTGCCTCAAGTGTTGAAGTTGGTGTTGAAAATCCTTCCGGGGGCGTTACTCTGGCACGGCAAACTCTCTCTATCGTCAATCCCGCGCCCGCAGCCGGCGGACTCTCCATCGCCCAGATAAGTGCCGGAGCCTCTTCGCCGCTTGTTATCAGTGGCTTGGGGTACTACGACGGCTCACAAGTGTATTTTGACGGACAACCGAAACCCAGCACCTTCTCAAACGGCAATCTCACAATCAATCTCACAGGGAGCGATATTCCCGTAGCACGGTTGTACTCCGTTGTTGTTGTTAATCCTGCGCCCGGTGGTGGCTCTACGCAACCGATGAGCTTGAATGTCGTCAATCCTACACCAAGCATCACTGCTTTTTCACCTTCACCCCTTGGATTTGGTGAAGACGCAACGCTCACGCTCTCTGGCGGCGGCTCGTTTGTCAGCGGCGCGGTGGCAATCCTCTACCCCTCCGGCACAGAACTTACCACAACGTTTGTCAACACGAACACTCTCACAGTAAGCGTACCCGGTTCGCTTCTCACGACCGTCAGTGAAACAAATTATTCCATTCGTGTTCGGAATCCCACGCCGGGCGGTGGTTTGTCTGCGCCTGTTACCGTTCCTGTGCGCAATGCTGCGCCGTCGCTTTCCGGTGTCAGCCCGAACACACTTGTTGCTGCGGCACAAGTT
>JANYDO010000379.1 GCA_025363605.1 Candidatus Kapaibacterium sp.
CTGACGGCAACGGGTGGACTGACGGCGTGGCAAAGCACAGGAGGCGGGGACGGTGCGGTCTCTGCTATCGGTGCTTTTGGTACCGATAAAATGGTGTACTCCTCCTATCAGAATGGAAAAATTTACTCGCGTAAAATTCTCACGAGCGCGGGAGCACTACAAACATATTCAAACTCAAGCATTGACCCCGCCAATGCAACGGGGCAGCTTTTCATTCATCCATATATCCTTGACCCGAACAGCGATAGCGTTATGTATTATCCGGGCGGAACAAGCCTCTGGCGACACAACAATGTGTATTCTATTCCCGCCAGTGGCTATACCGGTATCACGGGCTGGACGCAATTTCCCGGCGTTGCCCAAGGTACTATCACAACGCTCAGTGCCGCCAAAGGTGCAACAACAAGGCTCTATCTCGGCACAAGTGGAGGTAAAGTCTATCGTATTGACGATGCTCGCACCGGTACGCCGACGGCTATTGACATATCGGTAGGCAAAGGCTTTCCTGCCGGATATGTTCAATCCATAGCCATTGACCCCACGGATGCGAACCGAGCCATCGTGGTCTTTTCAAGCTATAACGTACAAAGTCTCTTCCTCACCTCCGATGCCGGAAACACATGGCAAGCGGTCGGCGGCAATCTTGAGCAGTTTCCCGATGGCACTGGCAATGGTCCGGCTTGTATTGCGGCAGCGATTGTGAATTATCAGGGAAATAAAACATATTTTGTCGGTACAAGTTCCGGTCTCTATTCGACCACAGCATTAAACGGCAGCAGCACAACATGGACGCTTGAAAACGGTGTACCACCGGGCATAGCTGTCATGCACATCGCCAAGCGCGATATTGACGGCACGGTTGTCGTCGCCACGCACGCTGCCGGTGTGTATTCAACATCGCTTGGCGGCACTCCGCCCGTCAGCACCGTTACTCTGACCGGCTTTGTCAGGGATAATAATTCCCCTGCAAACCCCATTCAAGGCGTGACCATCACGCTTAATAACGGCGCACAAGCCATCACCGATGCTAGTGGCGCATACACATTCAATAATCTTCCCAAAGCCGTCTATTCCGTGACTGTTACCCTGCCCGCCGGATATTATGCCCAAACAAAAACAGTCCTCAAAGATCTCTCACAACAAAGCGGAACGCAGGATTTTACGCTTATTCCCATGCAAATTACGGGTAAAGTTATCCTGAACGGTGCTGGCTTGGCTAACGTCAGTGTCAGCGCTGGCGCTGCTGGAACAACCCTCACGAACGCTCTGGGAATTTATACCATAAGCAAAGTGCCAGCAGGTTCGTACACTGTTACGCCGACCTTGACAGGCTATACATTTACCCCCGCCTCGCAAACCGTTACCCTCAGTAATCTCCCTAGTCCACCAGCTCCGGCAGTGTACGGCATTGCGAGCAATGTCAACTTTACAGCAACACAAATAGGCTCATTCACGGTAACGCCACAGACGATAACCGTTGCTGCGACAGGACAAAGCAATATCACCATAACTGTCACTGGAAATGTGGCATGGATAGCCACCAGCAATCAAGCATGGGCGACCGTTACACCGCAAAGCGGTACCAATAACGGCACAATCACGCTGAACGTAGCTGCTAACCCAAATACAACGCAGCGCACAGCATCAATCACCGTCAGCGGTGGCGGTGTTAACCGATTGGTAAGCATCACGCAGAGCGGCGCTACGACTTCCCTTGCTGCTCCAATAGCCATAGCCGCAAGTAATATCGCAGGTGCCGGCTCACTCATGAATTTCACGGCAAACTGGCAAGCTGTTTCAGGAGCAACGGGCTATCGCATTGATATTTCCGCGAATAGTACCTTTACGCTCTTAGTGGCAAATAACCTCTTTGTTTCAGGCCTTTCCTACTCGGCTCTTGGTTTGGTATTGCAGCCCTATTACTACCGAGTTCGCGCGGAAAACGGGACGCTGACAAGTGCAAACTCAAATGTTATTGTCGTCACACCTCCTGCCGCTGCGGCGCTCAATGCCAGTCTTCAAACGCTTTCGGTAAGCGCCTCGCAAATAACAACGACGACGACGACCATCACCTCCAATGTTGCGTGGACGGCAAGCAGTAATCAATCATGGGTCTCACTTCAGCAAACAAGCGGTAACGGCAACGGAACGCTGAACTTCACCATTAGCACCAACACGACCACGAGCGCACGAACCGCAGTCATTACCATTTCGGGTGGTGGCATCACCAGAACCATTGCCATAACACAATCCGGCACCGTAGCTTCGCTCACAGTGAGTCCGGTTGCATTTGCACCATCGTCAGCAGGGATTAGTAATTTTCCGATAACTATTACCGCTAACGTCGCATGGACAGTGGTGAGCAATCAGGCATGGGCGACTGTTTCGCCGTCAAGCGGCACAAATAATAGCACGTTTTCACTGAGCGTTGCTCCCAATTCCACGACGACTCAGCGCACAGCAGCCATCACCATTTCCGGTGGAGGAATAACACAAACGATTACTATTACTCAAGCAGGAGCAGCAACAGGTACAAGCATCCTCAACACCAACGTCTTCCAAATCAATGCGGGAGCTGTACCAGCTGTGAACGGCGCTTATCCCGTCAGTGTTACCGCCAACGTTGCGTGGACGGCTTCAAGCGATCAAGCGTGGGTAACAGTTGCACCCGCAAGTGCTACGGGCGATGCGAACGTGATAATTCAAGTACAAACCAACACAACGACCCAACAGCGCACTGCTGTCGTAACTTTCGTCGGTGGTGGCATTACCAAAACCGTCACGGTCATACAAGGCGGTGCGTCTTCAACACTTGCCGCGCCAACCATTACGTTTATTACTGTTCTCGGCACAACCTCCTTCCAAATCAACTGGCAAGCTCTTTCCGGAGCGGCTTCCTATCAGACAACCATCGCTCTTGATAATGCGTTTACTCAAGGCGTTATCAACGGAAACAGCACGGGAACAAGCTATGTGGCAGCAGGTCTCACCGCCGGAACAACCTATTACTATCGCGTTCGGGCAGTAGCGGCAGATGGAACCGTGGGTGCATGGACAAGCGTTCTTTCCTATACCACACCACCAAATGCCCCAACGGCACTTGCTGTTACAAATCTGAGCGCGACCTCGTTCACCTTCAATTGGACAAGAGTGACAAATGCAACGCGCTATGACGGTGAAGTATCTGCCAGCACATCTTTCTCGCCACTGCGAGCAGCATTCGGAACAAATGTTGGTAATCCCGTCGCAACGACGATGACGATGTCCATCACCAATCCGGTTCTCACGCCCGGCACGACCTATTACTACCGTGTAAAAGCATCGCTTGGCTCGTCGGTGAGCGCATACTCCAATGTGGTTGCCTTCACCGTACCGGCACTTGTGCTTACGCTCAAGACCAGTCCTAATCCCAGCGCGGACGTTCTCCGTGTGGATGTGGACGTTGCCGAAACGAGTGAGCGCACTGAGCCTAATGAATCTCTTATCGTGCGTCTTCTGGATGCACGAGGCTTGGTGCTGCAAGAGCGCACGCTATCCGGCAGAGGAAGTGCGAGTACGGAATTCGACGTTCACACGCTGCATCCCGGCACGTACTTCGTTGAAGTTCGCTCCGAATCCGGTGTGATGAATCTCCGCCGCACGGAGAAATTCATCAAGCAGTAAAGTGTTTGCTTGACCATTCCTTTCGAGAAAATGAGCCGTTTCCTTGCTTTCAAGAAATTGCTTGCAAGAAGCGGCTCATTATTATTCACTTCCCTTTCTATTTCTTTCACAACGACAAAAACTATCATGAAAACGCTTCAACTCTTTTCTCTCATTCTTTCATTCTCTTTGGTGCAATCTGCCACTTCAGCAAATGCACAAACGCTCAATTTCCGGCGCATTGACAATGGCTTGCCAACAAATGTTCAGGCAATAAGCGCCAGCGAAACATCGTTTTTTGCTGCCGTACCGGGATTTGGTGTGTACCGTTCCACCGACAATGGGGCTTCATGGCAAGAAAGTCTGCGCAATGAAGAATTTAATCTGCAAACACTTATCGCAACGTCATTTGGCGCACTTGCTCTCGGTTATGACAAAGATTTTCTGCAAATGCTTTTCTACCGCTATGACGGACAACAGTGGTCACCGATAACCTCGTTCACCGACATCGGCGCGAACATCAAAAGCATTGCCGAAGTTCGCGGAACGCTCTACATTGCTACCGAAGAAGGCTTCGGCTGCTCTACTGACCGAGGTGTATCGTGGCAGACCTGCACACTTCCCACGCAGTCTATTCTTTCGAGCCTTGTAGAAACTCCGTCGGGACTGTTTATTACCACAGGGAACGACGGTATTTATGCCCTTTTGGGCGCGACTTCTACGCCGACATGGACAAAAGCGGCATCGAATGGTCTTCCCTCTGGTGCGACTGTCATTAGTCTTGCAGCAGCGTCCGATAATCTTTTTGCCCTCACAAGTAATGGTGCGGTCTATCGCTCCCGAACAAATGGAGCTTCGTGGGAGGCTATTTCTAACGGTTTGCCGAGCGGCGCACAGGTGCGTGCGCTATCCGCAGCAGGCACAGCGCTTCTTGCTCAAGTAAGCACCGACAACAACATAAGTGTCTATCTCCTCACCAATGATGTGTGGAACGTGACATCCGTACCCGACATGACGACGACGGTACTCTTGGCGGCAAATTCTAAGACGATGTGCTGTGTTGTGCCATTGGTAGGCGTTTTCCGCACTCCTGCCGGGAGTACCGGGAGTACAAGCAACGTGCAGTGGCAAGAAAGCAATGCAGGACTGCCGAAAAACATCGGTATCGTGGCGTTCGCTGCATCGGGCGCAAAGGCGTACCTTTCAGCACAAAGCGGCAAAGTCTATCAATCGTCGGACAACGGCGCATCGTGGCAAGCCTCAAGCAGTGGCTTACCATCAGGAGTTCATATCGTTTCGCTCCTGCAAACGCCCACGGGCGTATTTGCAGGTTCTTCAGCAGGGCGCGTGTATTGGTTAGCGAATACTTCCTCTACTTCCTCTGCGTGGCAAGTTATCACCGGCTTCCCTGCGGCTTTGGGAAGCGTTGATGTTCTTTTTGCGGCAGGTTCGTCACTCCTCGCAGGAGTTTCGCCCAAGAATAGCTCGCAAAATGACCCATCGCAAGGCGACGTGACGCAAAACGGTATTTTCATCTCCAATGACAACGGCACAACATGGCGACAAACCTTGAATCAGGCTGGAAACATTATTGGCGCTACGTCGCTCGGTTCGTCGCTCTTTATTGCCACGAATGGTAAGGGCATTCTTCGCTCAAACGACGGCGGCACAAGTTGGCAAGACTTCAATGCGGGGCTTATCGCTTTGCCCGAAGGATATGGTTTGCAAGGCATTGGAACGATGGGCGGAATGATATATGTGGGCATGGAACAAGCCGCAATCGGCTTTAAGGCGACGTATCAGAGTGATGCCGGCACGGCACAATGGCAACAAGCGAATAATATACCTGTCAGCAAATGTGCATCTACGGTAGATGGTTCGGAAACAGTGACATTTGCAGCAACTCAGGCGGGTAGTATTTTTCGTGTTGCAGGGGATAATTGGCAAGAAGTCGGTCGCTGCGAAGGCGTTCAGGCGCTTGGTATAGGAGACGGCGTGGTCTTTGCGGGAACAAATGCGGGCTTGTACCGTGCGCCCACAACGTCTATTCTCACCTCGGTTCGCACAATCCCTGCTTTGAGCAAGTCATGCTCCCTTAACCCAAATCCCTCTGCACCCGGAGAAACTGTCACGATTCACTTTGTTCAAAACCGAACGGCTGCCGTGACGGTGCTCATCACCAATACTCTTGGACAAACAGTAGCAACCATGCCGCAAGGAATCATACCAAATGGCGAGCGAACCCTTCAATTGCAAGCACCGTCCAATTTGTCGAGAGGAATGTACTGGCTCTCCATTGCTGCCGATGGGATTTCTGTTGCCGGCGCAACGATGATGGTGGGAGAGTGAGAGTGCGCCATTGATACCGCTCTCTTTGAATCCTGCGCTATACCGAGAAACAGGCAGCACAACTATTCTCACAAATAAGAAACCCTCTTGCATCTTCGACGCGGGAGGGTTTCTTAATTTGTGAGCGGCTTGTTTTTTTTACGCAACGACTTCTTTTTCGTGCTTTGCCGATTTGCGCGGCGATTCTTTTACGTCCTTGCGGATGTTCGGCAGTTCTATCGCAAAGACCGTTCCCTTGCCGGGTGCAGTATCCTTGATGACAATTTTCCCGCCGTGATAATCCTCAATAATTCGTTTGCACAAGCTGAGTCCCAAGCCCCAACCACGTTTTTTCGTGCTGAATCCGGGCTTAAAGACCTCGCGGCGCACTTTAGGCGACATTCCTTTTCCGTTATCGCAGACAAGTATCACTGTCTTCGTGCCACGTTGCTCCAAGAGAATATCAATGATACCACCACCTGATTCCATCGCCTCGGCAGCGTTTTTGACGAGATTTTCAATCACCCATTCAAACAGCTCGGCA
>JANYDO010000383.1 GCA_025363605.1 Candidatus Kapaibacterium sp.
AGATTTTAAGTGTTGTATCCTTAAAAGGCGCATCAGTATTGGGGCAAGCGAAATTGCCGAAGAAAATTACTTTGTCCTTGACGGGTGTTTCTACGCCTTGAATCACATTACGGACGGTTATGTTTGGCGGGTTTTGGATGGTACTTGCAACGAATTTGAAATCGGTACTCAGACGACAATCTGTCTCGGTGGGATTGAAGTTGATAATATCAGTTTGCCCTGCCGCATCGCCATTGAACTGCACTGTGAGACTTATAGAATCTCCCTTATTGACGGTAGTTGTCCATTTCTGGGTAACAGCATTCTTAATTGGCGAAGGTTTCGTATCAAGAATGGTAAAGAATGGATTAATATTAGGCGAAAATTCCCACGCAATAGGTACTGCACCTGTATTACGTAACCACCAAAAGGAGCCGGTAGCAACTGTATTTGGTGGTACTGCGCCAAAATCGTACTGTTGCTGAATGAGTTGAAAAGTACGCCGAACACGAGTCGCTGTTAGATTGACAACAACAGTATCGGAAGGATTTCCAAGCAAATCCTGTGTCGGCATAACTAATTTTGCTGTTCTTGGTACATCCGTAACGGAGGTATAAAATTCAATTTGAATTGTCGCACCATTGTTCGCACGAATAGGCGCAGGGAAAGTAGATGGAGCAAGTATCCGAAATTCGCTTGCATTCGCTCCCGAAATCTGCGCACTCAAAATTTGCCCGTTAATAAATACTGTGTCGGTTAGAATAACGTTGTAGATTCTAAGGGTACGTTGCTCATTGTAAGGTGCATCACAAGCCGTTGGGACAAATGTCCATTGGACTAAATTTAGATTTGTTTGCTTCGCACCTTTTTTGGGTGGAGGAGTTGCGTTGACAAAAAAATCTGAAGCTGTGGACGGTGTGACAGTCTGTGCTTGAGCAAAAGAAAAAAACGTTGACCATGCACAAACGATATACAACGTTTTGCGCAAAAGCACCTTTGACGTTCGAGACGCAAAAAGCATGGCGTTACAAATTTGATAAACATGAGGGGATTTAGAGCGAAGGGCAAAGCTCTCCATGCTTCACGCCCTCGTGGAGCACAAACCCGCAAAAACCAGACCAAATCTTGTGCAGACGGTCGGAAGTGTGCAAGTATGCACCAATGCTGCATGGCAAAATACACATTTCCCCGAAAACATAGCGCGAACAATCTTGGAGACGGTGCTGATGCGTTTCATTCTAAAACATTGGGCGGGCACTTCGTCTCAATTTTGGTGAATTGTACAGATGCAATTTGTATTTCTCTGATTCGTTTGATAACTTGCTGTTTCAGATTCTATCCGTTCGCTATTTCTCTATCACCTTCTCGAACTTCTGTATGTTTCTCCCACTCGTTTCCTTTCGCAAACTCCTTGTGTATTCTTGCCTTGTAGGCATTTGTAGTATTCTCGCTCCGACATTGCGCGCGCAGGAAGGCGAAGGCTCGTCGCCGTTGGAGCTGGGGCGGCGCATTGTACCGGATGTTATCGGCATTGTCGCTGGTCCGGGATTTTATGCGCAGGACGGTTCGTTTGCCACAGGATGTCCATGTACGTTCACCGGCGGCGTAGGTGCGGGGATTGTGGCGGGGTTGATGTATGAAAAAAATCTTCTCGCACCGAACGCAAATTGGCGTTTGGGATCAATCAATATCGGCGCACGCTTGCTCTACGAAGACCGCCGTGTTAATGCTGCTTTCCGCGAATACGAGACGGTTCCCGTACAGTCGCTCGCGCAGCCTTTGCAGCGTTTTCCGGTGCAAGTGCTTTTTCGCCATCTGGCGGAGGCTAGTTTCTCTACGCTTTCTCTGACTCCCTATATTGTCTGGAATCCTCTTACCATCGGTATTTTTCAGCCTTTTGTCCAAGTTGGTTTGCAAGGCGGCTTTATTATGAACAGTCGGTTGAAGCACACGAAATTTGTTCTTGACCATACAGTACGCCTTCCGAACGGCGAAGAAGCAGAAGTAAGTTTCGCTGAAACCAACTCCGACCGCATTGTTATTCAAGATTCCGCATTTTTGCCATTGAATACCTTTCAACTCGCTGCTTCGCTTGCTGTGGGTGCGGATATGCCGCTTGGAACGCGCTTTCGTCTCAGCCCGATGCTGCAGTACCTCCTCCCGCTAACAACAATTAATCCTCCCCCCGGTAATTTAACCATCACCGCATGGCAGATATTGCTGGCGCTCAAAATGAACCTTGAACGATAAAGGTGAGTAATGTCCTATCCTCAGTTACAATTTTAATCTGAACGATTCATTTATCTTCTCACATCATCATGGCAATAAACGTAGTAGAAGGCATATTTAATGCTGAGGGCAAGTCCTTCGGCATCGTTGTATCGCGGTGGAACAGTTTTGTCGTCACGAAGCTCTTGGAAGGAGCACTGGACGCGCTCAAGCGTCATAATGTTCGTGATGAAGCCATTACCGTGGCGTATTGTCCGGGAAGTTTCGAGATTCCGCTTGTGGTAAAGCGCATGGCGGAAAGCAAAAAATTTGATGCCGTCATTGCGCTCGGCGCAGTTATTCGCGGCTCCACACCGCATTTTGACTATGTATCGGCAGAAGTGACCAAAGGCGTGGCGCACGTGGGGCTGGACTCCGGCGTTCCGTGTATATTCGGCGTGCTGACCACCGACACTATTGAGCAAGCAATTGAGCGCTCCGGCTCCAAAGCCGGCAATAAGGGATTTGAAGCCGCAACCGTCGCTATCGAAATGGCTTCCTTGCTGGATGCAATGAAGTCATTATCGTAAGAAAAAGCGCTCATTTTCGCAAAAAAACCGTAGCAAGATAGCTGTAAAAGCTGCTTTGCTACGGTTTTTTCTTTATATACCTTGTTTATTCCGTAAGATTAAATGCTTTTTTTACAGCCTGATAGTTTGTGATGTCCATCTGTGCTGCCAGTGCCGTCGTTGTCGTTCCGGCGATAGCAACGACGCGGAAGGTAATTGCGCCAGTAGGCGTATCGGGAGCGGCGGTGTTTGATTGATTGATAAATACTTGCACTTGTCCCAAGCGAAACTGTGAATCAAATACTTGAAAAACATTTGCTCCATAAAAGGTAATGGGCAGTTGCTGCCACGTCGCAGGATTCGTTTCCATTTGCATATAGACCAGCACAGCGCCGCTGTTCATGATGCTTTGGGTAATGTTTGCAGCCACTTTCCAGCCGGATTGTAAATATGCACCGGGGTTTCCTGCACCTACCGCCCGCCAGTCTGCAACAGCCACAGTGATAGTCGCAGTTTGTGCCGCCGGACCCGCCACTCCTGCCGGACCTTGAAGTCCGGTCGCTCCTGTGGCTCCTATCGGACCTTGACAGGACAACATGGTAAGAGAAGCACAGAGCATGAATGCGCCGAGCAAGAGGGAGGAATACGTGTGCGCGGGGGATTGGCGATTTGTGTGAACACAATTCATAGCTACTCCTTATGGGTTGAAAAGAGAGGAAAACAAAAATTACTTTGATACTTGCTATTAACGATTATCGCGCACGGAGGGTATTTCTACGCGAATTTCGACCATTCGTGCATACATTCGTCCTTCGGGTGTCGCTTCGGAATAAATGCCCAGTGTGCCGCCTCGCCCCGTGACGATGGGCATAGGGATGTGATTACCGGGCGAAATAGTCTGTGTCAGCGTTGTGGAAATAGCCTGAGCGCGGTCAAGAGAAAGCCGAAGATTATGTGCAGCATCGCCGAATTTGTCGGTGTAGCCCGTTACCAATACTTTTGCCCTTGCGTCTATTCTTATCCGTGTCATTTCTTCCAGTGTTCGTGCGTGTTCTGGTTTTAGAATGCTTCCATCCGGCAAAAAGTTTATGAAGCGGTAGATGTCAACACTTTTTTCTGCTTCGGACGAGCCGTCCAATGAGATTTTACGCCGTTTTTTGGCGATAGTTACTTGCTCAATCGGAATAGAAATAGTTGCCGTGCCGCCCTCACCTTCGTCTTCCAGAAAGTCGAAATTACAGCGAATAACTTCTTCCGTGCGCGGCACGGTGCGGTGTTCACGCGAGGGATGCCAATAGATTTCACTCTCCGGCGCACCCAAGCCACCGAAGGACTGAATGGGTTGCCGTCCCTGCTCAATCTTAAAGCGCCACTTGCTGATTCGCCCTTTCGTTGCGGCTCCCAATAGAAATTTAACTGCCGGAGGCGTTGCTTCCATGAGTGTATCCGACTGGGCAATAGGACGCACAATTTCCCATGAATCCGAATAAATCTCCACGCGCCGATTTTCTGCATGACCGGCGCTGGCGTAGGTGGCGGTGGTCGCCAGAGGGCTTGGTTCGGTGGGCAATTCGCGTACTGCTATGACAAGGCGCTCCATAGGAATGCGCCAAAGGTCGCGCAGATAGGTCATCACCGCCTCAGCACGGTGCGTGGCAAGGGCGATGTGGCCGGAATCTGCCGTTTGCTCATCGGCACTGGAGCAGCCCACGATACGAATCGTTGTCGTAGGATTATCACGGAGGCGCTTACCAATGAGGTTCAAGGCGTGGTAATAGATTTCGAGGGTTCCCCACTTTGCCAGCATTTTTTCGGAAAACACCGATGTCTGCGCGGGAAGAAGCCGAAGATACCGTGCCGGAATTACATCGCTATTCTTATCAAAAAAAATGTACGGCAAAAGTGGGTGCGTCTGGCGTGAAAGCGTCTCTTCCATGCGGAGGCGCAAAAGTGGCGATTCAGCGCCACCGGAGTCCAGCGCAAGTGCCGTGATATTGATAGCCAATCGCGGCGTTTCTGCCGTGCGAAC
>JANYDO010000392.1 GCA_025363605.1 Candidatus Kapaibacterium sp.
ATTTTCCCCGATAGACAATAGTATTAACAAAAAGCCCTCGCAAACATTGATTTGCAAGGGCTTTTGTCTTGTTGAAGTACAGGTCGTAGTGGCTTTATCGCATAATCACAATTTTCCTCGCTGCCAGTTCCCGTCCGTTGCGAAGCTGAATAAAATATATCCCCGATGGCAGTCGGCTCACGTCCAGTACCCGCGTGTTTAAGCCACTCACCGATGTAAAACGCTGTTCGGGAAATGCTGCGGAGTCAGGGCGTATGCCCAGTGCATTGATGAGATTGAGCGTGTAGTCTTCTGCATCCTTTGACGTAAATTCCAGTGTCAGTTCCGTGGAAGCCGGATTCGGTCGGGCATCCACGATGCGGAGTGTACCCATCGTCGAAATGACCAAACGCAGCCCACCTGCCCGCGAAATCCCAACAAGACGGAACGCGCCGGTGCTGGCGTTAATCACCATCTTCGTTGCACGTGTTTCGGGCGTTTTCTGCAAGTGGAGTACCGTAGCGGTATCGTTGCCAAGTGCGGCACGGAAAGGCAAGACAGCAAGCGGTTCTTCGGGATTGTCGCTTGTGACCTTGAAATTGAGCGGTACAAAACGTTCGCCAAATTTCACTTCACCAAAGGGAAGTGGCGGAAGCGGTTGCAAGAGCGAGACGTTATAGCGAAGTGTGTCGGAAATGGCTGTCCCAATCGGAACGCGGACACGATTACGCAAGAAGACTTTGAATCGTGCGGTATCGCCGGGAGCAGCGAACTCGTTGGTAAAGACCAAATCGGCAGTGCTGAGTGGAAGCGTGGAAGCGCTCACAAGCAGCGTGCTCGAGATGGCACAGCCACTCACTCCGGCAACACTGACAGCAAAGGGGAAGCTATCTACAAAGCTCAATCCCGCAGCCGCTCCGGTGAAGATAAGACGCGCCGCGACTTCGCCGTAGGGCGGTATGCTTTGGCTCGGCGTTTCTAAGCGAAACTCCGGCGTTCTGTTTGATGCTTGTGCGGGTATGGTCAAGGTCTGATTGCTTCTGTTTCGTATGATTACGATAGCACTTGTCGCTACACCCGCATCCAGCACAGGAAAGGCTACGGAGGGTGGTATCAGGTCTATGCTCACGACATCATGCTTGGTGATTGAAATCGGCACTGTAACGCTTGCCGTCGTTGCCTCTCGGACTACAAGCGAAAAGGGCGGTATTACTCCCGCGCGGGCAAGCGTGTCCAGAATCACTTGCACGGTAAAAGTCTCTCCTGTGCCAATAGTGGCAGTGGTAACAAGACGACTCACAAGGCGTGTGGGTGGTTCGATGACATAACTCAGACTTGCAGGCGTGGTGCCTGTATTGGTGATGGGAATGTTTATCGTTGCCGAGCTGCTACACGTTGACAGCACGACCGACTGAATCGGCGATGTAAGGCGTGGTGCGGATTTGACGGTTGTGGAAAGGACTATGGTGTCGGACAGACAATCAGTATTATCAAGATTTCTATTCTCAATAATAGCAATGTCTTGGTAGGTTACGCCTGCACGACCGCCGAGAAAAGTGAATTGCAAGCTGGCGGTTGCGTTAGAGGTAAGCACTGCACTTGCGGGTTGCGAAACGAAACGATAATATTGTTTTTGTGTCAGTGAAGGGATGAGATACCAGCTTGAACTAAGGTTACCTGCATTGCGTACTTGTATGTTTGCCACTGTTGTCGCGCCTGCATCCACGGGAAGGGTAACGACCGTGCGGGTGGAAAAGACCAGTGCCGGTTTTTCCAAACGCCCTTGCAAGGGAATGCGTGCTGTACCGTTGATGGAATTAGAATAAATGACTAATGTTGCGAAGGTCGTTCCCGCAGCTTGCGGCGTGAAGCGAATACGGGCGCTCTGGCTGCCAATATCATTCACTTGAATAGTCAATGGGGTTTGCGTGAGATTCTGAAAATCACGACTGATTGCACCGGCTACATCCACAACACGGATACTGTCAATCACAAGCGCTTGTGTACCAGTATTAGGAAGTGGAATACTCAGCGGTGACGATGCAGTACAGAGCGTTTGCACAAATGGCGTTGCACTGAGAGTGCTGCTGAGGCGCGGACCGTCTTGTACGCCTGTGCCTAAGAGCTGTACTGTTGGCGGTTCGCCGGGCTGATTGGTGATAAATTGCAGAGGCGCACCAATAAGACCAAGATAGGGCGGTGTGAAGCGAAGATTGACAATAATCGAATCACCAGCCGCAAGCGTGATAATTCCACCGCTCATGGTGCTGCGTGGGCTTACTATCACACCAAGAACACTAAACGGCGGGATGAATGTACCGCTTATATTCGGTGCAGTCGGCACGTTCAGATTGACAGCAATGGGGCTGATATTGCGTATGACTGCCTGCACAGTATCGTACCCGATGCTGACAAAGCGCTCGCGCCAGTCTATGGGCTGAGGAACAACTTGTATGCGCTGAAACACGCCTTCACCGGAAATCTTTGCCCTGAGGGTATCACCGGAGATAGTTTGGAAGAAGACACTATCGGTGTTATCGGCAACTCTTCCTTCTACAAGAGGATGGAAGCGAAATTCGATATTGTAGAGTCCCAATCGTGGCGGCGTAGCGGCATTGACCGTAAAGGGCGCACCGCCTGAAACGATAGAAAAAGGGCTGTTCGTTTTTTTTAACCATACTTTTGTAATCGGGACGGCATACAAATCGGGATTCGTCAAAACAAGGTGTGTGGTGTCTTTGTCATTGCCGACGATTGCTTTTCCCACATCTATATCATTCGCCACTAGGTGCGGGCGGACAATGCGCCAGAGATTGTCCGAGCGATCTTCTTGCAGGGGAAGTTTTTCCCGAACGAACCAGACCACGACGTTAGTGTCTGTGTCCTGCGAGGCAGTCACAATACGGCTACCATCGGTACTAAAGAATGCGGTGTTAATATTTGCTTTGTGTAAACGTTTCGCCGGAGAGTTCAAAACCGTTTGGAGTTGTGAAGATTGCCCCAGTTGCCAAATGAATGATTGATTTCCACTAGCGGTAACAAGAAAATTTCCTGTCGGGTCGAAAGACAGCATAGTAATGGGTGCTTGATGAGCTATTTCGCCAACGGTCATATCTTGTTCCAAGCGAATACCTCCATTATCAGAGACGATTGTTAAAAATCGTACCCTGCTGTCGGTACAAGCAACGGCAATCCGCAGATTTCCGGGGTGATTCGGGTCGCTGATTGCATCAGCATACACGGGGCGAAACGTGGATGTCCAGCGAATTGGCTGCCCGACATTGCGTTCATCACCGGAAAACAGCCATAAGCGTACACCATCAGCAACTCCATTGAGTGTGCCAATAACACCCGAAACAGTCTGATTTTGGATAGTAAGCCGAGGCGTATAACGAGCGTTATTGACTAAACTGCCCTCACTCAAAGGTAATCGGATGATAAATTTTTGCTCGTCTGTGCCGGGCAAGCTCATATCGTGGATGTAAATGCCACCCAAAAATGATTGAGATGTAACCAAAATACGGTTAGGATTTAAGGGATTAGCATGGATGTGCCTTATCGCCGCATTCCCGAAAGCACTTAAAAACATTCCGGGAAGAGTAGTAGTAATAGTGGGTGGCAGAGGTGCATAGACAGCACCAACATTGAAGCGATTATTTTCGCCACCGTAAATAATATCGCCACGAGAATTGTATGTGGCATAATACATTCTCATTGCTCCGGGAAAACCATTAAGACTGTTAAACAGCTCTCCTATTCTATTTCTTGCATACCAGATAAGACCCTGTCCATCCTGTCCGGCGCTGACGATGGTGCTGTCAATGTAGTCAAATTGAGCAGAATAGACAGTTCCTTTATGTCCTCTCGCACTCCGTAACACAATAGCACTATCCCCAAAATACGCAGCACCACTGGTGTTCTTCTGCTGCACACGCATATAGCAATTATCGCTTGGTGTGTTCGGCACGTGCCACGGGCGGCGGAGATTCTTTGCCGCTGTGTCCACCACTATCCATGTCTTTCCGGCATCTATGCTGTAATCCAATCGTGCTTCTTCGGTCGGTGGTAGTCCTGTCCATGTGATAACTGTGTCTGTTCCTACCAAAAAGGATTCTCCGCCGTTTGGATGGGTCAGACGTAAATTAGGCACGGCAGGGCGAACGCCCGGAAAACCGGATGTGGCATAAAAATCGAAGGTACAGCCGTTATCGGTCTCTACGGTGAGCGTCGCAAAGCGATAACCGCTATCTTGGGCTGTGTATTGCACGGTTAATGAGCGTGGAGGCTGTCCGGCTTGCAGTGCCACATTCTGCTCCAAGACGCGAAAGGTGTTATCATTGGAGCGAATCCGGCGAATCACTAAATCCTGCGCTCCTGCGTTGAGTTGCATTGACACAGAGCGTGACACACTTTGTCCAATAGCCACCGACCCCATTGCCACGGCACGCGGTAGAATACTCACTTGTGATTCCAACGAAACAGGCGGTACATAACTCAAACCCGCACTCACGCCCGGCAATGCGCTTGTCGTCAGCACGACTGAACGAGCTTCCGTGCGGCAGGGAAGGTCGGTTGTCCACTCAATCGCGCAAGGGGTATTCAAGCGGATACGGTTCGCCAGTTCGCGGTAGATTTGGACGGCTTCAGCGCTGGACTGAACATTGGAAAAGGCGACACCACCGGATGCACGGGCAATCGTATCCAGAATCTGCGGCACGGGGAAACCAATGGTGATACAATACACCGTTGCGCCTACTTGCGATGCTCGCTGAATCACTTGGTCGCGCACGGCAGTTGAAAGTCCGTCGGTAAGGAAAATAACAGCACGATTCGTGTTTTTCGCCCTAGCCAGCATGGGCAGTGCACCACCAACATCGGATAAAAATGCAGCTTGATAATTTGTTCCGTAAAGCGGCGTTAGCCCACCGATGACCTGTTTCAAGCGGGTTTTATCAGTTGTGAAATCTTGAAAGGGGTAACTATTGGTCTCAAAGGCGACAATCCCGCACTCCGAGCCGTCGGTGGCAAGGGCATCTACAAAAGCAGACGCAGCGCTTTTGGCAATTTCGAGCCGTGTAGTGCCATTGAAAGAAACGCCCATTGAGCCGGAAATGTCAATCGTTAGCACGGCGGAAACAGGCTTCGCTTGCTGCATGGGGCAGTCGTAGTTCGCTACGGCTCGCTGAACACCATCTTCGGCAATATTAAAATTGAGCCGTGAGTTGATTTGCCGCCCTTGCGCATCGAAGGCATAGACATTTGCCCGCATACGAGGGAAATTAGTCGCATCAAGATTGAAGAAGGAGAGTGATTGCGCCGCTAAAGGAGGAAGAGAGCCGCAAAGCGCAATCAAGAAGGAGTGACAAATAAAAAGAAAGCAAACGCCAAAGCGTCCGCGAAGCAAAGGTGTGGCAATAAAGCGCATAATAGCTAGAAAGCAACGCAAAGCGTGAAACAAGCAGCCGTAGTTATTCTCGCAAGCGCGAACAACGCCAACCCTCCAGTCGGCATTTACGGCATCCAAGTGGTGCTTTTTTACGAGCAAGCACTTGTCGTACGGATTGCCTGCAAAACAACCGTACAATTACAAATATACATTGGAACGAAAAGGTTACATAATAAGTTTATCAAAGCGCGATATTTTATGCTCTCCCCGTGCGCCACCAATGAACACTTATACCCAGCGCGACAAATCCGCACGCAGCCGTACCATAGCCGGCTTGCACTAAGGGGGTTGCCGAACCGAACCAGCCCGCAAAATCCAGCGCCGGCTGAAGTCCATTGGAATTGAGCGAGCCGTAGAATAAAATGAGCGAAAGCACCATCAATGTTTTTGCTGTCCCTGTTGCTATGCCTATCCCAACGGCACAGGCACTCAGGAAGAGCATCCCGACCACAAGCGAAACCGCAGCGCCGGGTGCTGCAAATGCCAAGCGCACAAGCGGCACAAGCACAAACAGCAAACCCAGAATCCATGCGGCAAGTACCTTAATCCAGACAAAATACTCTTTCATAATCGGTGTACTCAGAAGCAATGCCGAACTGCCGCGCTGTCGCTCTCTGATGCCAATATCCGCCGTGAAAAAGACCAATGCCAAACACGCTAAAGGAGCAATCGGCATCTGCAGACTCGGCATCGGGACGGCAAAGGCAGCAATATTTAATCCCATGAAGACAAGCAATGCTGCGGGGTGCAGCGTGAGTACGAGCAGAACTTCCGATGCCACCGCCCGCAAAAATTCTTGTCCACCGAGTACGGTTTGCACTGCTCCCCAAAGAATCGTCGTCAGACGCGACAGCGGCTTTAGAGCAGCACTGAGCGCCGTGAAGATGTTGCGCTTTGAGCGCCGTGCGGAGGCACGGAGGCGCGTGGGGTCAAAGCGATGGAAGGCAAGGACAGCAATTCCCAGAAAGGACAAGAAACCAAGCGTTGAGATTGCTTTTACCGCCATCCACGGCATGGAAAGCCCCACTTCGCGGAGAACGATGGGTTTCAAGGCAGCATTAAAAGGAGATTCTCCGATGGAAATTCCTTTGGATGAGTCACTGCCGACTTGTTCGTTAATGGCGCTGATACTCGTACTCAAATTCATCACATCAATATATGCGACCACAGGGATATTGCTGAACGTCTGTTCAATATGGGCTTGGCGTTGCGCAAGAAGGGCTTTTTCCATGCGTTCCCCAGACACAACCAGAAGCGCTATCCACAAAAAAAAGTATGCTATATCGCCGACACGAGTGGAGAGAATGGGCAGCGTCTCAAAGACAAGCGAAACAACCGAAACAAAAAGGATGCCTTGCAAACAGAACAATGTGTAGGTTCTCAGAAATACAAATGGTTCGACGCTCCCTTCGCCGCGAACAACCACCATGAGCATCATCATCAGCATATAAGCAAGGGTGAGTGCTGCCAGAAAAGCAACATTCCCCAAGAACTTACCCACGATATATTCCCAAGAGCGCATTGCTGTTGCGGCGAGCGTATTACCGACACCGGAGACGACATCACGCTTGACGGAATTACTAATCATGTAATAGCCCAGAAGCCCGATTCCGATAAGCGAAAAAAGCGCTGCTGTTGCAAAGGCGATGGCAGGCGAGTTATAGAGCGCCCTGTTGTCACCTATGCTCAAAAGCGTCATTCCTGTGGAAGGGTCAGGAATACTTGCGTATGCCAGTGCGCACATTGCCAAAAACAGAACGAGTGTGGAAGTTCTGCGAAAGCGAAGAATAACGTCGGTGACGATAATAGCTTGTATGCGAAGCAGTGCAGCGCTCATAGCGCACCCTCTTTAGTAGTATGGGTTTCTGCTCCGCTTGATTGTAACGTAAAAAGGAAAGCATCTTCAAGAGTCGGTTCAGTTTGCACGGCGTTGTCAAAGGGTTTATTGGCAGAGACAACGCTAATGTGTACACCGTCGGGCTTGCGCACAGCACCGGAGATACGCACCTGTGAGCGCAAGTGGTCAAAGGCTTCCGACGAAATTACGCCTTTCCAGACATGACCTTCGGCAGTGCGCAGAAGTTGCTCCGGCGTGGAATAGGCTTGCAGTCTGCCTTGCGCCATAATCGCAATATGCGTGGCAATAGCTTCAATATCGGAGACAATGTGCGTCGAAAGGATGACCAACTTTTCGCCGCCAATTTCAGAAAGAATGTTCCGCAGGCGAATACGCTCTTCGGGGTCGAGTCCGGCGGTCGGTTCGTCCACAATCAGCACATCGGGGTCGTTGATGAGTGCTTGAGCAATCCCCAAACGCTGCTTCATACCGCCTGAGAAGGCAGATGCAATACGGTTCGCAACAGTATGAAGATTAACCATTTCGAGCAATTCGCCTATACGGGCTTTGGAGCGAACGCCTTTGAGCGCTGCAAAATAACTGAGAAATTCAAATGCCGTAAGATTGTCGTACACATCGAAATCCTGCGGCAAAAAACCCAGACGCGAGCGCATGAAATCAGGGCGCTTGACAATATCAACACCATCATACAAAATAGTACCCGTGCTTGGCTTCGTCACGGTCGTAATCATCTGGATAAGAGTCGTTTTGCCCGCGCCGTTGGGTCCCAAAAGCCCGACAACTCCTTTATCCAGTTCCAAAGAAAGCGCATTGACGGCGACAACGCCGGAACGAAAACGCTTGGTGATATTGTCAAGAACAAGCATACTTGCTTTCCTGTTAGTTTTTTGGTGAGTAATTGGTCAGGTATCAGCATGAAAGGGGAACGCGGACAACACTGATTTGGCGGATTTCCACTGATTGCAGGCAGCATGAGATATAAACATCGTCGCAATCATCGGTTGCTATCGAACTTTTCTGTGTGAATCGGTGTCATCTGCGCTATCCGCGTTCAAAAAAATCTGTCTCGCCGTTAGCTGCTCATACCGCCCAAGAACTCTGCATTGCTGCGGGTTGCTTTGAGGCGGTCTTGGAGGAGTTCGATTGCTTCGGCCGGGCTGTACTCGTTCAGCAATTTGCGCAAAATCCAGATACGATTCAGTTCGGCAGGAGAAAGCAGAAGCTCCTCGCGGCGAGTGCCGGAGCGGTTTACATCAATAGCAGGATACACGCGGCGCTCGGCGAGTTTGCGGTCAAGCACAAGTTCCAAGTTACCCGTTCCCTTAAATTCCTCGAAAATCACCTCGTCCATACGGCTTCCCGTATCTACAAGGGCTGTGGCAATAATCGTGAAGGAGCCGCCTTCGTCCACATTCCGCGCAGCACCAAAGAAGCGCTTGGGCTTGTGCAAGGCGTTCGCATCCACACCGCCGGAGAGAATCTTGCCGGAGTGCGGAATAACGGTGTTGTGCGCCCGCGCGAGACGAGTAATCGAGTCCAACAAAATCACCACATCCTGACGCGCTTCGACGAGGCGTTTTGCTTTTTCCATTGCCATTTCTGCTACCTGCACGTGGCGCTCCGGTGGTTCGTCGAAGGTAGAAGCAATAACTTCCGCTTTGACGGACTGCTGCATATCGGTTACTTCCTCAGGGCGCTCGTCAATAAGCAGGACAATCAATTTTACTTCGGGGTGATTGCGCGTGATGCTATTCGCAATTTTTTGGAGAAGCACCGTTTTACCGGACTTTGGTGGCGAGACAATCAAACCACGCTGTCCTTTACCGATGGGACAAAGAAGGTCAATAATGCGCATATCCAAGTCGCCGGGCGTGGTTTCCAGTTTGAAGCGCTTTTGCGGATAAATCGGCGTGAGGTTGTCGAAAATGGTGCGGTCGCGCATCACTTCGGGGTCAACATAATTCACGCGGTCAACCTTCAGGAGCGCAAAGAAGCGCTCACCTTCTTTGGGCGGGCGTACTTGTCCCGTCACGGTGTCCCCGGTGCGAAGCCCGAAACGCTTGATTTGCGAGGGGGAAACGTAAATATCGTCCGGTGAAGGAAGATAGTTGTAGTGCGGCGAGCGCAAGAATCCGTAGGCATCTGGGAGAACTTCCAGCACACCTTCATTGAAGGTCATGCCGTTGGAAGGGTCGTATTGCTGCGCCTGCACGACGGCGGCGGCTTCGGTGATTTTGAAAATCAAGTCTTGCTTGCGCAAGTCTGTAAAATTCGGCACGCCGAGTTGGATGGCGATGCGGGTGAGTTCGGCAATTTTCTTGGTTTGTAAATCGCCAATATCAAGATGTGCCGGATTAATATCGGCAAATTGCGCTTGGGGCTGTGGCTGTGGCTGTGGCATGGAACTACCTCTGTGAGAGGATGATAAATAAAGAAATAGGAAGGATTTATAGCTGTGTGAGATGCTTTGAGCATAACGCTCCAAGCATAATGCTTAGAGCGTTATGCTCGAAGCATTGTTGTTTCACTCTCGTTCTTTTGATGTACTCTCTTTTCTCCATTGCACCCCAAAACATCCGAACCTTTGGCAGGAGTTATACGATTACACGGTTTCTCATTCACCCACAAATACGAAAATCCGATACAACAAAGTATCGAAACGTTGGTGGAAAACGTTCAGAGAATCACCAAGGGGAAGAATATTCAGTCAAGGTATGCACCAATCGGTGCGGAACTAGGAATGTAGAGCAAAATCGCAGAACAGAAGTGCTGAGTAGATGACTCATGCACGGTAAGGCGCGTTTAGAGCGGCTATGATTGCTGCATTGCAGAAGCAAGTGCGTAAAAGCAGACGGGCAAATATAGCATTTTTTTAGCGATTCGCAACAAGCAAATACTCCTGTAAATATTTTTTCATTTGAAATAGATGACTTTTTGCACTGCTTTTTCTTTTCTTAACAATTTTTATTTCCAAAAACCATTCCTTCCATGTAAATTTGAATTCTGTCGCTGAAATAAACGACGACAACCTCCTCTTTCATTCTGAATGTACTAGCCTATCGGACAGCATCGCTACTCACATCGCTCAACAACAAATGCACCTGCGCTTGCGGTAATTGCTGGATTCTTTCCCGCAGACTCGCAGCGCAAATGCAGACAGCCGGTATGGCGATGATTTGTATTCCTAATTCGTTCCTGTTGCACTTTCCGATAGTCCGATGCTCTTTCCTTCGCGCCATCTCACGTTGCCCCGCTTCGGCGGTATTTTATCGGTACCCTACTTGTCGGCACTCCGCCTATCGGTATTCCGTTCTGTCCTCCGTTTACCGCTCTTTCGTTCCTTGGCGATAACCCGTTTTTCTTCTGTATCGGTAGTGTCCGTATCCGTACTAATAGCGAGTACGTGTTTTCTGAGCGTTGCTTTTGCTGCCGCTTCTGTACCGACTACGCTTCTGTCATCGCTCGAAGTACTCGCCGAAGTTGAATTTGTCGAATTAGATATTGCCCTTGGGTTCCTCGGTATGGTGAGCGAGCGCACTCAGTCTGCAAGTAGTATCCATGCTGCAAACAGTCTCTATGCTACAAATAGCGTCCATGCTGCACAGCAAGACGAAGCCTCGTTGACATCAGGACTGGACTATCTTTGTAAGCACATTGCCTACGACCTTCAGCATCCGAGCCTCAGTGCCGACGAATACATGTCGCCCAGCTTTGCCATGCTACAAGATTCTATCAAGAACTCCCCCAAATCTACGACAGCAACTCTTGGCGCAAAATTCAGTACCACAGCCACACTTACGACAAATGCCACGTTAGGCACTGACGCGACACTCAGCACCGATGCCATGCTTCGCGCAAAATATGCGAAAAATATTCCGCTCCTCTCCGAACCCGCACTTAATCTCGATGCACTGGCTGATTCGCTTAGTCTGCGCCGAGGAGCATCCGGTGGCGCTATCAATCGGCAAGGCATAGACAAGATTCCTTTTAGCGGACAAAACTATAATTTTCAAGCACAATTTGACTCCACTGCCCAGTCTGCTGCGCTCCGAATGCGCATCGGTGACCGCCTCCTGGGGTCGGAACTCCGCCCTTCGCAGACACAGGCACTGGACAGTTACCTCGGCGAACGCCGCGAGTATATCCGGCAGCAGGCGCAAGATTCTATTCTGCATCACTACGACTTTCGCCGTCCCTTCAAGCTCGAACTTTCCAGTCTGCTGGGGCAAGCAAATAATTTTAATATCCCTTTTCCGCAAAATCCGCTTTCAAATATCTTCGGCAAGCCCGGGCTTAGTCTGAATGCGAATTTTGAAATCAATCTGCGTATTGGTTCGCAGTGGAATGGCGTTATTGGTGTCGGGCAGGCTTCCACGCTTGGCGCGGTGCAGTGGGTGCCGATTTTTCAGCCAAACGTGCAGGCAAATATTGACGCAAAACTTGGCGACAAACTCGGCATCAACCTTGACATGAACACGCTTCGGCAATTCGAGTTCGACAACCTCACGCGCATTGCCTACGACGGCGAACCTGACGAAATCTTTCGCCGTATCGAGTTCGGAAACGTGACGCTCAATTCCCCCTCTGCCTTCATTAGCGGCTCTCAAGCGCTCTTTGGCGTTCGCACGGATTTTCAGTTTGGTCCCGTGTATGTCAAAACGGTTGCCTCCTACAAGCGCGGTCAAAGCAAAGTGGCGACGGTCAAAGGCGGCTCGGTGAAGCAAGCCATTTCGCTTCGTGCATATGATTATGCCGATAACCATTTCTTTATCAATAGCGCCCACAAGAACGTGGTCTGGCCGGTCTTTGAGAAAGGTGGCTATCCGCTTCAGGCAACGCCAAATACGCAAAGTTATGCCGTCAAAGCACTCGAAGTCTGGGAAAGCACACCCGATCTGCGTGAGATACAGGCGGCTGACGTTATCGCCCTCGATACGCTGCGTCCGCTCACCGCCGGTGGCACGGTCGTCAATGGTACGCCGACGTATAGCAAGCAGGAAAGGAATACTATCTTTGACACCACCAAAATCAATGCCGGCAGAGCCGAGCGTGGGCGCTTTAAGAAACTGGCTGCCGACCGCTATACCTTCGACCAATACTTGGGAACGCTCCGTATTCTGAACTTGCGCAAAGACCGCACTTACGCGATTGCATACCGTCTGCAAGGTCAGACACAGGGCGACAATGACGATATTGTCTATGGGACATTTCAAAACACCCTCGACCCCAGTGATACCACCAAACTCATTCTGCAACTGGTCTATCGTCCGAATATGCAGCCCGCGTTCAAAAACATCTGGGCACGCCAGCGACAGAACGTGTATTTCATCGGTGCCACCAACGTTAGTAAAGACCCCAAAGACACACGGATTAACTTTTGGTACTTACGCCCGAACAACGATTCTGCGGATGTACTGCAGGGCGTACCCGATAAGCTCGCTACCGTCTTGGGTGTGGATAAGGTGAACAATACCAGCGGCGCAGGTACACCGGATGGGGTATTCGATATCAATTTGCCATATATTTTTGATGCTGCCCGCGGAGAAATCTCTTTTCCCAGTCTTGAACCTTTCCGCCAAGGGATACGGGACTATTTCAAGGAAAAGAATTTGGCGGCAGATGGAGCCACGCCCTACCTCTACTCTGCAATCTACGACACCACACGCGATGCTGCTCGCAATGATGCGCAGCATGACCGCTTTGTGATTTCCGGTGAGGTTTCCGGGCAGTCCAGCAATCGTATCAATTTGCCGAATGCGTTCAATCTTGCTCCCGGCGGCGTAAAAGTGAAACTGAACGGGCAGACATTGGTGGAATATCAGGATTACCGCGTGGAGTATTTCACCGGTCAGGTGGAATTGCTGAATCCGCAAGCACTTTTGCCAAATGCCAATGTGGAAGTGGAGTACGAGCAGAACGATGCTTTTAACCTTGCAACGCGCTCTATGCTTGGCGTGCGGCTCGACCTCGATACAAAATCTATCCTGCGTTCGCGCGATGTTCGCTTGGACGTGGGTATGACGCTGGTGAATTATGCGCAGGATAATCCTTCTGCCCGCATTCGCCTCGGCGAAGAGCCGCTGAGTAATACGATGCTCGGTGTGGACGGTCAGGTCTCCTACAATGCCGACTGGCTCACCAAAGCACTCGACTGGCTGCCCTTCTACGATACGAAAGCGCCTTCTTCGTTTAGTGCCAAAGGCGAAGTCGCATGGATGCTGCCCATACCAAACACGCGGGTCTCGGAAATTGCTTCCGACAATGGTGCTGCGGCTGTCTATATTGACGACTTTGAGGCGACGCAGCGTGTCTATGCGCTTGGCATACAGCCCTCGCAGTGGCATCATGCCTCGCCGCCCGATTCCACCGGTATTCCGCTTTTTAGCGGCTGGAAGGTAGATTCTATACAGAAATTCCGTGGCGGGATGCATTGGTTTGCCTTTAACGAATTGCGCGTGAAAACTACCGATATTTACCCGAACCGCGCTATCACCGTTGGCTTGGGAACGAACCAAAATACGCGGGTGCTGGAGATTGACTTCAATCCGCACGAACGCGGCATTTACAATACCAATCCCAATTTTAGGGACAGTATAACCTACATAGCAAAAGGAAATGAGGCATTGGGAGGAGCCAAAGGATATAATGATGCGTTCCAAGGCAATCAACTCTTTAGCACCAATCCCGCTAATAAATCCCGCATCTGGTCTGGTTTCATGCGCTCGCTCTCTGCCTTCAATCTCAATTTCGACAACGAAAATATGGATTTTATTGAGATTGTCGTTCGTCCTTTGCCCGGAACCGATCCGAATGCCAAAATGTACATTGATGTCGGGCAGATTAGCGAAGATGTGATTCCTAACGGAATACTTGATACGGAAGACGGTATTCTGCCCGGAAAAGAAACTCCGAACGGACGCATTGCCGAAGGTGAAGCAGGCGAAGATGTGGGATTGGACGGACTGAACAACGATCAGGAAAAAGGTGATTCGACGCAGTATGCACAATTGCCGCCCATTATCAAAGCAAAGTACCCGAAAGGACTGCCCTACGCCGAGGATATTCGTAAAGAAGCAGACCCTGCGCGGGATGATTTTCGTTACGATTGGCGGAAGTTCTCGACTGTTGCGGCAAATGCTCTGCAAAAAGATTCGGACTTTGTGGCCTACAATTACAACGGCGTGGAGAACAACCGCGACTTCACCGATACACAGTTCCCCGACACCGAAATACTCAACGCCAACAACGGGCAGACGCTGGCGCAAGCAAATGACTATTTCCGCTATGAAGTAGATATGCGAGCAGATATTAAGAATCCGCAGTTTGTCAATAGAACCGATGCGGGGTTTATTACGCTGCGTATTCCTCTTCGCGGTATCCGCACGAATGTGGGGAGTCCGCTTTTCAGCAACATTCAGTATGTGCGGGCAATTTTTATGGGCGGGCGTTTCAAAGGGCAGATAGCAGATTGGCGATTTGTGGGGTCGCAGTGGATTAAGCAACCCGTGTATGTTGCTCCTCAAAAATTGGACTCCACCACGCTCAGTGTGGGCTTTGTGGGGCGCGAGGAAAACTCCGGCGCTCCTTTCTACTACACCATGCCGCCGGGCGTACAGCCGCCGACCGACCGCAATAACTTCCTCAATCCGAACCAGTTCCGCAATGAGCAATCGCTGCTGATGCAGTTTAAGGACTTGCCCGGCTGGCAGGAACGTGCGGTGTCACGGTTCTTCCGTCCCTTCGATGCTTTCTTCTACAAGCAAATGAAGTTTTTCCTCTATGGCGATGCAAATTCCCTCAGTCCTCCTGCTACGAACCGCACGGATGCTCGTGCCATTGCGTTTATTCGCTTTGGGGTGGATACTTTGAACTATTACGAGTACAACGTTCCGCTCAAGCAAGGATGGCAGACCATCGCACTGGACTTGGACACGCTCACCGGCAAAAAACCTGTCTTGCAGCTTACCCGCGATTCGGCAGGGCTGGTTATTACGCCTGCTCCCGAACTTGGTGAGTACCGAGTCAAAGGCAGTCCCACGCTGACACGCATTCAGTTCGTGAGCTTCGGTGTGCGCAATCCCCGTGGTGATGTCATAGAAAAACTCGGAATGTGGGTGAATGAACTCCGCCTTGTGCAGCCCGACGCTACAGAACAATGGGACAGTAAAATGGCGGCAGTCGGCAGCGCCTCGGCAAAAATAGCGGATTTGGGTTCGGTCACGGCGACCGTCAATATGCAAACGCCGTACTTCCACAAGCTGGAAGAACGCTTTGGCAACCGTAATAATCGCTTATCGCTTGCCGTGACGGGGCAGTTCCAACTAGATCGCTTTTTCCCCGAAAGCTGGCAAGGCACGTCGCTACCTGTTTCCTTTATCTACAATGAATTTACGGACACGCCCCGCTTTCTGCCACAAAACGATGTGAGCTTAGTGACGGCTTCGACGAATGAGGCATCACGGGTAACTTCCAATCCAACCGATTCTGCTAATAAGGTCAAAGCAATTCAAGAATCTCAACAAACCTCTATCAAAGAAATGCAAATCGCTCTCACGGGAGCGCATCTGAATATCCCGTCGTATTTCTTTCTGGTGCGAGATTTTCTGAACCGCATTACGGTGGACTACAACTATGCCTTACGCGAAGAGCGCTCTCCGGTGCTGAAAAAAAAGGATTTCTCCGGCTGGCGATTCCGCACTGCTTACACGCATACGTTTCAGCCACTGCCCATCAAGCCGTTTGGCTGGACAGAAAGTATTCCCGCACTTTCGTTTCTCAAGGACTGGACAATCTTCCCGTATCCGAATACGTTTGGAGCAAGTATGGATCTGAACCAGAGTGCGCAGTACGAGCAGTCGCGCATAGAGGACACACTGAGAATTCCTGCTGTCTTCAATTTCGACCTCACGCGGCAACTTCAGTTTTCGTGGAAGATGGAAGAAAACGGTCTGCTCAATGAAACACTGGATTATAGCGTCAACACCGTGGGGACAATGATGCCACTGTGGTTGTATCCGGGTCGTACCGATACGGTTGTTTCTGCACGTGATACATGGCGCGGTGTTTCCCGTTTATTTGGCGGAAATGAAACGCTGAATCTTGGTAAAGACACCAAACACGGACAAAATTTCCGGCTCACGTTCCGTCCGAAGCTACCGGACTTTATGGGCGGAAGCAAATTTTTCACGGTAACGGGTAGTTTCGGTACGCAATATGGTTGGGAGCGGCTTTTGCGCCCCTTACCTCCCGAAGCCGAAGACCTGAATAAAGCAGCCGGCTATCAGAACACCATCAATGCCACCTTTGGTGTTCGCCTCAAAGACCTTGGCAATACGCTCTTTCCCGCACTGGGAGCCGCGCCGAGCGGTATGACGCTCACGCCCGGACAGCCGAATATCCTTGGGCAGCCAAATTCTACCCAAGCCGCCAATATGTCCATTGCCGATGCGATACTCCGCACGGTCAAGAGCGTCATTTTTGACTGGGAGCAGTTTAATGTTACCTTCACGCAGCAAAATAATGCGAATAATCCGGGTATTCGTGGTGAGACGGGTTGGTTTAGTTCCGGACCCAGCTCGGAATATCAGTTAGGGCTTGTGGAAGAGCCTCATAACTCACTCTTTCGATTTGTACCAACATTCCCATATCTCCAGATTCAAGAGCAGCACGGAGCGCGTCCACTGAACGTTGATTTGCCCGATATTATGAAACGTAGTCGAACAATTGATATGCGGACGCAGCGTGAAATTGTCCCGGGTTTGCAAATCGAACTTTCATGGTTATCGAAGATTGAGGATAACCGCAATCGAATTACACGGCAAATAACAGATGATGCTCGCGATTCACTTGGTCGGGTTGTACCTGGTCAAGTCAGTTATAGTAACGAGGTACTTTTGTCAACATATGGGCGCTCATTTTTTCTTCTGGTGCCGGATCCATTGAAGCCTCTCCGCAAAGTTGCAGATCTGTATAAGGACAATGCACCGAAAGATGCATCGAGTCCGAATTATCGGGCACTACAACAGACAGCCCTTAATAACGCCTTTATGGACGGCTTGGAATACTCAAATGCTACATATTTGCTACGAGGGCTGTACCCGAATGACGACTTCTTTCGTCAGGCTTTACGGTCATTTCCCAACTTTAATTATGCCTTGCGCTGGAATGGCTTAGACCAATTACCATTTCTCAAGGGTATTTTGCGAAGTGGTTCCTTAGAAAGCAAATATCAAGGGCGATACAGCGCCACTGAGCGTTTGGAGGCAGGCGTGAAAACACTTGACCAGCAATCCATCACCAGTTCTTTCGAGCCACTCATTGGTATTACGGCACAGTTCGATGACAAGTTTGTGGAAGGGGTAATGTCGGGTAATTTTCGCTGGGGAACGAAGTCGAGCTTTGGTATTGCTCAATCCCAACAGGGTATTGTACAAAGCGAGGTCTCGAATGATATTACCATGCAGATTACCTACACGCGGCGTGGCTTTGAGTTGCCGAAAATTGGTGGCTTGAATTTGCTGAAGCTCATTGGAATTGACTTCGAGTTCAAGAACGATATAGAATTTGGGTTGCAAGCCACCTATCGTACAATGAACAGAACTTCGGTCAACGTTTTAGCAGCAGACACGACAGCAGGTTCAAAAGAAGTTATTAAACCGGGTGCAATTCGCCGCATAGACGGCACGACGAACATCCTTTTTGAGCCATCCATGCGCTACACTATCAGCAAGCAAGTAACGGCACGTTTGTTTTTCCGTTACGAGGCAAACCTCACCGAAGGTGCGGTTGCGCCCGGGAGCAGCACAACGGTTGTGGGCGTGGATTTGCGATTGAATTTAAGCGGTGGGCGAAGTTTTTAGGTAGGTGGTTTGTTTTGCTTGGGTATAGTTTTTTTTCAGACAGCATTTCCGTGTTTCTGCTTGAATTCAAGCAGAAAAATATCAAAGCCCGTCAAACCTAGTTTGACGGGCTTTTTAGATGAATCTTATGTCGGACTGACGGGATTTAAACCCAAAATAACACAGCATTGTAACAACCATTTGACCAACATTTTCTAACCACAGATAAAGCTCTACAAGCAAGTAATGGTCTTGCTTATAGAGCTTTGTTGTGCTTGTTGGCATTTTGTTGTATGTTTGATAAAAGTGACCATTTTTTGACCATTTTTCACTTCATTTTTCACTTCGCCAAGCAGCATAGTTTCTATCGTAGAATCAAATCCCGCTTGACCATTTTTCACTTTTACAGGTGAAAAAACCAAATCCCGCTTCATCTCGTGAAAAAAAAACTCAATACTACTTCCGGCGTAACACTCCAACAACGACCGCTTAAAGACGGGCGCGTCTCGCTGTATCTGCACATTCATCGGAAGAACCATAAGCCCGAAAGAATGTGGCTCAAACTCTATCTTACAGGGGATAAATTCAAAGACGGACGGGCGCTTGCCGTTGCCGATGAAGCCCGAAAGCAAAAGCATTCAGAACTTCAAATGACGGAACAAGCAAGCACCCCAAGCAAGCACGAAGACCTTTTGGCGTTCATGCTTCACTGCTCCACACTTCGGCGAAATCCAAAGTCCTATCACAACACCATACGGCACGTGAAACTCTTCATCGGCGCGGAAACACTTAGCTTTGAAGAGGTAACGCGGACGTTTGTGGAAGGCTTCGCCGAATATCTTACCAAGAAAACAAAGCTCTCTCAAAACAGCGCGGCAACCTACTGGCAAACCTTGAGCGCTGTGCTGAATGAAGCCGCTCGTGAGCGCCTTTTGCCGTTCAATCCATGCACCGTTACTCGTGGTATCAAGTCCGTTCCTTCGCGGCGGCAATTCCTCACCTTTGAAGAATTACAGCTACTCGCCTACACGCCGTGCAAAAACGAAGAAGTGAAGCGGGCATTCTTGTTTTCGGCTTGGACGGGGCTTCGGCTCTCCGATGTGAAGGCGCTTCGTTGGTTGAACGTGGAAGCACTACCAAGCGGTGAACCTGCTATTGTCTATACACAGCAAAAGACAGGCGTGGTAGATTACAAGCCGCTTTCCGATACCGCACTTGCCATCATAAACGACGGCAAGCCACACGCACCCACAGAACACATTTTTGACCTGCCATGCGACCAATATATCGGCAAAACGCTTGCCGCTTGGGGCAAAGAAGCGGGTTTGACCAAACACGTGCATTTCCATTTGGCACGTCATAGTTTTGCTACGCTGACTTTGGCACAAGGCGCGGACTTGTACACCGTTTCGGCATTGCTCGGACACTCCAGTATCAAGCACACACAGATTTACGCCAAAGTCGTGAACACATCCAAGACCAAAGCCATGAACGCCTTGCCGTCGCTGAAATTCTCGCCCACACAAAAGACGCTTGGAAGCCCGTAGAATCTGCAAGAATACGAAGATTTTTCACCATTAGACTAACACATCATGGTACATATCTCCAAAGACCATATACAAAATTTACTTGTACTAGAGCACCTTGCACGATTGCATCAACTCAATGAATCTATTGCACAGTATGAACAGCGGTACCATTCAGTGTTTGCTGCTTTTGAAGAGCGCGTCAATAGTGCATCCGAAGAAGATATGGCGGCGTGGGATGACTACATAGAATGGCTTGCTTTAGAGCAGCAACGTCAAGAAATTCTTGCAACCTTACAGGAACTTCGTAATGGTGAATTTGAGTTTGCTTGACCAGAATCCATTTGTGGAGCGGTATGATATAGCAGAATTTCGACCATTAGAGAACGGCATCTACTATCGTTGTGAAGTCGTATGGAAAGACGGCTCACGGCTCTTTACACGGGAATACAGCACCGATACAAAACGTGTCTATTCGTTTCATTGGCAAGAGAACAACGACCGTCTGCTTTTACGGTGGGACAATGCACCACACTTTCCGCTTCTCTCAACATTTCCGCATCACAGACACAATGCCGATGGTACAGTGAGTGAGCATCCGCCTGCACGATTTGAAGAAGTCATCAAGGAAATCACTCAGAGTTTGAGTGAGTAGAATATGGATAGTGTTTTGCCATCGCTGAAATTCTCGCCGGCACAAATAACACTCAAGAGCGCATGAACGCTGCCAGAAAGCAGTATAGAGTAACAGAATGATCACTTTTCCCCAAAAACGATGAACCCATATCCACATATCGTTACGACCGAAGGCACGTGTGGCGGACGACCACGCATTGACGGCACACGTATTGAAGTTTCAACCATTGCCGCCTACATCAAGCAAGGCATTACTATTGAGGAGCTTGCAAGCTATTATCCAAGTGTTCGCCCTGCCGAAATTCTCGCCGCCGCCGCTTACTACCACGATAACCGCGAAGAGATAGAAACATTCTTGGAAGAACGCTCCCGAATGTATGAAGAAGGACGTGCTGCACAGCAAGAGCAGATGAAGGCGGGTTTGGCGGTATGAAAATCACGGTTTTGTGTGATGAACATATCCCACACGGCATTGTTACAGCACTACGTTTACGAGGCGAGGAAATTACTCACGTCGAAGAACTCGCACGGAAAGGGCTTTCCGACGCGGAACACCTCGAATATGCAGCCACACACGGTTATACGTTCTTTACCTATGACGTACCAGATTTTACAGCGCTGCATTTGACCTATCTTCGTGAAGGCAAGCACCATGCAGGATTGATATTCGCTCCCGAACTACCGATAAGCGAGGCTGTACGGCGCTTGTCCGCTTTCCTGCAACGGTACGACCGCTTCACTCTCGCCGATAATATCTGGTACATTTGAAGCGGTGTCCGTAGTCCGATAGTAGTCCAAAAGTTAGCCAAGAGTGTACCTTGAATTCAAGTACCAATAATTCGGGTTTTCTCCACAATAAAGGCTTAATCGTATGCGAAGTGTCATTCAAAAAATTTACCCTAAGACAATTTCTCGTACACTGCAAGACTTTTACCACTCCTATTCTACTGCAATAGTATCATTGTTTTTGTCGTCCATTAGTCGGCATTAGTTTGGCGGTACGCACCACACTCTGAATGGCGTAGTTTTGGACTAAATATGTTTACTGGGTATTTATCATTTCTGTCAAGAGGAGCAACAGGAATTACAAGCTTTGGGCTGTGAGAATTTGAGCAGCATTTCCGAAATCAAGGCGTGGCAAAGATTTCCAAGTCCACCCAATATGATTCATATACCATAAAAGAAGCCCAAGTGAAAAATCACATGGGCTAAATGCTGTTATTGAGCTATTCTCAAAAACGATTTTTCACTTTTACGTTTCACTTTGGAAATTAAGTGATTGTTTTTAAAGTGTTTAGTCGGACTGGCGGGATTTGAACCCACGACCCCTACTACCCCAAAGTAGTGCGCTACCGGGCTGCGCTACAGTCCGCCGTGTTTTTGAGTAAAAACAGATTCGCAATTTATTGCTTTTTTTGTCAATGGCAAAGTTTTTTATGGCTTCATGCCCAAAATACGCCGTATCGCGGTTCGCGTATTCGGTGCAGCGCGAAACATATCCCAGAGCATGACAAAGCCAGTCGTTAACAAACCAATCAGCCCCAAACCAAAGAGAAAATTCAATACTTCCCCCGCATCACCGATGATTTCTCCCGTATGCAAGCGAAGAAGCAGGTTCTTCTCTTGTTTCGATGCCCTGAGGATGCGTCCATCAGCACCAATAACATAGTTCATTCGTTCGCTCGTCTGGAAGACAAAGCGCGGTTTATCTCTGTCTAAATCTATCCGAATACGCTCAATGTGAACATTCGGGTCTTGTGCCACGACAGCCGCCAAACCTTTATTGACAGCACTTGTCCATTCTATCGGTATGCCTGTCGCAAGATTATAGGAAGGCTTGGGCGATTCGCGCTCTCCTTCTTCAAGAAACTCACGAACATGGAGCAAGACTCCGGTAACAGAAATAAGTGCAAGAAAAATTCCTGCAACAAACGAGATAATACGGTGAAAACGACGCATGGAAAAAGAAATATTGGGTGAATAAAAATTTAGTGCCGGACGGGAGCAGAAGCCGCTTCGTCAATCAGAAAGTATGTATCCATTTTGCCTTTGCCCTTGATGTCAATGGAGCCGCGGCGCTCAAATTTATAAATGCCGGACAATTCCTTATACACTGTCTCAGAGCAGTGAATCCTACCGGGTTGTCCGTGTGATTCCATTCGGCTTGCGATGTTCACGGTGTCTCCCCAAAGGTCATAGACAAACTTACGTGTGCCGATAATGCCGGCTACCACAGGTCCGCTATGTATGCCAATGCGCATGGAGATTGGGTAACCCGTTTCTGCTACAAAACGGCGAAGCTCATTCAGCATAGCAAATGCAAATGCCGCAGCTTGCATCGCGTGGTCTTTTCGGGGAACAGGAATGCCGGAAGCAAGCATATAACTGTCTCCGATGGTCTTGATTTTTTCGACCTCGTAGTTATCCAGAAGCCCATCGAAGCGAGAGAAAAGCGTGTTTAAGAGTTTCACAATCGTTGTGGCAGAGACGAGAGAGGCAAGATTGGTAAAGCCTACAATGTCCGTAAATACGACGGTGGTTTCCTCAAAATAATCGGCAATTTTGTCTTCGCCTTCCTTCAGCCGGTCTGCTATGCCGGGCGGAAGAATGTTGAGTAATAAATTATCAGCTTTTGCTTGCTCATTACCCAGAACAAGGTTCAATTGATTGATTTCTTCAAGAGATTCTTTCAAACGCTCGTTCTTCTCTTGAAGTGTCGCATTGGCATTTTCGATAATCTGCGATTGCGCAGCGAGTTCGCTTTTTGTATTGATAAGTTTGCGCTGCGCCACATCGCCTATCCGCGTTAGCTTCGCAGCTTGCTTGAGTAAGTTTTCGTAGCGTAGAGCCAACGAGCGATAATCATTCAATAGCTCGTCAAAACTCAACGGAGGAGTATGCAGAATGCGATGCGTTTGCTCCACGGTTTCCAGTTCGCTTTTGAACATATCGGCAATATTATCATGCACCGATACTGCCGCCGGAGGCGAAGCGCTCTCTCCGATACTGTATGTGGTGTTGCCGTTGTTCATAATGCTTGTGATGTATGCGCTTCTCTAACGTGGTGTACCGCCTCACGTGCAGCGACTATAGGAACAGTGTGTTTATTCAGGTCGTGTTTATTCAGAATAAGGCATAAATAAAAATTTCATATCAAGCCCATCACTTAGTTCCTTGCCACTCTCCAGCATATCTTCATCGCTTTCATCATACCACCATGTCACCTCTACCGCTCCACCACTGGTGTAATGGTAGCTCTGGAGTATATCCAAAATGTCCAAAATACATTTTGAGGAACTGGTGTTAAAATAAGGCATTCGGAAATGCACAGTTAAATGGCGTTTCTGCGTCTCAATGAAGTCGCGCACCCATTGAAATATGGGCTGGTAAAATTCTACTGAATTTTCAGGGTAGGATTCACCCGTAATTTCCAGAAAGCCGTCATCTGTGCGCCCTGTGATGGTCGGCGTGGTTGTTGTTTTGGTGAAAAGAATATCAGTCATAGCGTGAACATCGTAGCGTGATAAAGATGCGAAATCGTAAAGTCAAATTGTGATAACGACAAGATTCATGAAAATAAGCATCTGGACGGTAATATCTTGGAACACAGACAAGAATGTCTGTGCTACCGAAGCCAGTTTTTATGCCGTAGCACAGATATTCTCGTCTGTGTAGATAGTTTAAGATAATTTCATTTAATACCTTAGCTCACTCAGTTTTTTGAACATCTGCTAAGGCTTCTTCTGCGGCTAAGAGCTTGGCGATTTTCTGATTCTTGCCACTGGCGGTATATTCTGTCCCGTTCGGCAGAATGAGTTTGCAATAGACTACTGGTACGTGCGACGCACCTTCAGTCCAGATTTCCGTCGTCAGATTTGCACCGAAGGTTTTTTGCACCAATTCTACCAGTGCCGTGATGGGATTTTCGGTAGCTTTAACGCTTTGACTCCATTCGTTCAGGAGTACACGCTGCTCTGCGGGCGTAAGAGCAGCGAAATCAGCTTTGATTTTTTCAATTTTTGACGATGTGCTTTTTGTAGGTGTAGCTACGGGCGAGAAAGGTTTTGCTGTTGCTTTGGGCAGTTCGGTTTGTATGCTTGCGGCTTTTACTTTCTCCACTTTTACTTTCTCTACCTTCTCTTTTTCGACTTTTATCTTTTCGACCTTCGTCTTTTCGACCTTCGTCTTTTCGACTTTTGCTTTGGGGACGTTCGTTTTTTCAGTTTTCGTAGGCATAGTAACAACGAGACTAATGAATGAGAGAATTTATAATTGTTTGGCAATGTAAGCAGACAGCATAAAAAGTGCGCGGTCGCTCGAAAGCGGCGTAACGGCGTACTCTAAGGGCAAGTCAGCGCGACGAGCAATGTCAAGAAACCCCAAGCCAGCACCCTTGCTACCTCCGCGCGGTAAACGTCGTTGCTCGGCGTATCGCTCTTTCAGTTCGTCTTTCGACAGCGTGCGTAGTGCTTCGCAACGAGCACGTATGGGTTTTTCGTCGCCAAGAGCAATTTGATTGCCGGAGCTAACGCAATATGTGTCGGCATTCTCAGATATGACCAAAATCCCAACACCACATTCTTTGCCATATTCATCCAGCTCTTGCTCGGCAGAGTAAAACATCACATTTTGTGCCAGTTCTACGAAGACGGCAAAAATCTTTTTCATCAGTAGCGTCCGTTCGGTAATAGATTCGATAGGTTGTGCCGCAATCTTGCTCCGAAGCGTTTGCCCGATTTCGACAATGATTGGCTGCGCAAATGCGCCTTTGAACGACATGAGAATCCCTTTCTCTGTCATTTCGCCGTATTGTCGTGCGAGGTCATCAAAATTCACGTGGTCTGGGGCTAATAGTGGAAGATGGTTGATTGTGTTCTTTGAAAACGCAATTTAACGAGGAATTGTGATTTCAACAACGATGTTTTCGATAAACCACGATTGTGCGCAGAAGAAAGTTTTTCGGAAGCAGTAGCGCCCCGCATAGATATTTCCACAGCGCGTTCACAAAAATTGTTCGTATATTGCTGGCGAATTATTCTTTTGCTATCATCGCTTGTATTTATGCGCTCTCCCGCTTCGCGCTTCTTCCCTTTGCGCTCACGCCTACATTTTCTACATTCACTACCGACAAGACTGATGGCGCTGGCTTGTATCGGTATTGTCGTTCAAAGTGCTTTCCTTGGAGCAGCAATACCGCCTTCTTACTATCTATCCGTACCTCAAGCACTGATGCACGTTACCGCTGCGACAATGTCGGGAACAACAATACCCGATGACAGTGCGGTCGTTTCATCCCCGATACAGGAAGAGCGCCCTGTACTTTATGCACCTTTACCAGCTATTGCCCCAGAACGTCCTTATCGTTACACATTCGACGGTTCGCCAACGCGCCAGACTACGCAGCTAGATGTTGGGAAGGCGCTTATCTATGGTGGTGGTTATGCGGCTATTGTAGGGGCAGCGCAGATCTATCAATATCAAGCATTTTGGGCGGATAGGGCTTCATTTCGGATAATTGACGACGGTGATCAAGAATTTTGGGCGGACAAAGGCGGGCATATGTTTTCGGGATATTTTATGTCGAAATTTTCGACCGACGTACTTCTCACTGCTGGTGTGAGCGAAGATGTTGCTACTATAGGTGGCGGGCTTATGGGCTTGGGCTATCAATTTTTCGTGGAAGTGCAAGACGGCTATGGCAAGCTATGGGGTTTCTCACCCAGCGATATGCTTGCGAACACGCTTGGGGCAAGCCTGCATATTGCGCAGCGCTATGTACCGGGCATGAAATACGTCAAAATGAAAGCTTCATTCTATCCCGCACCGTGGATGGGCGAAAAGACCCGCAAAGGCGCAGATACGCCCATTGATGATTACAGCGCTTGGACATGGTGGCTTTCGCTGGACGTGCATGGCATTCTTCCTGAATCTGCCAAGCCTTACTGGCCGTCGTGGCTGAATCTTGCCTTCGGATATGCCGCTCGTAATCTGGAATGGGACGGCGAACAATCGCGCCGTTATATTATCAGTCTCGACTACGATCTCGAAAAACTTTTACCCGATGGAGCGCCCTTTTGGAATTGGCTCAGGCAATATCTCAATGTTCTCAAACTTCCCTCCCCCGCTATTGAATTTGGTTTCCTCGATGACCACAAAGGAAATGTGAAGGCGCTGCCCGTGAAAGCATATCTTGTTTTTCCCTTCAAAATCGCTTCATTTTAGTTTTATGAATATCGTCGAACGGCTCTTTCGGTGTACTCAAATCAATGCTCCATCTGCGTTGAAACCTGCACTTTTACTTGCTTTTATCGTGATTGTAACATTCGTCTTGCCGATAGCAAGCGTTGCCCAAAACGCTACACAAAGCACCGCGCAAAGCACTACACAAAGCGTATCCGCCTCAAGCGCAGACAGCTCCGAAGCACCGCACATCGGCTTAGGAGTAAGCCTTTTGCCTTATACATTTCCCAATAACGACACCTATCTTGTGCAGCCTGCCGGAGCGCTGTCGTGGTATGTTCCCGTGCAGTTTGGACAGCATTTTCGGTGTGAATTGGAATTTTCCTACGCGCAAGCGAATGATTCATTGCTTCTAACGTTTGACAACAATCAGCGCATTCGCAACTACCGTGTTAGCACTTTTGCTCGTGCGGGCGTGGGCGTATATTACACGCATCCGTTCGATGCTTCGACGAGATTATATGCGGGCGTGCGGTCGGGCTTGGTGACGGCATCGGTAACATGGGAATCATACGTCACTGGGCAGAATATGACATCGCCGTATCTTTACAATGAAAATATCGGGTCGTTTTGGTTTGGTGGCGTGGTCGGATTTGAGTATCGTGTCACAAAACACATTGCACTCGGCGCAGAAGCACACCTGACCAGCTATGCAACAGGTACTCCCTATTCGTCAAGTCCGTTACCGAGTAATTATCCCACCCGTTTTCCTGTTGGGCATACAAGCGATGCCGTACTGACTTCGGCCAATGTGGCGGTGCGGTTTTTCTTTTGAGTGCGCTTCGTACAAAAAAGTGGGAATAGTGTAATTTTTTCTCGTAATTGTGTAACAGATAAAACGATAGCATTGGTAACTTTGTACTTGCTTGGTAAAATGCCATTACTATCTATGGCAGATTGTACACATTCGGGAAGCCTTCGTTGAAACTCTTTATCAAATACATGGTCAGTATTCGCTGCAAAATGGTAGTGAAGTCGGAGTTAGACAAACTTGGACTAAAATATTATGCGGTAGATTTGGGGGAAGTGGTGGTGGATGGTGATGTGACTGCAGAAGACCGCAGAGCATTCAAAATTGCTTTAGCGAAGTCGGGACTGGAACTGATGGACGACAAACGAGCAATGCTCATCGAAAAAATAAAAAATGTTATCGTTGAAATGGTGCATTACGAAGACGAGGTGCCCAAGACGAAATATTCGGATTATATCAGTGTAAAGCTCGATTATGATTACACTTATCTTGCGAACCTTTTTTCTGAAGCAACAGGTATAACGATTGAACAGTACATCATCACGCACAAAATTGAGCGGGTCAAAGAATTGCTGCTTTACGACGAACTCAATCTCACCGAAATATCCTACAAACTCAATTATAGCAGCGTTGCTCACCTTTCCAATCAGTTCAAGAAGGTGACGGGACTTACGCCTTCTTACTTCAAGAAACTCAAACTTAAACGCCGCCTTACACTTGAGAATGTGTGAATGACCGCAAATTTTACCAGTGCAATCACTCAACAGCTACTTTCATCATGGACACCACAGACATTGACCGCCTCCTATCGGATGAGAACGAGCATCTGGACAAATTGCATCAGATAGTGAAGGATACGCTCAAAGCAGAGCAGCTTATTATTCATAATCTGCTTCATCCGCCGATGGAGATACTTACACCGGGGCAAAAAATCTCTGACAAAGTCGCACGGTTTGGAGGAAGTTGGAAGTTCATCATTCTCTTCGGTGTCGTCCTGACGCTCTGGATTTTGTTCAATGCCGTAGCCGTCGGAATCTATAAGTTCGACCCCTATCCGTTCATTCTGATGAACCTGATATTGTCTTGCATTGCGGCGTTGCAAGCACCTGTGATTATGATGAGCCAAAACCGTCAGGAAGAGAAGGACAGAATGAGGAGCGAAAACGATTACCTGATAAATCTGAAAGCAGAAATGCAAATTCGCAGTTTGAATCAAAAAGTAGATGTACTGCTGGAAGAACAAATCAAGACCCTTTTTGAAACGCAAGAAAAGCAGTTTGCGCTGCTGAAAGAGATTGACCGCAAACTTGATGACCGTGCTGCAAAATAAGCCTTGAATTCAAGAGCCTATTCCTGACTTCCAAATACCTACTGCTTACGCCCCAGTGCAATCCTCCCTACCCACACGCCTCCAAAATCTTTTCGTTCCCCATTCCGCGAAAAGCTAATCGCTACAATGTGGGAATGATGTAACTCTTTCCTGCAATTGTGTAACACTTTCGGTGAGCGAAAGCCGTAGTTTCGTAGTGTGAAAATGGTTCACATCTGCCGTCCGCCAGTTGCGGGAAGAATTCTTCAATGGAAGATTTGACAAAATGAAAACGCCACAGATATACATAACGATAGCGGCAGCAACGACGGTTCTGCTTGTTTTTGCTACGCCGATATTGGCGCAGGGCAAGCAACAGCCGAGCCTCGACAAGCGTATGCAAACAATAACCAAAGACCTTTCGCTCACCTCCGACCAAGTAACGAAAGTCCGACCGATTCTCGAAACACAAGAAAAAGAAATGCAGACCATTCGCCAAGTGAATAAGGGCAATCTGAGCGCTCGGAAAAAAGAAGTGAAGGCACGCGAAGCCACAGAAGCGCAATTCAACCGTCAAGCCGATAAAATCAACCGCGACGCCATGCAGACGGCAATCTCGGCGCGTGATTCGACGTTCAAAAAAGAAATGGCTGCCGTGCTGACAGCCGAGCAAAACAAGAAATTCCTTGACGAGCAAACGAAAAAGGAAGCCTACACGACCAAGCGAAAAAAATAAGTATCAGAAACAATATCGCTGAACGTCCGAAAGCCCAGAATGCAGAGCGGGGAATCGCACAAGAGCAGTGCCGAGTTCCCGTTTTTTTTTGAGCAATGTTGCCCCAAATGGAATCAGAGTATTCATCGGTAATGCAAAAAATCGTGTCAATTAAATAATTTTTTCTGCAATGAATATCTCTGATAAAAGTCTTCCGTCTAATTTTATATTTTCCTACCTCATTTTACAAAGATTTTATGCGTAAATTTTTTGCCGTTTTAATTGTTGTTCTCAGTATCTCCTTTACCCAAACAAGCCATGCGCAGGTGATGAGAAAAGGAGTAACTATCCTTGATTTGGGGTTAGGCATCAACTATGCCGTCTCTCCTTTTATAGGGCTTGAGTTCGGTATTTCCGACAAGGCTGGTCCCGGTTATTTTGGGTTTGGTGGTTCTGCGATGTTGTCATTCTGGCAAAATTATACCGCGCTGAGTATAGGACCGGAACTCAATTATCACTTCGATTTCGGCAGCTTTCCGCCAAGAAACCTTGATTTGTACATCGGCTTAGGTCTGTATTACTACAACTGGCTGAACTATACGAAGGAATACCGTCCTCTCTATGTTGGTTATCATTTTGGTTTGCGATATTTCTTTAATGACGGTCTTGGTCTTACACTTATCATCGGCGGTGGTCTGAGTGCCGGAGCGCAACTCGGTCTCAGCTTCAAACTCTAGCAAATATCAACGGGGGCTATTCGCACAAAACCTTCCGTAATGTGTGAATCGTGTAACTCTTTTCTTCAATTGTGTAACACTTCCCACCAAGAAAAGCCCCATTTTTGCGCAGTGAAACTCTCTCACATCTGCCTTTCGCCAGCTTGCGAAAAAACCACGTAACAGGAATAATGATATGACTACGACAACAGAAGTACAAGGAAACTGGAATGAGCTCAAAGGCAAGCTCAAACAACAATTTGCCGTTCTGACAGATAATGACCTGATGTATGAAGAAGGCAAAAAAGACGAGATGATTGGCAAACTTCAAATCACCCTTGGCAAAACAAAAGAAGAGATGCACAAAATTATCGAAGCACTGTAAGCACAGGATAGTTGCCAATGGCTACCGTTGAACGAGTATCCCTTCACCTCGCTAATAAGCGGTAGTTTCTGGTGACCGTTGATAATAAAAAAAATAAGGTAACTGTTTAGGTAGGCATTTTGCTTTTTTACTAAAATTTGACTCACAAACAGCTTGAATTCAAGCAGCAATTTGTGTCATAAAGCGTCTGTTTTTTTTACGATTCCTATTGCCGTTTTTACAAAATCATCTGGTTTTTCGGATTATTGGAATAATGGCAATAGAAAATATGCCGAAATTTAACAAAAAACGTTAATTTGCCTACCTAAACAGTTACTCAGCAAGAAGAGCTAATCTCAACGAAAGAGAAAAATATGAAACCCAACCAGAATCCCAATGATGAGACTGAGGATGACAATTTCGACGTTCCTGAGTTTGATTTTGA